>JBJKQI010000030.1:0-7125 GCA_046705565.1 Candidatus Pacearchaeota archaeon | reverse complement strand
GAGCCGCAGCCGCCAGCAGGATCAACTGGAATTAACAATTTCATACTTTTTACCGACGACGATAAAAATCAATTGCGCAGTTTGTTTAATGTAAGACGAACAAACCACTTCACACAAAACTCCTACTATTGGCTTAAAAGATCACAAACTTGTGACAACATATTATAAAATCATTTCAAGAAATTTTCTTAATTATTTACAACATGAGCACTGCTTCTACATACATCATACCTTATATGTGAAACATTTTTATTAAGGCACTCATCATCGTTAATATCGTTTGTAGAAATTTTTGCTTTATAAATGTTGCGTTACAACATCCATAAGTAATTTAAAATTATTTTTTCATATTTAATTATGAAAACCCGAATAATAAAACCAAAAAAGATTTCGGACCTAAAAAAACCTGCAAAACTTCTTCATGAGGGAAAATTAGTTGCTTTTCCAACCGAAACGGTTTATGGTATTGGTGCAAATGCCCTTAACTCTAATGCTGTGAGAAAAATATTTATTGCAAAAGGGCGCCCCGCGGATAATCCTTTAATTGTCCATATTGCTGACAAAAAAGACTTAAGCAAACTTGTAAAAAGAATTCCTGAGAAAGCAAAAAAATTAATTGGGACTTTCTGGCCTGGACCTCTCACAATTGTTTTTGAAAAAAGCCCTTTGATTCCGAAAATTGTTACTGCCGGAGAAAAAACTGTTGCAATAAGAATGCCCAAAAATAAAATTGCTCTTGAATTAATTAAATTATCAAAAACCCCAGTAGCTGCACCATCTGCAAATTCTTCAACAAAACCGAGCCCTACAAAAGCAGAACATGTTCTTGAGGACTTGGATGGAAAGATAGATGCAGTTGTGGACGGAGGAAAAACTGAAATTGGTATTGAATCGACGGTTTTGGATTTAACTTCAAAAACTCCGATGATATTAAGACCCGGAAAAATAACAAAAGAAGAATTAGAAAAAGTAATTGGAAAAGTTTACACTAGAACTAAAAATGGAAAAGTCGCAAAATCTCCAGGCATGAAACATAAACATTATTCTCCTAAAGCAAGAGTAATTCTTTTTTCAGGAAATGAAATTGAAAAACTTTTGAAAAAACACAAATGCAAAAAAATTGGCGTGATAAAGTTTGAAAATTCTGCTGAAGAATTTGCAAGAAATATTTTTTCTGATTTTAGAGAAATGGATAAGTTAGGTTTTGAAATTATTCTTGTGGAGACAGTCCCTAAAATGGGTCTCGGCGTTGCAATTATGAATAGACTGAAAAAAGCTGCGGGCGATAAATGAAAATTATTTAACCTATAGGCCCTTTAATTTTGTATGGTTTCAAAGAAAATTTATGTTGTCCAGGAGCACCATGCCTCGCACTTGCATTGGGATTTCAGGTTAGAGTTCAACGGCGTCTTGAAGTCATGGGCTCTTCCAAAAATACCTCCAACACGAGCAGGGGTAAAGAGACTTGCAGTTCAGGTTCCGGATCATGAAAAAAGTTATGCAAATTTCTCAGGCGAGATTAAAGAAGGTTATGGAAAAGGAACAGTGAAAATTTGGGATAATGGAACTTATGATTTGGTTGAAAAAGATTCTGAAAAGATTATAATAAATATTCACGGAAAGAAATTGATGGGCGTTTACGTGTTATTAAATGCAAAACTTGGGGGTAAAAAAGAAAATTGGTTGTTATTTAAGGAGAAAAATTAATCTTTCTCAAGACCAGATAATTTTATACTGAAATTATAATACTGAGAATGTTCTTCTCCTGTTCTTCCTTTTATAATTTTCTCCCTCGGAGAATACACCCAATTTCCGGTTCCTTCACAACTAACAACTTTTAATTTATTGCTTTCTAGTAAAGGATGAATATAATAATTCCTAACTATTCCCTTTTCTCTGGAGATTATCAAATCCATTAATTTCCCATCTGCATTTGTTATATTGTATGGGATGGAGTTAACTAATCTTTTTACAAAATTAAAATTATAGTATTTTGCTGCTCCTCCCAGAATAAAATTATTTTCCATCTAAGAAAATAAAAAAGAGGGGTATTTTAAATTAATCTTCGTCGCCAATCCACCAATCCATGTCGGGAAGTTCGCTTGTATCTTTTCCTTTTGCTTTAAGAAAACCTCTTGCTAAAAGGTAAAAGATTAATCCCAAACTTTTTCCACTCTTGTTGTTTCCAATAATAACCTGATTAGCCCCTTTTGAGAAGTTATTTGTTCCGCAAATCATTAAAACTTTTTTCTTAACGTCGAGTGTGTCTTTTAATGCATTTTTATCCAACCACTGATCTGAGATAATTGTGAGTTCAGTTTCAAAGAAATCTTTTAAGTTTGTGTTAGTCATGACTCCCGCAGGATATTTTTTTGTGAAAACTCTTATTCCTGTAACTTCTCCGAATTTCATTGCAGCTCTCCAGCCAGACTGCCTTTTACAAATTAAAATTACATTTTGAGGTTCAAACTTTGATAAGTATTCAATACCCTCTTTTAACTTTTCATCAATTAAATCTGTATTAAAAATTGCAAGCCCGTCAGCTCTTCTTCTATAAACATATTTTTTCATATCCGGAGTCACAATTCTTGTTCCAAGATAAATTCCAGTTTTAACATAATCCTCAAGATCGATAAGCATGTTTGACTTTTTCTTTGCCTTAACTTCTTCCTTTAGAGTTTCTGTGTCAAGGGTCTGTGTCTTTTCTTTCAAGAGTTTTTCAGCCTTTTCTTTTAGAGCTTTAAGTTTATCCTCTTTAGAAGTTGGTTTTGATTTTTCAGTTTCAAGACTTTCAGATTCAGCAGCTTTTTCTAATTCTTCTGAGCTTAAATCCTGTTCATTTGCTTTTTTTCTTGCCATAAGAATTTAGATTGAATTTCATTTATAAAGATTGCTGTTAGAATTATTCTTTGACTTCGATTCTTGGTTGTCTCCATTTTTTCAAGACAATCTTGAAACCGATTACTCTTGCGGTGTAATTTTCTCCAAGATGCTTTAACAACTCGTCTGCAAGTTTTTTCAAGTCGTCCCTGTCTTCTCTGGCTGATTTTAGAACGCTGACTTTTACAGTCCTGCAGTTTGAAAAATGAACCTTTAACATCCCGATAAAATTCTCTGTTATTCCATTTTTTCCTAATTGAACTTCTCTAATCATAACTATTTGAAGAAAGAGAGTTTTATAAATTTGAAGGATTTGAAAAATTCATGCGCTAGTGGTCTAGTGGTAGAATACTAGCTTCCCAAGCTGGTGACCCGGGTCCGATTCCCGGCTGGCGCATTTGCTTTTAGTTCTATCATGGATTTTGGAAATTTATCAGAGTACTTTGAAACCCCAAATCATTTGAACTATAACTCACATTGCAAAAATTATTTTTTGTATTTCCCTCTCCTACATCATGAACTAGCTCCAAAACTCCAAAATCTCCCATATTTGGATTATTTATTTTTATATAAATGGGATAATTATCAAAAAACCTTCTTGTTTCTATATCTTGGCTTCTTGGGTCATAAACTCTTTCTATTAAATCCACAGGAAAATTACAAGATAACAAAAGAGATAAATCACTTGTGGACTTACCTTCATTTGTTATAATAATTTCATTCTTAAAATAAATATCATTTGGTTGAATATTCACATAAGTAGAGTTCCTATAATTATAATCACAGTAATAATTTTTACACTCACTCACTAGCCCCTTGACCTTTTGCAACTTCAGTAATTGTTGAAAAGTTTATGTGAGGCTTTGGAGGAATTTGTTGTAATCCAATTGAAATTTGTTTCCATCCAATAAAAATAGTGATTGCCAATATTAGAATTGTAAATACAAGGGTCCACCTAGAGAGAATTAAAGATTTTTCTGATGAATTTTTTTTATTCCATTTTTTTCATTTTCTTTTCCCGCCTTTAGAAAAAACTATTCCCCATTTCACATGGTCCCAGGCTCGTTCATAAAAGTAATAAGAAATCGCCGTGTAAAGATTACTAATAACCATAAATCCAATTGCAATTGTTAACTGTCTTGTTATTAAATATAAAAAGATGAAATCAGCAATGAGAATTATGACTCTGTAAATTATGGTTTTGACTAGAGACCTTTTTTTAGTCTCACCGACGTAATTTTCTTTTTTATTTAACGGAACGTTTGACATTTTTTTCTATATCTAAGACATCTTTTTTCTTTATTATGATTTCTTTAGGAGAGTTTTTTAATTTCCATGAGCCGGATTTTGCAAAAAAGGGTTTTTTCACGTCGTGGCCTGTGAAAACATGCATTTTTACATCTCTTTTATTGTCGCGCCAATCCTGAGATTTTAATGCTGTAAAAATTCCCGCTTCGTAAATTTCATCTTTAGTTGGCTCGAGTTTTTCAATAACACAAAATGGACTTCCCGGTGCTACAGTGTGGAGGATGACATTATTTTTTCCCTTGAAAGAATTAACGAGCTCGTCGTTATTTTCTGAATTTTTTCCTAAAAAAATTTTTGTTCCAGTCGAGAGAGTAAATTCACGCGGTTTCATAATTTGAAAAAAGATTTAGGTTATTTAACCTTTTTCTTTAACCAATCATTAACTATTGTCAATGCTTTCTTTTGATCTTTGTAAGTTAAAATTTCTTTTGCTTTTTTATATGAAAGCCATGATGCCCCCGAGTGTTCACGCTTATCAAATTTAACTTTTCCGGATTTGACTTCTACCGAATAAAGTGAAAAGGTTTGACCAACAATACCGGGCCTATCACTAAGGAGTTCAGGGTAAGAGTATTGACCTCTAAATTTATGCTTTTTTATCTTTAATATTCTAAGTCCAACCTCTTCAGAAATTTCCCGACGAAGAGCTTCTCTTTTTGTTTCATATTTTTCAATTCCTCCTTTAGGAAATTCATAACCTTTCCAGTGAAGCTTTCTCTTAAGAATTAAATATCTTGGAGTCTTTGGAGTTTTTGCATCGATAATGTATGTTACAATAAACAAGGCTTTTCTATATTTTTGTTTCATTTTTTCTCTTCAGTTTCAGTTTTTTTCGGAGAAAAAATTCTTGTGGTTATAAAAATTCCAACTACAGCAATTACAGTTATTATTAATGTTGAAAAAAGCTGGCCCTGCAACGGAGAAGCTGAAGCTATACCTTTTGCCCAATCTCCGATGAGAGAATTCCAAGAGAGAGCCATTAAAAGCCCAAATGCAGCAATTATTGCTGTATTAATAGAATTTCTAAAATCTCTTTTTAACTGGTTCAGGTCTGATGAAAATTTATCTGCCATTGTATTCTTTCACCCTTTTTACAACAGCAATAAGTTCTTTATCACTTAAAAACTTTCTTGAAGATTTCCCGTCAACAATTCCTGCCTTTGTTTTTGGAATCAGATGAAAATGCACGTGTGGAACAGTCTTCCCAGCCAGTTTCATATTTCCCTCTTTATATTCAACTTCTATTGCAGAGTATCTTTTCTTTAGTATTTTTATACCTTCGACAACCAATTCGAACATCTTTTGCTTTTCAATTCCGTTAAGATTTTTCAAAGTAAGCACATGCCTCTTTGGAATTACAAGAAGATGATCTTTTGTGTAAGGAGCTTGAGCCGGAGTAAGATATGACTTTTTGTTTTCGAGAATTAGAAATTCTTTTTTACGCGTGCAAAACGGACATATACCCCTTCTTCTTAGTTTCCTTAAAATGGTCTCGTATAACATTAAACCTTCTTAATTTTCCAACCCTCTTTGCCGTCAAGAATTTCATATCCGAGAGATTTTAGTTTCTCACGAATTTCATCCGACTTTTTCCAATTCTTTTCCTTTCTGAACTTCTCTCTTTCGTTTGCTAAATCTTCAACTTCTTTTGGAATTTCTATTTTAATTTTTTCTAAAAGTTTAAGACCAAAAACCTCGTCCATTTTTTTTATTGTCTGATATTTTCCTTTTGTTTTTTCATCACGCACAAGCTTCCAGAGAACTTGAAGCGCTAGGGGGCAATTAAAGTCGTCATTCATCGCTTCTTCAAATTCAACCATGCACTCTTCATTCTCTTTTCCATTCTCTTCTATTTTTTCACAAATATTTTTTAGTCTATCGTAGGAAGTTTTAGCATTCTGTAACGATTCTTCTGAAAAGTCAAGAGGCTTTCTGTAACTTGTTGAAAGGAATAGATATCTTAAAATCTCTGGAGAGTATTCCTTTAGGGTTTCTCTTATTGTTGAAAAATTTCCTAAAGACTTGGACATTTTTTCTTTGTTTATATTCAAAAATCCCGTATGCATCCAAATTTTAACCAGGGGTTTTTTATCTGAGATAGATTCCATTTGTGCAATTTCGGCCTCGTGGTGAGGAAAAATTAAGTCTAAACCTCCCCCGTGAATGTCGTACTGTGGTCCAAATTCTTTTTCGGTTATTGCGGTGTCCTCTATATGCCAACCCGGTCTTCCGTCACCGATATCTGTTGTCCATACCGGCTCTCCGGGTTTGGAAAATTTCCAAAGGCAAAAATCTCCTGGGTTTCTTTTCTCTTCATTTTCATCAATCCTTGAAACTGAATCATCGTCCCCGAGAGAAGTTCTTTTTGCAAGTTTTCCATAATCTTCATCTTTACTCAAGTCAAAATAATACCCGTCTGAAATTTTGTATGCATACCCTTTTTCTATTAATCGTTTCACCTGTGAAACAATTTCATCAATGTAATCTGTTGCATTCGCGTATTTTGTTACTGAGTTTACACCAAGAGAATTCATATCTTTAAGGTATTCTTTTTTGTATTTTTCTGAAAGTTCCTTCCAGCTTTCGTTAGTTTCTTTGGACCTTTTTATTATTTTGTCATCAATATCGGTTATATTCTGGAGATAAAACACATCAAAACCTAAATGACGAAGATATTTCACAATGATATCAAACTGGACATAGGTCTTGGCGTGACCGAGATGTGAAAAATCGTAAACTGTCGGTCCACACACAAACATATTAATTTTCCCTTTTTTTAACGGCACAAACTTTTCTTTTTTTCTTGAAAGCGTTGAATAAATTTTCAAAGACATAAAAAGCTCAGGTTAATCTAGTTTAAAAAAATTTAGGAATTGAAGGCTTTGTAGAAAGTTTCTTATAAAATAAGTGAGTTACCTTTTTGAGTAGGAGGTAACT
>JBJKQI010000029.1:0-5267 GCA_046705565.1 Candidatus Pacearchaeota archaeon | reverse complement strand
GACGAAGAATTTCCTTTGGATTCCGAAGAAGATGTGAAAGAGGAATAACTTCATCTCATAAGTTTTTATAAAGAGCCTATTTTTTCAAAATTAATGAAACTTTACAATAAGACTAAAGATTGGGTTAAGGATTTGCCGAGGAAAAAAGAAATTTTAAAAGAGTATTATAATCATGATCCAAAGAATTTTGCTAAAGATTTTTCTGCTTGTTTTTTAGGAGCTGTTCTTCCATATGCCCCCCTTTATGCTTTTTATGAAAGTGTTCTTCCTAAAATTGCAGAGAATGCCCCCCCAATTGTTCATAGTCTTTTACCGGATATGGGAAATGAAAAGTCGGCTCTTTTGAAACTAATCTTTCTTCCGCTTGTTGGAAGCTTTGCTTATCTTGTTGACAAGGGAAAACTTTTCGGCCGTTCAAAAACAAATTCTCTGTGGCTTAGTGATTCACTTTATTATTATGGAAATTCTCTTACTAATATTATCCCTTACACTTTGGGATTTGGATTGGATAAAATTAAGAAAGCCGCTTTTTTGACTCTGGGCTCCGGACCGATTTCTACTTTGACTGGGCTTGTTGATTCGTCTGTTACGGATGTAATAAAGAATCTTCTTGATTTTGAGCCAAATACTGCTGCAATCCCTTTTTTTAAAATTTCTAAGAGGCTTCCAAAATTTATTGAGAAGAAATCGCAAAATTTCAAATACGGACTTATAGGACTTATGATTGGGGCTTCTGCCATTGGGACCGTCGGAAGCTATAGTTATTCAGGAGGATTAAACAACAAATCCAAATCGGAAAATAATATCACAATCTCGAGCGACCAATTTAGGAGTTTTAGAGAATTTAATTCACTTCCCTCTGACGGCACAAAAACTATAAATAATTTAGAGAGTTTATTAAATAAGGACAAAAAATGAAATTAGGAGTTCTTTTTTCGGGCGGAAAGGATTCAGTTTATTCTGCGTACTTGGCTAAAAAAGCAGGCCATGAACTAGCTTGTCTTATCTCGATTTTTTCAAAAAATAAAGAGAGCTTTATGTTTCACACGCCATCGATAACTAAAACAAATAAGCAAGCAGAAGTGATGGGTGTTCCTGTTATTTCCAGAGAGACGCTTGGAGAAAAAGAGATTGAGCTTGATGATTTGCGTGAAGCTATCCTGGAAGCGGTGGATAAACATGAAATAGATGGTGTTGTGACCGGTGCAATTAACTCGGTTTATCAGGCTTCGAGAATCCAGAGAATCTGTGATGAACTTGGAATAACTTGTTTTAATCCCCTCTGGCAAAGAGATGAAGAAAGTTATCTTGAAGAATTAATGGCAAACAAGTTTAAAGTGATTCTAGTTGGAGTTTTTGCTTACCCCCTTGATGAAAGCTGGGTATTTAGAGAGATTGATGAAAATTTTATTGAAGAAATAAAGAAGTTGAATAAAAAATATAAAATTCATGTTGCGGGTGAAGGCGGCGAGTTTGAAACTTTTGTAATGGACTGTCCTCTTTATTCGCGACCTCTTAGACTTTTGGATAAGAAGGTTGTTCAGGAAGGAGAGAATTCTTTTTACGGTGAGGTTGAAATTGAATAGTGTGTTCTGAAGTGAAATAATTTTTATAAATAGACTTTTATTAAGAAGTTTCATGAGTTTTTTTTATCAGGAGAAAGAAGAAGAGTTTTTCTCAAAATTAAATAACATAAAATACGGATTTAATGTGTCTCCTTTTTTTGTTGGTAAAGGGTTTATTGATGTTATTCATACAAAAGAGTTCACGAAGACTGTTCCTTCTTGGAATGATGTGTATATCCCATCTTTTACAGGTTTTGTTAAGTCTTCTCATCCAGAAACTTTTGGATTTGACGAATCTTTTACTTTTATTAAAGATGGAAAACCCCTATACATACAAAGCCACGCTTTTAGAAACATTGGAAAAATAGTTGATACAATTTTTATAAGTGCAGATAAAACATTTCATGTCAAGAAAAGTTATTTAAGTAGGTGGGGGCAACCCAATGGATATTTCCCCAATATTAATACTTCAAGTGATTTTCTTCTCCATCTTATTAATAGAGGAGGCAACTTTCATCCTTCGGAAAATCTTTCCATTAAAGTTCTTCAAACACGAGATACTAATTTCAATCTAAATCTTATAAATAACGGAAATTTGATATTTGATTTTTTGTTAAATGAAAATAATGATCCTTTAATGAAATATATGGAAGCCTTAAAAGAAGAGCCTTATTTTCTTAATAATCAAGATTTTTTCTTATCTTATTTTGGTGGGCTTCCTGTGGATGGTCCAAACGGAAAAAAGGAACTCAAAAGTTATTTTGATTATTATGGGTTATTTAAATAAATTTATTAATTGGAATTTCGAATTTATTTTATGATATTAATAGTTTCATTGTGCGCCCAAGAGCTTCACGAAGAAGAATTTGTAAAACCCATTGTGAAAGTGGTTTCTAAATTTGAGGAGGATGTTTTAGTTGTTCATTACAAAGATTTGTCATCTGAAGAATTATCGCGTGCTGAAAAAATTATTTTATCCGGGACTGCTTTGTCTGATTTTGAGTATTTGGATAATTTGGATAAATTTAGCTGGTTAAAAAATTTTTCAAAACCTGTTTTAGGAATATGTGCAGGGATGCAGGTAATTGGGTTAACTTTTGGCGCTTCGCTCAAGGATAATAAAGAAATTGGTCAGAATGAAGTCAATTTTGAGAAAGATTTTTTAGGTCTCATAGGAAATGTAAAAGTTTATTTTCTACATGGGAAAACTGTTGGTTTGCCTACTGAATTCTTCGGTGACAAATTTTATTTTAAACATTCTTCACGCCCTATTTATGGAGTTTTATTTCATCCTGAGGTTTACAATCATGAATTGATTGAAGGGTTTGTTAAGATTTAAATCTGAATCTTACTAAACATTTTGGATCCTATAACTAAAACTGCTAAAGTTAAAATTACACAGACAAGAAGATTTGTTATAATACTAAACTGTCCGGCACCTGTAAGTGCGACTCTTAGCCCGTCGACACCGTAAGTTAGCGGATTAAAGTAAGCAATTATCTTTAAAAATTCCGGAGCGTCAGCGAGAGGGAAAAGTGCACCTGACAAAAAGAATAATGGCATTATCAAAAAGTTCATAATTAATGGGAAAGCCTGCATATCATCCATCTTTGAAGCAAGTGCAGTTCCCAAGGACGTGAAGAAAAGTCCTATTAAAATCATGAAGACAAGTGCGACGGGTAAAAGTGCCCAATTGGGTCTAAATCCAATTATAATTGTTATAATTAAAACAATAATCCCCTGCAAGATTGCTGTTGTTGCTCCACCGAGAGTTCGGCCTAACATAATCTTGAATCTTGAAACCGGGGCAACAAGAGTTTCTTTTAGGAATCCAAATTGCCTATCCCAAATAACTTCAATACCTGCAAACATTGATGTGAAAAGAATGCTCATTGCAATAATTCCCGGAGCTAAAAAGTCAACAAAGTTTCCCCCGTTAGCAGATTGATAGAGTGCTCCGAGACCAAAACCTAATGCAACTAAAAATAAAATCGGCTGACCAAGCGAACCAATGATTCTTGGTTTTGACCTTAAATATTTTTTAACTTGCCTAAGCCACATTATGTAAACTGGTCCTTTGAAATCTCCCATTTATCTTCTCCCCCAGGCTCTTGCGTGAGTCCTGAAATTTTCTTTTGCTGAAGCGCTTTCGTCTCTGATTGCATGTCCTGTTAATTTTAGGAAAGCTTCTTCGAGATTTTTTGTTTTTGTAACCTTTTTCAATTCTGCAGAGGTTCCTTCTTCAATTATTTTTCCATGATCAATAATTGCAATCCTGTCAGCAACACTTTCGGCTTCAGCCATATAATGAGTTGTTAAAAATACTGTCATTCCCTCTTCCTTATTCATCTTTTTTATATATCCCCACAAGTGGTCTCTTGTTTGAGGGTCAAGTCCGAGGGTTGGTTCATCAAGAAATAAAATCTTTGGGTGATGAATTAGTCCTCTTGCAATTTCGAGTCTTCTTTTCATTCCCCCTGAAAAAGTTTTAACTAAAGAATCTTTTCTTTCCCAGAGTTCAACAAATTTTAATAATTTTTCAATTCTTTTTTTTATTTCTTTACGTGGAACGTGATAAAAAGTTGCATGAAATTCTAAGTTTTCATACGCTGTCAAATCATCGTCTAAACTTGGGTCTTGAAAAACTATTCCAAAAGATTTTCTTACTTCATCTTTTTCTTTTCCTGGATCAATCCCGTCGATTCTTATTGTGCCATCTGTTGCGTCAACCAGGGTTGTTAATATCTTTATTGTTGTTGACTTCCCAGCTCCATTTGGACCAAGGAATGCAAACATCTCTCCTGCTTTAACATTAAAAGAAACTTTATTTACTGCAGTAAGGTCCCCAAATTTTTTAACAAGGTTTTTTACTTCGATAATATTTTTTTTATACTCTTTTTTTTCAGATTTCATTTTTGAATTAATTAAAAATTACTTTTAAAGGTTGTGGATTATTTCAACTGAGAAAATTCATTTTTTAATTTATTTATTTTATTTTTGTACTTGTTAAATTCAGTTTTGTTTGTTTGTGATAAATCTTTAAGGTAATAAATTTCGCTTTCCATGTTTGTTAATATATTTTCAGTTTCGTCAGAGGATCCAAATTCTTTTTTGTATTTATCTGTTAATTCATATTTCCCGTCTGGTAATTTTTTTATTAGCTTTTCGTCGGAAAGTGTTTGTAATAACGGATAAACTGAACCGGGGGAAGGCTTCCACCAACCATGACTCATTTCACCTATTTTGTTCATTATTTCAACCCCGTTCATTGGTCCCTTTTCAAGAATGTTAAGAACCATTGGTCTTAGCCAACCTTTTTGGCCAAAGGACATTCTTAGGTGTCTTCTTCCCCACATGCCCCAATTGTTATAATTATTGTTTTCCATTTTATCGTTTATTCGATATCTAATATCCGATATTGGGATATATAAATCTTTCGGATTTCCGATATTCTTCATTTACGCCTTTGCGAAAGCTTTATTAGGGATGTTTGAAGTTTTGTTTTGGCAATGGTAGGCTATGATTACAGCAAGGATAAAAATGTATTTCTATTTTTGTATAGAGACATCCCTAGGTCTTTTCCGCCGAGTTATACATTAGCAGTAAATTATGCCGTAAAAGAAAATGAGAAAGCATTTTTTGAACTAGTTGGGGGAATTTCAGAATTTCCAAAATCTCACCTTCAGGAGGCTTACGAATTAG
>JBJKQI010000028.1:0-2817 GCA_046705565.1 Candidatus Pacearchaeota archaeon | reverse complement strand
AATGGCTCACCTTTAACAATTTTTTTTGCGCTGAATTGCTTTTTTATTTTTTGTGCGCTTTCCGGAATGAATGGCTCAAGAAGTTCAGAAATCTTTAAGATTGATTCCTTTAATTCAAATAAAATTTTTTTATTTTTTGTTTCCCATGGTTTTTCCTGTTGCACATATTCATTGCATCTGTCTATGAAAGCAAAAATTTCATTCAATGCTTTGTCTATTTCGTAATTTTGCATGTGCTCATTTATTTGTTTCTCGTCGAGCTTTTTCAATAATTTGTTTGTGGTTTTTTCAGTTCCAAATTTTTCAATTAAACCTGACACTCTTGAAACCAAGTTTCCGAGCTTGTTTGCCAGTTCGTTGTTATATCTTTTCATTAAAATTTCTTCAGAATACTCTGTGTCTTCAAAAACGGAGCATCTCAAAAGAGAATACCTGACAGCGTCTACACCATACTTATTAATTAATTTTGTTGGATTAATCACATTTCCCAAACTCTTTGACATCTTTTTTCCGCCGGTGTTTAGGTAACCGTGGACAAGTAATTTTTTTGGAAGGTCATACTCTGCAGAGAGTAAAATAGCCGGCCAGATCACAGAGTGAAACCAATTTATGCCCTTACCGATAACATGGGTATCTGCAGGCCAGTTCCCGGAAGCCCCGCTTACATAATTAATAAGAGCATCAATCCAAACCCAGATTTTATAATGGGAATCATTTGGAAAATCTATTCCCCACTTAGCATCTTTTCTACTAACACAGATGTCTTTTAATCCCTCATTGACTCTTGTTAAAACTTCATTAGCTCTAAACTTTGGCACAACATACTTTGGAATTATTTTTTTCAGCTCCTTTTCATATTTACTTAATTTAAAGAAATAAGCCTCTTCTTTTCTTAATTCCGGTTTGGTATTATGCTCCGGGCATTTTCCGTCGATCAAATCTTTTTCAGTGTAATAAGTTTCACAGCCAACACAATAAAGTCCCTCATAAGTTCCTTTATAGATATCGCCTTTATCAATTATTTTTTGTACCATTTTATTAACAACAATTGAATGCTCTTTATCTGTGGTTCTTATAAATTTTGAGTAGGAAATATTTAATTTATCACAAAGCTCTTTGAATAGGGCGGCATTTTTATCCACAAACTTTTTTACAGGCACTCCAGCTTTCTGTGCAGCCTCAACGTTTTTTTGCGCATTTTCATCAACCCCGGTTAAAAAAAAGACATCTTTGCCGTTAAGTGAATTCCATCTAGCAATTGTATCCGCTAAAACCTTCTCAAATGCGTGACCGATATGCGGCTCTGCATTAACATAATCTATTGCCGTTGTAACGTAAAATTTTTTTGTCATAATTTAAGCAAATTGGGATAATATAAAAATGTAACTTTTTAGAAATTTTTAATGAGAACATTAATCCCAAAAATATTTAAAAGAGGGTTTCGTGGTAAATAAAAGAATTTTAGAGGAAATTATAGATGTTAAAGCGTAAAAAATGTAACGTTTGCGGAGAAAGTGTAAAAGCTAGTCAGAACTTTTGCCCCAATTGCGGAACCCAACTTAAGGATTTTAAGGATAAGTGGGGCATGCTCGGAAAGGAAGACGCCCTGACTCCTATGGAGAAACCTGGAATTATAGAGAGTATAGGCAACAAACTGATAAATAAAATGGTCTCAAGCACTTTCAAAATGCTTGAAAAGGAGATGTCACGTGGAATGCCTGAAGGAAATAAAATTCCGGTTCCCCAAGGTAAGATGAGACTTATGATAAATGGAAAAGAAGTTTTTCCAGAAGAAAAAAAGAGTTCAAAAAAAGACCCGGATGTGAAATTTTTACCAATAAATTTTTCAGATGAAAATCTTGAAAAATGGAAAAAGATTAAGAAAAAAGAACCAAAATCAAAATTGAAACGGGTTGACAACAAGATTGAATACGAAGTTGAAGTTCCGGGTGTAAAATCAATAAAAGACATTTCAATAATAAAACTTGAGAACAGCCTTGAAGTAAAGGCCGTCTCTGAAAAAACTGGCTATTTGAAGAGAATTCAAATTGACTTACCTCTTAAAAAATATTCTTTAGTTAAAGGAATTCTGACTCTCGAAATGGATGCTCTTGAGTAACCTTTCTTCTGGATATTTTCATAAGACTTATAAATGAGATTTATTTTTGAAATGGATGAGGCTATAGCTCAGCCTGGCTAGAGCGCTGCTCTGATAAGGCAGAGGTCCTCGGTTCAAATCCGAGTAGCCTCATTTTTTCCAAAGCTTTTTAAACCAAATATTTCTCTAAAGTTCATGACAAATGGACTTTATCATTATATAAAACAGGCATGGAAAAAGCCTGACGAAGAGACTCTTAGAAATAGGATGACCGCTTGGAGAAACTCAAATGTTTTTACTAAAGTTGAAAAACCTCTAAGACTTGACAGGGCTCGTGCTCTTGGCTACAAAGACAAGCAAGGTTTTGTTGTTATAAGAATTAGAATTAAAAGGGGAGGTCACAAAAGACCAAGACCAAATAAAGGTAGAAGAAGTAAAAGACTCCATATTAATAAAAATCTTAAGATGAGTTACAAGTGGATAGCTGAACAAAGAGTTTCTAAAAAATTCACAAACCTCGAAGTCTTGAACTCTTACAATATAGGAAAAGACGGAATGAATTATTTTTACGAAGTTATTTGTGTTGACCCTTCAAGAAACGAGATAAAGAATGATAAAAATTTAAACTGGATGACTAAACCTGTTAACAAAAGCAGACCTGAAAGAGGCCTCACTTCTGCAGGTAAAAAATCCAGAGGTTTAAGAAACAAATCACCAAC
>JBJKQI010000027.1:0-5824 GCA_046705565.1 Candidatus Pacearchaeota archaeon | reverse complement strand
ACAAACACATATTTTAAAAAAAACAAATTTCACGCTTGCAAGAATTGTATGCCTAACAAAAAATAATTCTTGAATAACCCGAAACATTTAAATAACAAATTAATTTGAACAAAATATGGAAAAAGATTTAGGAAAAATTCAAAAAAACGACCAGTCGGATATTGTTTTACGAATTGATGACTTTGGTGGAAGAAGAGGTTTCACAATACGTGAATATGTTAACTCTGAGCGTTACACAGGCTTCACAAAAGCAGGTGTAAGAATTCTCGCTAAAGACTTTCCAAAATTCAAGGAAATGATAAACTCTGTAACTGATGAAGAAATTCAAGCAGAACCTGAAGAAAGTTCTGAAGAACCAAAAGCAAAACCTGCAAAGAAAGCTGTTCCAAAGAACCAGGAAGAATTACCTGATTATTAAGAATATAATTTGAATTATAGATATTTTATGCCCTTTAGGAACGGAAGACGAACTAAAGTTCGCATTCCGTTATGTTCAACTCAATCGTGAGCCAAAACTAAAATGTAAAAATTAGTAAAGAGGACACTTTAAAACCCCCGACCACCCGCCCCTAAAATGCAGAAATTGTTGTAAATAAAAAAGTGAGCCGCCTTTGTGCTTCGCACATTTTGTCTTGACTTCGTCAAGCAGAAAAACTTCTTTTAGACAATATTTATATATAAGGGTTGCTTACCTTATCATATGGCAAGAACTATAATTAAGTTCAAAAATACTGATAGAAATCTGTTTAAAGTATGTGATAGCTGGGCTAAGAATCATAGGTTTAAAGTGATCGAATCATCTGATGACAGCAGATTATACAGTAGAAGAGAGCCAATTATTTCTCCAGTACAGATCTTTATTCCAACTAAATATAAAGTCAAAATAGGTTTAAATTCAAAAATTGTTACTATTGAATGTTGGATTGATTCTAAATTAGCTGGAGAGGTTGAGGTTAGTTCTTCTTCAGGATTTCAGCCTTTAGGCACAAAGATATTCAAAAAGAAATTGAGGGATCATCTTAATGACCTGTTGACTCGATTAAAGCAGAATGATAAAATTGTTCAATAGAATTTGTAAAAATTAAACACGGAAAAATAAATATGAACATCAAAACATTATACACTTCTGTAAGAATAGTCATCGTCGCTGCATTTGCCTTTGTAATCATCCGTTCATTCATCATTCTTCAATCAAGAACTTTACGCAATGACATAATACAAGGTGTTCTTTTAGGTTTCGGTTTGGGGTTTGTCATGCTCCCGATTATTGCGAAGATTTATGTCAAAAAGACTAATGGTTGGATAACCATTTTCGGAAGTGGTGAGATTGGAAAAAGCTTTTTATTCCGGGCTGCATGCGCTCAAATATTTCCTGGTCCAGTAAATGTTTCACAAGAAGCAATGTACTGGAAGACAAACAAAGATGGAAATAATCGCATACTTAGCGGTCAGCATAATTATATCATGCACTTTCCTGCAGGAAATTTCCCGCCAAACAATGCTTTTTGGTCGCTAACCATGGGAGATGCACAAAATCATTTTGTGCCAAATCCTATTAATCGTTACAGCGTAAGTAACAGGACAAAGTTCTTGCCAAACGCTGATGGCTCAGTTGATATTTACATCCAGAATACAGCACCAAAGAACTACAAGTCCAATTGGCTGCCTTCGCCTATAGGAAACTTTATCCTTTGGCTGCGTGTTTATGAACCAGGCCAGGCAATTCTCGAAGGTAAATACCAAGTTCCGCCACTTGAGGTGGTGAAATCATGACAATACTGGAACACCTGCTAATATTTTTTGGAGCAATAATTGTAACAGGATTTCTTTTTATCTACTTTTATCCGCGACTGATACTATCTATATACAAGAGAGCTATCCTTGTCAAAGGATTTGGTGAGGGGCCTATCCCGATTAACACGCTTTACACGACGCCGCAAAAACTTTTTACAGACGCTGTTACCTTTTCAGGATCAAATTCAGTAACTGCTGGCATGAACCGCGATACTCTCCTTACTGTTGGCTGGCTTGATCTCAGAAAAGGACCCCAAGTTCTGCATGTTCCAAATATGAATAATCGATATTACAGTGTGCAGTTTACTAATCCATCCAACAATACTAATTTTGCCTATGTCAGCAAACGCACAACAGGAACAAAAGTAGGCAACTACCTTATCAGGGGACCTAGTTGGAAAGGGCAGATACCAAACAATATGAAACAAATATCCTCTCCTAATAATTCTGTGCTCGTTGTCGGTCGTGTGTTTGTCGAGAACGATAATGATCTACCAAGTGCTTATCATCTAGCAAAACAGATGCAAATCACACCATTGAAATAATTATAAGAAGTTCTTCTTTTTTAGAAAAAAAGAAGCAAAAAAGGCGGCGGCTCACAAAACAGAAAGACAACAACAATTTCTATTATTAAATGGACAGCGTCCCGCCGTCCTAAAGTGTCCTCTTTAAATTAATATGGCTCACGACTTTAAATTTTTCCTGCGGAACATTGCATTAAAATTTAATCCTAACGGAGAGTTGAATAGCGATTAAAGAGTTCCGAAGTCCTGCCGACTTCTCCACCCAAATTAATTTCTCAGCCAGCTCGTAAACTCGCGGGAGAAATTAACTTTCCTTAATCGCGATGTTAAGTGAAATTTTCTTACTGCCTCCTCGGCGTCGGTAAACCAAAACCACGATTAAATCTATTTACCTAACCCCGCACTAACTTCTTTTCCGTTGTTTAAATAAGAAGGCATTAATGAACTGTGACCGAATTGAATTGTTAAATCAATTCCCAATTTGTCCATTCCAACAGGATAATCACACGCTCCAAAACAACTCCCAAGATAAATTATAAATTCAGCGCCAGTTTTTTCCCTTAAATAATCCACGACTGCCGTTGCATATTGCTTCAGGCCGTCAGGAAATTGTATCAAAACAAGCTTTGCCCCTAGTTTTTTTATATTTTCAACTGCAAAATCCAAGTCAAGAGAGTATTCTTCCCCCAAATCTTTAAGTGTTCTTTCTCTTATCATAAATTTAAAAGAAAATTCCTTTTTATAAAGCTAACCAAAGACAAAATCCATAAGGTTTTAAAAAAGCTTTTCCCTATACATAATAAAGAGATGGTCTTGATGGAAAAAAAGACAAATGATTATATAAAAATTCCAGGAAAAGAGTTGATTAAAGAATTTGAAACTGACGAAAAAAAGGGATTAAGTGCTAATGAAGCAAGAAAAAGACTTGAGGAATATGGCCTTAATGAAGTAAAAGAAAAGGAAGAAAGTTTTCTTCATAGAGTTTTTAGACGTTTTTATGGACCAATCCCATTCATGATAGAATTAGCAGCAGCACTTTCGGCAGCAACGGCAAAATGGGATGACTTTGGGATAATTTTGTTCTTGCTAATTGTTAATGCCGGGATTGATTTGTGGCAGGAAGGAAAAGCTTTGGATGCTCTTAAAGTATTAAAAAATAAACTCGCAAAAAAATCATTGGTTCTAAGAGACGGCAAATTCAGCGAAATAGATGCGAGAAATTTAGTTCCGGGGGATATTGTAAAGGTAAAAATAGGGGACATAATTCCTGCAGATATAAAAATTCTGGAAACTCAAGGGTTAGAAATTGACCAGTCCGCCTTAACAGGAGAAAGTTTGCCTGTTGATAAAAAAACCGGAGACATTGCCTATGGAAACAGTATCCTAAAAAAAGGCGAAGCTATCGCTCTTGTTCTTAATACCGGATTAAATACTTATTTTGGAAAAACAGTTTCCCTCGTTGCCAAAGCCGAAAAAGTTTCAAGAAGCCATTTACAGGAGGCAGTGATAAAAATTGGAAGATATTTAATTATGGTTGCAATTGTACTAGCAGCAGCAATTTTGGTAGTTTCTCTTCTTAGAGGTCAGCCTTTCGTCGATATCTTAAGATTTGTCCTTGTATTAACTGTTGCTTCAATACCTGTTGCGATGCCGGCAATTCTTTCAGTAACACTAGCTGTCGGAGCTGTAAAATTGTCAAAGAAACAGGCAATAGTTTCAAAGCTTGCTTCAATTGAAGAACTTGCAGGAATGGACACACTCTGCTTTGATAAAACTGGCACTTTAACTCAAAACAAGATGTCCCTAGCTGAACCCTTTCCAGTTGGAAAAAACACCGCTGATGATTTAATTCTCTACGGAGCTCTTTCATCAAGCGAAGAAGAACATGACCCAATTGAAACACCAATCTTTGACTACTTAAAAAATAAAAAGATCTATTCAAAATTAAAAAATTATAAGAGACTAAAATTCAAACCATTCAATCCAGTTGACAAAAGAACAGAAGCCCTTCTTAGCTACAAAGGAAAAAGACTAACCGTTACAAAAGGGGCAGTTCAGGTTATATTAAAATTCACAAAATTGGAAGGAAAAGAAAAAGAAATTGTTAACAAAAAAATAGATGAATATTCAAAAGAAGGAATGAGGACGCTCGCAGTTGCAATTAAAAAAAGTAAAAGATACGAACTTGTCGGAATAATTCCATTATTAGATCCTCCAAGAAAAGATTCAAAAGAGATATTAAAGGAAGCAAAAGGTCTAGGGATGAATTTAAAGATGTTAACAGGCGACAACATACTAATTGCAAAATATATCTCAAACCTTGTAGGAATTGGAAAAAATATTCTTAATGCAAGAGTATTAAATAAAGGAAATCAAAAAGTCACAACTGTCGGTTCAAAAACACAAAGCTTGAAAATTGATTCTAAAACCTCAAAAGAGCTTGAAGAAGCAAATGGATTTGCAGAGGTTTACCCTGAAGACAAATATTTTATTGTCGACGGTCTCCAAAAGAAAGGCCATATTGTAGGAATGACGGGAGACGGAGTAAATGATGCTCCTGCATTAAGTAAGGCAGACGGAGGGATTGCAGTTTCAGGAGCAACAGATGCAGCAAGAGCTTCGGCAGATTTAATATTAACAAACAAAGGCCTCTCTGTAATAATTGATGCAATAAAGGAAGCTCGTAAAATTTTCTTGAGGATGAAAAGTTATTCAACATACAGAATTGCCGAGACAATGAGGTTAATCTTTTTCATAACCGCATCAATTATTGTCTTGGGTTTTTATCCAATTTCCCCAATAATGATTATTCTTCTGTTAATTTTTAACGATTTACCCATCTTAGCAATTGCTTATGACAATACCCAAATTGAAGAAAGACCTGTAAAATGGAATCTAAAAGAAGTTTTAACGGTGGCAACTGCTTTGGGCTTCTTTGGAGTTCTTGCAAGTTTCGGTGCTTTATATCTAGCTAAAAATGTTTTTGGTTTATCTCTTGCCCTTGTACAAACAGTAATATTTTTGAAACTGGCCGTTGCAGGGCACTCAACAATTTATGTAGCAAGAACAGATAAGAGATTCTGGCAAAAACCGTATCCCGCTCCAATCTTATTAATTGCTGGATTCGGGACAGAAATAATAGCAACCTTATTTGCAGTCTATGGGTGGTTTATTTCTCCAATTGGATGGGCCTACGCAGGATTAATCTGGGCTTACGCATTCTTATGGTTCCTAGTAAATGATGAAGTTAAGATATTAGTTTACAAATACTTAAGAAGACAAAGAGAAAAAAAGACCCTTAAAAATTAATATGGACCCTCTTGATAAATCAAAAATAAAATTCATAATTGTGCATCATTCTCAAAGACAAATTGATTCACCAGATTTCATAAAAGAGAGACATGTTAAAAAGAGAAATTTTGAAGACATTGGTTACCATTTCTTGATTGGAAACGGCGAGATGGAAACTATAACTGGAAAACTTTATACAGGAAGAAGTGAAAAAT
>JBJKQI010000026.1:0-17650 GCA_046705565.1 Candidatus Pacearchaeota archaeon | reverse complement strand
AGTCGCATGGTTTCAAAAAATTAAAAAACATTTATAATTCTTGCCGTACAAATTATGGTATGACTGAACAAATTCCAGAAAAGCAACAGCACTTCATACAAAATAAAGAAATTTTAGAAAAAGAAATAAAAGTTTCAAAATTAAAAAAATCCGACAATGTTCTTGAAATCGGAGCAGGCGACGGAAGACTAACAAAACTAATCGCTCCAAAAGTAAATTCTCTAACAGCATACGAACTTGATACCCAATACAAAGACGAACTTGAAAAGTTAAATCTGAAAAACACAAAATTTATTTTCAAAAATGCACTTAAAGACTCCTGGAAAAAATTTGACAAAATTGTCTCAAACATTCCATATTCATTAAGCGAACCATTAATCCTAAAATCAATTTCTGACAATATAGAGGAACTAACACTAATCATCGGAGAAAACTTTGCAAACATTTTAAGAGAAAAAAATACGAAGATTGGAATAATTGCTAACCTTTACTTCAACATCGAATTTATAGAAAAAGTTTCAAAGAAAGATTTTGAACCAGCCCCTAGAGTTGATTCTTTTCTAATCCACATGAAAAGAAAAACTCCGACGGAAAAAGAGAAATTATTGCAGGAAGTTTTGGAATTCGATGGCAAGATAAAAAATGCCCTCATCCGAGCATTTCAAAATCGCGGAAAGACAAAGAACGAAGCACGTCGCCTGATTGAAGAAATGAAGTTGGAGGGATTGGATAAACCAACTAAGAGTTTAAGTGGGAAGTTTATTGAGAAGTTAAGGGGTTTTAGTCTCTAAACCACCAATGCCCCTTTCCAAGGAGGATCGAACCTCCCGAAATTAAACAAAAAATTGCTCCAAGACTAAGTAAAATAATCATAATAGAAGGACTAATTAAACCAAATAAGTAATAACTTTCTCCAATCTTTACGGATAATCCCGAAAGCAATAACGAAAATGTAAGTAAGGCTATACCATCAATAAAATCTTTTCTTTTCATTTTTCAAAAAATGGGCGCGGAGGGAATCGAACCCCCAATCTTTCGGTCTGGAGCCGAACATTTTACCACTAAACTACGCACCCATACAAAATATATGGGAGGCTTAGGTTTTTAATGATTTTGCTTGCAATAATTGCAAAAATTAACTCATCGAAAAACCTTCATAAAAGTTAGAACCATTATTTGATTTAAGGTGTGAAGAGAGCCTTTTATTGATTTCCGAAAGTTTTTCTGTGACAAACCCATTTTTAGTTTCAAAATTCAAAAAATCATAATCAGAAAAATTCTTAGAATAAATAAATTCGTCACAAACTTTAATTGCCACATTGGAAACCCTAGTTAGCATCTCCAAGTCACTTTTCAAATAAGGGTAATCCTTAACGCACCCAATAGATTCGTCTTTTAATTGAATATAAAAATCCTTAAGTTTTAGCACCTTCTCCATTTCTTCATCAAGATTAAACATAAAACTTCCACAAAAGAGCAGTTTTTAAAAATTATCGCCTTTCAAAGAATACATTCATTCTTCATCATGAACTTTAACTACATCAGTTACGTAATCTTCAGCGTGAAGTTTAACGACACGAACTCCCTGTGCTGCACGTCCCATGACTCTAATGTTTTCAAGTGAAGTTCTTATTACCTGGCCTTTTGCCGTCGTGATTATTATTGAATCATTATCGTTAACTGAAATTGCATTCACAACAACTCCTGTCTTATCACTTATCTTAACATTTATCACACCTTTTCCGGCACGAGCGGTCTTTCTATAATCTTCAACTGCAGTTCTTTTCCCGTAACCATTTTTCGTTATAGTAAAAATTGCATCTGTTGCTAAAACTTCCAAAGAAACAACCTCATCGTCCTTTGACATTTTTATTCCTGTAACCCCATAACTTGAACGTCCCATTAAACGAACTTCATCGGAATTAAATCTTATTGCTTTTCCCAATTTTGTTGCAAGAACAATTTCCTGCTTTTCTTTCACAACTTCGACCCCAATCAAATCGTCTGAGTTGTCAAGAGGCAGGTTAATTGCTTTAACACCCGACGCACGTGGTTTTGAAAAGTAAGAAAGTGAAATCTTTTTCACCATTCCCTTCTTAGTTGCCATCATAAGAGAGTCTTCAAAACTCTTAACTGAAATTACATTTGTTACCCTTTCCTCTTTAAGTCCAAGTAAATTAATTATTGCCTTTCCTTTTCCATATCTTTCAGCTTCAGGCACGTCATAAGCTTTAAGCCAAAGAACTCTTCCACGTGAGGTGAAAAACATTAAGTAATCATGAGTTGAGCAAGTCAAAATCTGTCTTGTAAAGTCTCCGTTAGTGAGGCTGCTTCCAATAACTCCCTTTCCTCCACGCCTCTGTTCTTTGTAAGACTGAACGTCCATTCTCTTAACGTAACCCTTATCCGTAATTGTCACAACAACTTCTTTTTCCTGAACTAAATCCTTTTCAGAAATTTCATTGAAACTTCTCTTGAAAACCTGTGTTCGACGAGGATCCCCATATTTTTCTTTAAGTTCAAGAACTTCTTTTTTAATTATTCTCAGAACTTCTTTAATGTCGCCCAAAATCTTCTCATACTCTTTTATTTTTTTCTCCAAATCTGTTTCTTCACTCTTTAATTTATCCTCTTCCATTGAAGTTAACTGCCTTAAACGGGTTTCAAGAATTGCTTTAACCTGATTTTCTGTAAATTTAAAAGTTTCCGTCAATTCTCTTGTTGGATCTTTTCCAAAACGAATTATTTTTATCACTTTGTCAATATTAGCTAAAGCTTTAATTAATCCCTGAACAATTTCCTGACGGGCCTGTGCTTTTTTCAAATCAAACTTTGTCCTTCGGGTGATAACATCTTTTCTGTATTCAACATAATCTCTTAACACATCAATTAAACCAAGAACTTTCGGCTTGCCTTTCTCAAGAGCCAAAAAATTAACATTAAAAGAATCCTGAAGTCGTGTATATTTATACAAAGCGTTAATAACAAATTTCGGATTAATTCCCTTTTTTAATTCAAGAACAATTCTTATTTTTCCTTTGTTTGACTCGTCTCTTAAGTCAGAGATATCTTTAATCTTTTTATCACGAACTAAGTTAGCAATCTGAGTTATCAAAGTCGCTTTGTTAACCATGTAAGGAATTTCAGTTATAACCAAAACTTCTTTTCCCTTTTTCTCCTCATTTTCAATTCTACCACGCACAATTATCTTTCCTCTTCCTGTTGAATAAAGTTCCTCCATATTCCCCTGAATAAGGCCCCCCGTCGGAAAGTCAGGACCTGTAACAACCTGTAAAAGTTCCTTAAGTTCAACCTTAGGGTTATCAATATAACTTACAATCGCATCAGTTACTTCCCTCAGATTATGTGGGGGAATGTTTGTTGCCATACCAACTGCAATTCCCGTAGCACCGTTAAGAATTAATGCCGGAGCTTTACCCGGAAGTAAAAGAGGTTCAGTTAAAGAGCCGTCATAGTTTGGAGCAAAGTCAACAGTATCCTTATCAATATCAAGTAAAAGTTCTTCGGCCATTCTTTCCATTTTTGTTTCAGTATACCTCATAGCAGCAGGACTGTCTCCATCTATAGAACCGAAGTTACCCTGACCGTAAACTAGCGGATAACGAAGTGAAAAATCCTGGGCCATTCTCACCATAGCATCGTAAACTGCAACGTCACCATGAGGGTGATATTTACCGATAACATCTCCGACAACTCTTGCTGATTTTTTTGTCTGGGTATTTGCTTTCAATCCCATCTGCTGCATAGCGTAAAGAATTCTTCTCTGAACCGGTTTCATCCCGTCTTCAATAGATGGAATTGCACGACTAACAATAACACTCATTGCATAATCCAAATATGCTTTCTTCATTTCACCCGAAACTTCCGAATTAAAAACGCCCTTCTCTCCTTTTGCAGGAGTTAACTCATTGTTTATTCCGTTAATGTCATGCTCTTGGGTTTCGTTTTCGTCCATCTCTTCTTCAATTTCTTTATTTACTTCGTCTTCGACTTCTTCTGTGTCTTCCATTTCTTCAATTTCCTCCTCGTCGTTATCTTCGTATTTTGGCATTTTTAATATTCCTCCTCCAAGCTTTCATCTTCTTCGTCTTCAGAGTCTTCGTCGTCGGAATCTTCATCTTCTTCCTCTTCATCTTCGTCATCTGAAGTTTCGTCGTAAGTTATCACAAGCTCACTTTCCTCATCAAGAGAAAGACTTATCTCCCCGCCTCTTCTCTCTCTAAGTTCTTCAAGCTGACTTACCCAGTAATTTATTTCATCTTCATTTAACGAAATTTCAGTCACTTCAATTTCAACTTCTTCGTTTGAATCATCTTCGCTGAAAGTTTCTCCTTCAACTCTGACTTCTTCATAATCTTCGTTTTCCATTTTTAGTTTTTATTATTTGCCTCCTCTTGATTATCTAAATAATCCATAAACTCATCTTCACTAAGTTCCACTTCTTTCGGAGCTGTTCCTTTCCAGCCACACTTTTTGCATTCCCATTTTCCAATTTCACCGATGACAACTCCAACTTTATCAGAGCCGCATTTAGGGCACTTTCTAACTTTGAAAGTTTTTCCTTTCTTTTTTTCCGTCGGAGCTTTATCTCCTTTTAGTATCCAGTCAGGAGTTTGTATTTTTGATTTCTTTGCCATTTTATTTAGTCTCCTCCTCAATCCAATTTAGATATTTCTCACTTCCATTGTTTAATTCGTATGAAACAATTTCAGGGATTTCATATTTATGATTTTTTAATATCAACTCTTCAACTTTTTTGTAATTATCTTCGGTAGTTTTTATTTCAACCTTATATTCTTTCGAGTTTTCAATTTTTTTATTCCACTTGTAATAACTCTCAACTTCTGAAATTTGAACGCAAGCCCCTAGCTTAGATTCAATTAATTTTTTGGCGACCTCCTCAGCGTCTTTCTTATTTTCAAATGTTGTTTTTATAATTATAAATTTCATTTTATATATCCAAGTCAGCTTCATGTGCATTGTCTGCTATAAAGTCTCTCCTCCCTTGCACGTCATCTCCCATAAGCATTGAAAAAACCTGATCTGCTTCAACAGCATCTTCTATAAAAATTCTTTTTATCTTCCTCGTTTTAGGATTCATAGTTGTTTCCCAAAGCTGAGAAAAGTCCATTTCACCCAAACCTTTGAAACGCGTGACATTAGGATTTTGAACGCCAGCTGTCTCCTTTTTCAGTTCTTCATCAGAATAAACATAATAATCTTTTTTCTTTCTTATTCTATACAATGGGGGCATCGCAACAAAGATGTGACCTTCCTCAATTAATTTTGGCATAAATCTAAAAAAGAAAGTCAAAAGGAGAGTCTTTATGTGACCTCCATCAACATCAGCATCGGCCATAATTACAATCCTGTTGTATCTTAATTTTGACAAGTCAAAGTTATCTCCAACCCCTGTTCCAATCGCAGTAATTAAATCGGCAATGTGCTCAACTGAAAGAACTCTGGAAGGGGAAGCTTTCTCGACGTTAAGAATTTTTCCTCTCAACGGCAAAATTGCCTGAATAGATTTATCTCTAGCTTGCTTAGCACTTCCACCAGCCGAGTCTCCCTCAACGATATAAAGTTCAGTCTCACCTGATTTCTTACTTGAACAGTCAGCCAGTTTTCCAGGCAAACCTCCAAGACTAAAAGCATTTTTACGTCTGACTAAATCTTTAGCTTTCTTAGCAGCGAGACGAGCACGGGCTGAATCAAGAGCTTTTTGCACAATAACTTTAGCTACTGAGGGATTCTCTTCAAAGAATTCAGATAAAAATAAAGTCACAGCAGAGTCAACGTAACCCTTAACTTCAGAATTTCCAAGCTTACTTTTAGTCTGACCTTCAAATTGTGGTTCGGGAATTTTTATACTTACAATAGCGGTCAACCCCTCACGAACATCATCTCCCATAAGAGTGTCGCCGTTTTTTAACATATTTTTTTTCTTAACGTAATCATTAACAACTCTTGTTAAAGCAGTCTTCAAACCTGAAACATGTGTACCCCCCTCGACAGTATTGATTGTATTTACAAACCCAAAAATGTTTTCCTGGTAACCGGTGTTATACTGAATTCCGATTTCCATCTCAACATTGTCAACTTCTTTCTTAAAATAAATTGGTTTGGTGTGAATAACTTCTTTACTCTTATTAGCCCACTTTACAAAATCAAGGACACCCCCTTCAGCATGAAACTCTTCGGTCTTTCCTCTCTTCTCATCTTCCAAAGTTATTCTTAATCCGGCATTTAAATATGCAACTTCCCTGAATCTATTCTGCAAAATCTTATAGTCAAAATCCAATGTTGAAAAGATCTCCGGATCCGGATAAAATTTGACAAGAGTCCCTGATTCTTTCTCAGGACATTTGCCTTTAACTTCCAACTTTGTGAGAGGATTTCCTCTTGAATATTCCTGCTCATAAATTTTTCCTCCCCTTTTTATTCTAATAAATAATTTTTGAGCTAAAGCATTAACACAACTAACCCCCACACCGTGAAGTCCCCCTGAGACCTTGTAAGAGTCCTTATCAAATTTTCCCCCGGCATGAAGTTTGGTTAAAGCGACCTGCACAGCCGGAATTTTATAAATTGGATGAATGTCAACAGGAATTCCACGCCCATTGTCTTCAACTGAACAAGCTCCATCCGAATGAATTATAACTTTAATATTATCGCAATACCCGCCAAGAGCTTCATCAACAGAATTATCCAGCAATTCATATACCAAGTGATGCAACCCCTGTTTATCTGTGCCGCCAATGTACATTGCAGGCCTTCTTCGCACTCCTTCAAGCCCTTCAAGAACTTTTATAGATTGGGCCCCATAAGATTTTTGTTGATTTTCGTCTGCCATTTTAGTGTATTTTTTTGTATTTATTTTACCCAATTTTCTTCAAAAATCCGGTCATTTAAAACCGGTTTTATGAGCAAATTTATGCCAAGTTTATCTCCTAAAAAAGCAAAGTTAGTTTATAAAGTTTTATGTCAAAAAGAGCAATTTACCGACGAGACAGGGACAACAAAGAGATTTAAAACAAAAAAATATACACTTCAAAAACACATATTCTTAAAAGATATTTTAGTCTAAAAAATTGATGGAAAAAAAGGATTTAATTCTAACAATCCTGCTTCTTTTTTTAATTCTAATTCTAATAGAAAATCTTATGGCCCAAAGATTTGATTTCTCAAACCAGCAAAACAAGTATGCTTACACAAAAACAATTTGCACCCAAAATTCATGCAAAAATTATTATGTAGAATGCAATGGAAGAAATCTAATAAGCGCAACCTTTACCGGACACACAATAAAAACAAACAATTCAGAAATAAACTTGGATGATAATTTATGTAATTAACCCTATTTCTTCTTCTTAGGTTTTATCTTATTTTTAGGATTAAATTTCAAATGAGCAGGAAGCCATCTAACTTTCCTTCTTCCCATAAGCATATTCTTTCGGCATTTAGATGAACATAAATAATGAACAGTCCCATCTTTCATAACCAAAGTCAATCCTTTTGGAAATTCATAATTTTTCTCGCAATAAACACATTTAGGCATTTTATTAATTAACTATAACTCCCTTTTGTAACATTTGATTTTATTCTTCTTGCTTCAATTTCAGTTTCTCTTAAAACTAGAACATCTCCAACCCTAACTGCCCCTCTTACATTCCTTCTCATAGTGCGGCCTTTGTCCTTTCCTTCTTCAACTAAAACCTTAACTTGAGTAATCTCGCCTCTAAAACCAGTTCGGCCTAAAAGTTCTTTAACTGTAGCCGGCACTGCCTCTCCTAAAATCTTGTCGCTTCCTTTCGAAGCCTGACTCTTTCCCTGCTTTGGTTTCTGAGCTTTTGCCATTCTTATCTAAATGCAAGTTTATTTTTTTATTGAAGCAATATCTTTTTCAGCGTCACCTGGAACAATAACCGCAATAGAAGAAGCAGAGACAGGAAGTTGCGCTGCAATTCCTAATTTCTGTTTACTGTCAACCGCTAGACAAGGGATTCCCTTCTCTTTACAAAGAACAGGCAAATGAGCTACAATTTCTTTGGGCTCAACATCAGTTGCATAAACAACAAGTTTTGCTGTTCCCCTTTCAATAGCCTTAGTAACCTCATTCGTACCTTTCTCAACTTTTCCGGTTCGCTTTGCTTTTTCAATAATTTGATATCCGTCCATCTTATTTGTCGTCGTATTTAATTGCGGAAGAAACACACCCTCTTCATCTGAACTTATGTGTCCATCCGATACAATAATTAGACAAATTTTAGTTTATAAAGTTTTCTTAAGGTAAAAAACAAGGAGGTCAAAATTACTAAAAAAAGAATAGAATTCATTAAGATTATAAATAACAAAATATTAAGTTATTTATGAAAAAAAGAGCAAAAAATATCCTCATTTTCTCCGCATTTATCGTCCTTATTGCGGCATGGATCGTCGCATTTAGATATATAAACCCTCAGTCAATAGTTGCTTCAATAGGGGCAACAAACGGATACCTCATTTTATTTTTTATCGGAACCCTTGGAGGAGCATCTATTTTTACAGGACCTTCATACTTCATCGCACTTACAACCCTTTCAGCGGGAGGTCTAAACCCTATTCTACTTGGAATTTGTGGCGGATTTGGGTTAACGATCGGAGACACGATTGTAATGCTAATTGGTGTTGGAGCAGGAAAAAAAGCCCCTGAAAAATTTCAGGAAAAAATTGCAAAGTTCCAAAAATTGATAGAAAAAAAACCAGACTGGTTAACAAACCTTATTCTTTATTTATATGTCGGGTTTACGCCCCTGCCAAATGAAGTTGCAGTAATTCCTCTTGGTATAGTCGGATATAAAAAGAAAACTATAATTTTATTTTTATTTCTAGGAAATCTAACAAGTGGGATAATAGGTGCTCTTCTTGTAAAATATGGAATAACTTTATTTGGTGGATAAAAATATAAATTAAAAATTTATTTCCTCCAACTAACTTCAACTTCGTCAGTTCTCTGACGAGGCATTATATCCAACTCTTCGGCATCTTTTCCAATAAACTTTATCCCAGATTTAAACTCAATTTCTCCCAGGTAAGCAATCATTGCTCCATTATCAACAAGAAGCGGTTTTTCAGGACAAAAAAATTTTGCTCCTCTCTCTTCACACATTTTTTTTGTCATTTCTTGAAGTCGCGCGTTGCATGCAACACCTCCTCCCAAAACTAACTCTTTTTTACCGACGTGAGCAAGAGCTCTTTCGGCAGTCTCAACAAGCATCGCAAAAGCAGTCTCCTGCATTGAATAAGACAAATCTTTAAGCTCATATTTTCCACTTTCAAACTTCTGTTTTAAATTAGTTAACATCCCGGAAAAAGCTACATCCATCCCCTTGACTGTGTAAGGAAGTTCTATGTAGCGGTCAGATTCCTTTGCAAGCTTCTCCAACTTTGGTCCTCCGGGAAAACCCAATCCGGTATAACGAGCAAAAGTATCTATAAAGTTCCCGACGCCTGTGTCAAGGGTCTCGCCAAAAACCCTATACTTTCCCGCAGCATAACTAATTACTTGAGTATTAGCTCCTGAAGTATAAAGTAAAACGGGATCTTTAGCCCCGGTAACTCTCCCAATTTCTAAATGTGAAACACAATGATTAACCGGAACGAGGGGCTTATTTAATTTTTTGGATAAAGATTTAGCAAATTTTATTCCCACAATTAAACATGGTGGCAGACCAGGCCCCTGACTAAATGCAATTGCATCAACTTCATCTTCTTTGACATTTGCTTCTTTTAATGCCTCTTCATAAATTCTCGACGAAACTTCCCCATGATGTTTTGCTGAATCAATAGGAATTATTCCTCCGGATTCGGTTGTATACATATCCCTTTTGTTTGCAATAACCTTTCCGTTCTTGACAATACCTACGCCGAAAGTGTGAGCTGTCGACTCTATTCCTAAAATGACTGTCATAAAAAAACAAAACAAAAAGAATTTTTAAAATTAACCAATAAACTTCCAATCAGAATCAAATCCAAACAACCCTCAACGACAAACAAAAAACGACCAATAAAAATAAATCAATTAAAACAAAAACGCAACAAATAAATCTATTTTCCGGGAAAGCCCTATATTTCACCTCTTTTACCCAGAAATTAAAGTAAGATTATTATCTTCTCTTTTTAGTAGATTTTTTCTTAGTTGCTTTCTTTGCTGGCTTTTTCTTAGAGGCTTTCTTTGATTTTCTTTTTCCGCCTCTAGCCATCACAGCTTCACAAACATTTCCTTTACCATCAACGTAGTAAAGGTGTCCAGGCTTTCTTGTAACAGCGTTCTTTACAATTATTTTTCCCATGGCTTCACCTCCTTTTTAATAAATAAAATTCCTTGTGGAATTCATTTTCAATGTAATTAAACAAAACTCCTATTTAAATCTTTCTTTTGTCCGTCGGAAACAGCCGATTTTTATAGTTTAAGATAATACTTTAAACATTTAATAAAAAATAGTTTACCGACGACAAAATCAGTTTAGTTTTACAAGAGTCCCCTTCTTACAGTTTTTATTTAAAAATTTAAAAGCCCTCTGGTAATTTTTAGTCATTGGAAGCTCAATTAATTTTTTGAATCGCTCCATTGGTTTTGCAACCTCTCCGGGTTTAACGACTTTAGTCTCAACAACTCGGTTTTCTTTATCGATCCAGATTGCTAAAAAGTCGAAAGGAATTGCCCACGAAAAAATAGTCATCTTCGTCGGGAAGCTAAAACTAAAGAGCAATGGCTTTGCATTATTCTCTTTTTTAAACATAAGTCCAAAACCCTCATACCAAAAAGGAACAACCTTAACTTCAAGGCTAAATTTCTTTTTGCCGACGGCAAAACTTGCTTTCTTTGTTTTCCAAAAAACTCCCCCCATTATTTTATCCTCTTTTTTTTCCTCTCCCCAAACCAATCAATTTTTTTTCCATCTTTAACGCATTCCATATAATCTTTGTAACATCTCTCAACATTTCTTTCACAAACTACGTCGTGATTTTTGAACCCCCCTCCAAAACTCTCAGGTATGTGCATAAGTTCATGGATCATAACCTTAACTTTCTCTTCATGATCCATCTTATTAAATTTCTCCCCCAAAAACTCTAAGGCATAAAAAGGCTCAACTTCCATTGCTTCTTGTAAAAGTTTTCCAAGAGCGTGACACCTTGCGATAGTGTGTTTTGTCGAAGAACCATAACTACGAAAACACCTTACCCTTTCAACCCTTATATGCGGAAAAATCCTCGTCGCAATGTCCTCAGCTAGAAGCTGCAAACTTGGCGAATATTCATATTTCATTCTATACTCCCGGAAAAATCCCAAAAGTTTAACTTTCCATTTACGTGAGGTCCATCAATACGCTGCGGATTCTCCAGCATAAACCCAAATTTGCCCCACGAAGAGTTTGCAAGATGTTTAGTTTTATCCAACGCATGTTCTTTATCATCTTTGTATTCTTTAACATCAACTAAAACAGCCGAACCAACAATCTTACCTAGAGGTAAATCACTAAAACCAAAAGACTTCATAGAAATTTTATCAGGTGTCTTTGAAGCGTGCACTAAAAATTCTCCTCTAAATTTAGTTCTCCAGTTTCTTAATTCAATAGTTTTTTTACCTGAAACGACAAGTTCTGCATAAGGTTGCTTTAACGAAAACGCTCTCATTAAAAGAAGATGAATTTTTAGTTTATATAATTAATCAAGTAATTCAATAAGTTTAATCCTCGAAGTAAATCCGGCAACAACCTTGCACTTTTTTCCAAGATATTTTCTCAAAAATTTTTCAAGATAACTGTTAGCCTTACCATCAATAGGTTTTTCTCTAATCCAGACCTCAAGCTCATCATCTGAAATCTTAACAATCTTTTCTTGTGTTGAACTAGGGTGAATTTTAACTTTTAATTTCATCTGTCCTCCGGTTTTTTATAAGGACGTTTAAGAGCAGAATAAATCTCTCTCTCGGTTTTACCTGCAACCCTCTTCCCATCCTTAAACAATCCATGCTGAGTCAATTTGAATCCTTTCCTTTTTGCAACAAGACGCAGACCGATATTAGAACCGGTTTTTCCTGAATATGCAAGAAGCTCTGCCCCCCATTCTTCATCAGTTGTATAATAAAGTTCAACCTTAATTCCATTAATCTTCCATGTTGACTCATGTTCTCCTCCTGAAATAAATTTTCCAAGAGTTTTCATAAAATCTTCGAGTTTTATTTTATCTTTTGGAATTAAAACTATATCAATATCTCCGGGATGTTTTTCACCACGCCTTATGCTTCCTGCAATTTCAATTTTCTTAGAAAAATGGAGTAATTCCTCCTCAAGCTTGCTTGAAAGTTCTAAAACTTTTTCGCCTCTTTTCATTAATAAAAATATACCTCAAACTTTTTAAACATTTTTTTGTTAAAAAGAGTTCAACAAATTCAAAAAAAACAAAATGAAAAAAAGACTTGTAAAAAATTCAGAATTTATCGTCGTAAAAGATTCAAAGATTCATAACAAAGGTGTTTATGCAAAAAGAGATATCCCAAGAGGAACAAAAATAATTGAATACGGGGGAGAAATTATCTCAAAATCTGAGTCCGAGAAACGATCCGAAAGACAACTTGAGAGAAACAAAAATAATTCTTCAGACGGAGCAGTTTACATTTTTGATTTAAATAAACGCTATGACCTTGACGGAAATATGTTGTGGAACAAAGCTCGTTTAATAAATCATTCATGCAACCCAAATGCGAAAGCCGAAAATGATCGAGGGCATATTTGGATAATTTCAACAAAGAACATAAAAAAGGATGAAGAAATAACATACAATTATGGATATGGTTTTGACAGCTACAAAGACCACCCTTGCAGATGCAGTTCAGACAACTGCGTCGGATATATTCTAGCAAAAAAGCATTGGAACAAATTAAAAAGTAAGAACTAAAGTTATCTCGTCACAATTTCCAGAGCGTCACCTGGCTTTAATTTATAATCTTTTCCGAGAACCATTTTTGTTTTCGCATTAATCGCTTTAATAAAATTCTTTCCAAAGTCCGTGTGTAAAAAGTATGCAAAGTCAAGAGCAGTTGAACCAGGGGGCAATAAAAAACAGTCAGGCAAAATATTTCCTTTCGAGTCTCCTAATTTATTTGCTGAAGCTGGGAAGACATATAGGTAACCCAACAAATCAAAAACAGCCATATTCAAAATTTTCTGAACGCCAGTTCCGTCAGGGTAAACGTCTAAAACATTTCTCTTTATCTCATTTAATGCTTCTGATTGTTTTGGCGTTAAGTCTTTCAAAATTTTAAAGTCCCTCTCTCCAGGAATATATTCGATCAACTCTGCTTTTGCCGCCTGACGAAGCGCAAGCTCAGAATCAGCCGAACAGGCAACAATTAAATAATCAGGAAATTCTTTTTTTATCCTCTCATAATTTTCTTTTCCTTTAGCTAAATCAACTTTATTTGCAGCTATTATCATTGGTTTAGTTAATTTCCGTAATTCTGAAGCAAATTTTTTAACCTCATCGCTTTTCCACACGCTTGGTTTCTCTCCAAAATTATTTTTTAATAAAACTTCTTTTACCTGATCTTCATTAACTTTAAGACCCGAAAATTGATTTGCAACTGCCTGTGCAAAGTTAGCATGTTCCATTTCAACTTTCCTTGAAAAAGTTAACCAGACTTTCATTAAAATATTGTAATACCAATTATCCAGTTCATCTTCTAAGAATCTTATATCTTCGGAAGGGTCATGGTCTTCAGTCTGTTTTCCTTCAATGTCCGTTTCTCCCGAGATATCGACTATATGAATAAATGCATCAGCCCGGCGCAAATCATCTAAAAATTGATTTCCAAGACCTTTACCCTCGGAAGCACCGGGAACTAATCCGGCCACATCCATCAAGTCAATTGGAACAAATCTGTTAGAATTGATACAAAATCCGTGGTTAGGATTACATTTAACATTGAAAAATTTATCAATGCAGGGAACTCTTACATAACCAACCCCATGATTTGCTTTTATTGTTGTAAAAGGATAAGATGCAATTTCAACTTCAGCTAAAGTCGCAGCTTTGAAAAAAGTTGACTTCCCAACAGAAGGCTTTCCTACTAAACCAATTAACATAACAAAAAAATAAAATTAAGGTTTATATTTTTATGTGTCACAAGACTAATCCTCATCAGGCAATTCAGGAACTTCTGTTGGAAGAACTACTTTCTTCTTTGTTGAGGCTTCTTGTGGTTTGCCTTCGGAAGAAGGTTTTGAAAATAATTGGTACTTTTTATATTTATAATACCTATATGCAAGGTACATTGCAAGAAGGATTATTAGTACAAGTAAAAACCAAGATGCAGTTGAGATGTCTTCAATTACAAAGGTGTCATAGCTAGAAGCAGAGACATTTCCATAATTAACCTCAGCAAAGAAAATATAATTTCCCATGGTCATATTTTTTGGCAAATCAAGATAGAATGTCCCGCTGTAATACTGGTCTATTGCAAACTGGTCTTTTTTTATAGTATAAACTTTGTTATTGTAATCGATTGCCTTATAAGTCAAATTAACATCAAAATTTCTTAAATCCCCTTTATTAACAAGGCTCACATTTGCTCTAACTGTTCCTCCCGGAGGAAGATATTTTTTAATAACCTGCGTTCTTATATCAAAAAAGACATTATTATTGTTAACAATCAAAAGAGACGAAGCTTTTCGGTAAAGTCCAGAGTTTGAAACAAAGGTCACATTGCCTGCGTATACTCCTGCATCTTTAGAGTTAGAGACATAAACATCAAGCCTCAAATTTTTTGATTCACCCGGAGAGAGCGTAAATGAATTCTCTTCAGGGAATATAAAATCTCCAAGGTTTTGAACTGAAACATGTATAGAAATTTGCGAAGTTCCATTATTTGTTACATTTATAAATTTTTGATAATAAGTTCCTCTTTTCATACTCAATACAAAATGATCCGGGTTTATACTAAAGTCATATTGTCCTTTTGAGGCATTCGCAGCTCCGGCGCCACCGGCTCCTCCTCCAGGCGTTGCACCGCCACCGCCACCGCCTCCTCCTCCGCCTCCTCCGCCACCAGAGGTTGTAGTACACAAACTTGTGTCATAAGTACACGAAGGAGTACATGAGACAGTTCCTGTATATCCAGAACCCTTCAGACTTGTACAAGTTGCCCCATTCAAATTGCTCCCATCACATTGTTCTCCTGAATTAATAATCCCATTACCACACAGATTAGTTTCCTTAAGCCAATAATTTCCTGAAAATGATGAGACACTAAATTCATAAATATGGGAAGTAGTGTTATAAGAAATAAAAGTGCAAGAAGGGGAAGAACACATTACTCCATTGTGTAAAATTTCGGGGGTAGTAAAAGTGACGCCATAAATAAATAAGTTAGCTTTTTTTGTAATTCCGGAAAGATTTCCCTCATTTACAGAAATTAAATTATTGGAGATGTTAAGATTTCTATCAAAATCCACAACATTTGTTGCATTTGCCATCGAAACTAAATCCAGCGATTGAGTAAATGCAACCTTTCCGTAACTTGTTTTTTCAAAGGTTGCGTTTGAAAAATTTTTGTACGTTGACTCGTTAAGTCCGGTGAAGTTTGAGGTTGCTCCATTAAAAGTATTAACTAAAACAATAAAGGGCGTGACAGTAACGTTTGACGGAGAAGTTTGCTCTGTAACAAACCCGGTAGTGAGTGCAAATACAAAACCTCCACTTAGTATAAAAATAAATACGAAGACAAAAATTTTGTTTAAATGAAAAATTCCTCTCCTCTTTATCATTAACTCAAGAAGAAAAAACTCTTTTTAATTATTTCTAACAAAAACGATAAATATTACTTCTTTTTATTTACTTTACTGCCTTTCTTCTTCCTTTTACTAATTTTCCAAAGAAGAATTATCAATGCGATAATCCCTACAACTAAGTAAACTATACTGTAATCTGTTCCATGAGCAATACACTGAACTTTCACCTTCAAAGGAGCTGAAACAGACATTGCCGTAGCTGAACCTCCGCTACCCCCTGAAGATAAATTGGAAGAACTAACCTCATGGACTTCAACTTGCCCGGAATATTCTTTCATAGGTTGGCTACAATTTTGAGAACATAAAAGAGCTCCAAATAAAAGACAGTTCTCCTTATAGACAGTTGGAGTTTCAAAACAGAACTTCACAGGAATTGTTGAATTGCTATAAGTATAAGCAGGAATTTTATCAACTTGATTACTTGTAGTGGAAGTAGTTATATTCTTAAGGGAATCTGAAAGTTGAATTTTAATATAAGAAGTTGTAGGCCAGGGATTGTAAACTCCATAAGTTAAACATACATTTGAATGTTCGGGGACTAATGCTGTCTCCTGGCTCCATTTAAGACCGACGCCGGCACTAACTATCGGAACGACAGAAAGAACTAACACAAAAAGTACTGCTAAAGGTATCACCGACTTTTTCATTTTTTTATTCTTATTTTATTTATTAAAGCAAATTTCCTTTTTAAGTTTATTTAACATGCAAGACCGTTTACAACTCCTTCAAATGACACAGTGTTATTATAATTTCCTGATGGCTGAGCAGACGGAATATCAAGCCAAAATCTCCAATAACTCGAATTTCCTGGAGCAATATTTGTTGCCCCCCCTTTTATATAACCTGTTGTCATCGCTGTTTCACCGGATAATAACGGATGTATTGCATCTGTTAAATTAAGTGCATTGTATGTTTCATTACCCAAACCGATAACATCAAGAGCAGCATCAGTCAATCCTGTATTAGCTTTTATACAAAAATCAACGTTTGAATTACTGTCATTTGAAACATCAATTGTATAAGTTGTCTTGTTAGAAGCTCCGTCATAATTGTGACTTGCATTTATGTTCGTTGCAGGAAGCGCAGTTACCGTCCCAAACTGAATTCCTTGCGAAAGATTTGTTCCAAAGGAGATTGCAAGATATTTAGAGATTGTAACATTCGAAGTAGTGCTTCCTGATGTAGCATATCCTGTAAGACCAAATGTTTGAAAGAAAAATAAAAATAGAGATATAACGACGACAGCTCCCAAAAAAACGTCAAATTTTCTGTTTGCACCCGCTCTTTCCATAATACAATCGCTAAGAAAGAAGTATATTTAAAGTCTTCGTTGATAAAGTAGATAATTCCCTAACAGAATCCTCCGGGCATCACACCTTTAAAAGAAATTGTGTTGTTATAATTTCCGGAAGGCTGAGCCGCTGGAATATCAAGCCAAAATCTCCAGTAATCTGAATTGCCTGCTGAAACACCAGCTCCGGATTTTACATAATTTATTGTAATAGGTGTTTCATTTGACAAGAAAGGGTAAGTTGAATTTGTTGAGGTGCCTGAAGAATAAGTTTCATTACCCAAACCGATAACATCAAGAGCAGCACTCGTAAGGCCAGCATTTGCTTTTATACAAAAATCAACGTTTGAATTACTGTCATTTGAAACATCAATTGTATAAGTTGTCTTGTTAGAAGCTCCGTCATAATTGTGACTTGCATTTATGTTCGTTGCAGGCAAAAAAGACACGCTCCCAAACTGGATACCCTCGGATAAATTAGTCCCCAAAGAAATTGCAAGATATTTTG
>JBJKQI010000025.1:0-5757 GCA_046705565.1 Candidatus Pacearchaeota archaeon | reverse complement strand
CAAATGCTTTGACTTCAGCTATTGAATGGGTTTCGAGCACCGTCGGAGAAATTGTGCTCGGCGTTTTAATTGTCGGGATAATTTTGTTTTTAGTTTTTGGGAGGAAAAAAGATTATTCGGAATTGGTTAAAGAGTAAGCAAAAAAATAGGTTTTTGTTGTATAAATTTTAAAGAATATTTTATACTTTAGAATCCTATAAATATTGCTTTTTTTTAGAATTATAGGAATTTTTGTATTAAAACCACTTTCCCAGTTTTTCCTGCTTTTTTCCATCTGCAATTTCTTTTACATTTATTTTGAAAACCTGAAAAATGTTTTCTACAGAATGGATTATCTGTTTTTCAAGATAATAATTTGTGTCATACTCCCCAGGTTCGTCCTTTAATTTTATTCTGTCGCGGACCAACTTACTTTTTGTTGTAGATTCAGCGACATAATATTCCACTGATGTAAATGGGTCAAACGGAATTCCCTTTTCCTGCATTTTTCTTGCTGCAACAACGTGAGGGGTAATTGATTTGTATTCTTCAAGTGGTTTTTTAATCTGAGACCTGATTATCAATTCATTAATTGGAATTTCCCTTTTCTTTAATTTTTCGACTATTTTTTTTAAGTAATCAAGAGCTTCTTTTTCATTTCCTTCTCTTAAGATTAATCTTAATACTTTGTCCTGGGTAATTCTTGCCAGTGGGCACCAGTCTCGCCTTACAGTTTCAAATCCCCTTATTTTTATTTTTCCTTCCTCATCAATCATAGCATATTTTTTCTTTGCACCGGTTTCTCCTGTTCGAGTTGTTACCCAAATTCCTCTTTTGAAAAAATCTTCAAGCTCAATATGCATTACCCCTGGAAGTTCATCGTTAAGTTTATCAAGCAATTCCTTAATCTCTTTTTTTGATTTAGAATTTCTTGTGAATGCGACTGAATCAGTGTCGCCATATATAACATCGTGACCGGCTTTTTCTATTTTTTTTATTGTTTCAATATTATATTTTCTAACAAATGCTAAAATGCTGGCTGAAGATTCCCATGAATAATATCTTGCGCCAAAAAATCCGACGTATCCGTGAGCCGAGGCTGAAAGAAGTTTGAATGCATTGCTTCTTGCTTTTGTAATCTTATTTGGATTTTTCTTATATTCAGCTTTGTACCTTTTTCTTTTTTCAAAAATGTCTTTCATAAGTTCAGGAAAAAACCCCGGTTCTTTTGAAAAATAAAACTTTGTTTTTTTGCCGTTCATTGTTATCTCGGGCGAAGATATTGAATTTTTTTTGTCATCGGTTAAAGTTCCTTTTGAAATGTTGTGTGAGATTATTATTGATGTGTGCATTGAAGTGAAGTCAAACATTGCCAGGTCAACATAGAGTCCTGGTTTTGGCTCATAAACAAAAGCCCCTTCAACGTTTCCTTTTTTTCTTCTATTTTCAATTTCGGGGACGCCTGGTCGTTTTTCTGGAATCTCATTAAATTTTTCAAGGTTATGTAAAATGTAAGATTCAATTTGTTTGGATAAACCGTTTCTTGAAATCTCGAAAATGGGTTCCTTGATTACCTTTGAGAATTCCAACATGTCCGGCCAGAATTTTTCAAACAGCTGGAAAGTAAGTCTTGAATCGTGAAGGTTATATTCGTAATACAAATCCCAGTCTTCAATTTTTGAGGAATGTTTTATTTTGAATTCTTTTTTTGTGTCGCCTAAAAATTCTTTCGACACTTCATTCAAGGACATTGATTCGGATTGCATATACTGAGCGTAAGTAGTTTTTATGAATTTTAGTAAATCAACGTGAGTGATCCCTGTGATTTTCCCTCTTGAAGAAATTCCTCTTGAGATCTGAGGTTCGCTGTTGTCAAGACCTAAGCTAAAAGGTATTTTCAAAATTTTTGCTCTTGTTTTAATAAAAGATAAATCAAAAGAGTCCGAGTTGTAACCAATTAAAAAATCCGGAGAGAATTTTTTCACTTCATCTGTGAACTTTTCAATTAATTCTTTTTCATCTTTTACAAATTCAACAAATTTTTTTGAGGTTTTTTTCTTTCCCCACGCAAAAACCTTACTGAAATTTTCACCATAAAGAGAAATCATTAAGATTTCGCCTTTTTCTGGTTTTAAGGAATCTGTTTCGATGTCATATGCTAATCCCTTTGGATGGAATTCGGTTTCTTTTAATTCTGATTTTTTCTCAAGCTTTATTACAAAGTCAACGTCCAGGATTCTGTCAATTCCTCCAAACTCATTTGATTCATTTAAAACTTCTCCCGAAATTTTGTACCAATTCATCGGAAGAAACTCTTTTTCTATAATATAAGAAGTTATTAATCCAACGTCGTAGCCTCTTCTTTTTACTATTTCAGGAATCCCTAAATGATCTGCAATTTCATGCAAATCTTTGTAATTTGTTGCAAAAATTTTTATTGCCTTAACATCTTTGCCTAAGAATTTTTTATCACAAATCTCTGTTTTTTCTACTCTGGTTTCTCTTCCTTTTGAGTCAAGAGTTATGGAATTTATGTAAGAAAGTGTTTCTTCAATTTCATTTTGTTTTATGTCATCTTTTAGTATAGCCCAGAAGTACGGCTCGAATGAGTCTATGATGCAGAGATTTTTGTTATTCTTGTCTCTTCCAAAGACTTCAACGTAGTTTTTTCCTTCATAATCAAAGTAATTATAGTCTATCGGGATGAACTTTGTTTCCATAGCTCGTTAAGGGGTTTTGATTTTATAAGGTTAGGGGATTTGTCGTAAAAAATCATAAAACCATAAGATTTAAATATCTTAATTGATTAGTGATAACATGGGAAATGTAGATGGGTGGTATCTTGGGACAATTGATATGGGTCATGTAGAAGCGGACAGAATAATTTATAGCAGAAAGCGTCTAAAAAAGGATTCTAAAAGAAATGATGAAAAGCCTCTGAGAAATTTGAGTAAAAAGTTTGATGTTAATAAAATAAATTCATTTGAAGACATGAAAGAATTAATTGTGGGCTATGCAGGCAATGGACAAAAATTTATTGGCAAATATTCAGTAAATAAAAGCAGAACTGGAAATTTTTTAATTAATTATTATTTCGGTGGCAGAAATATTTTTAATTACTGGGAAAATAGCGCAAAGACTGCTTCTAAAGCTTCAGAAAATTCAAGAATGAAACTTAATGAAGTTCTCTCACCTTACGAAGCCAAATTTGACGGAAGAGTTTTTACAGTTAATCCTCTTGAAAAATCTCTACTTGAAAATTAGTTTTAGTTAAATATTTAACTTATCTTTTTGTTTTATTTTCATGGGACTTAATATTCGTGAGATTGTTTCGCGTAAGGAATTGGATGTTAAAGAGTTAAAAGGAAAAGTTGTTTGTGTTGATGCATTTAATGTTCTTTATCAGTTTCTGTCAACTATCAGACAGGCTGACGGAACACCTTTGCAGGATTCTGAAGGCAGAATTACTTCTCACTTGTCCGGAATTTTTTACAGAAATATCTCTCTTTTGTCAGAAGGGGTAAAATTAGTTTATGTTCTTGATGGGGAGCCGCCGAAACTTAAGGAAAAAATTCATGCAGTGAGAGGAAGTTTTCGTGAATCTGCAAGAGAAAAATATGAAGCCGCAAAGCGCGACGAGGATTTGTCTGAAATGAAAAGATATTCTTCGCAGTTAATCAGACTTGATGATGATATGATTAAAGAAGCTAAGGAACTTCTGGAGGCATTGGGAATCTGTGTCATTCAGGCGCCGAGTGAAGGGGAAGCTGAGGCTTCATACTTGTCAAGAAAAAAGGGAGTTTATGCAACAATAAGTCAGGACTATGACTCTTTGGTTTTTGGAGCTCCTATTCTGATTAGAAATTTAACTGTTTCAAGAAAGAAGAGAACACCTTCTGGTTATGTCGAAGTTAAACCTGAAAAAATTGTTCTTAAAGATTTATTAAAAGAGCTTGGAATAGGCTTGGATCAACTTATCTCTCTAGCAATAATGGTTGGAACTGATTATAATCCAAAAGGAATTCCTCGTATTGGGCAGAAGAAAGCTTTACAAATTGTTAAGGAATTCAAAACGCCTGAGAGAATTTTTGAATCTGTCAAGGATAAAATTGATGAACTCCCTGATGAAGATAAATTTGATTGGGAAGTTATTTTTGCATTGTTTCGCGCTCCGCGCGTTGATGACTTTGAAATTGAATTTCCTCAAATGGATTTTGACAAAATAAAAGAGATTCTTGTTTCACGTCATGGTTTTTCTGAAGAACGCGTAAATAATCAGCTTGAAAAATTAACTAATTTAAAAAAGTTGAAGAATCAGAAAAGTTTGGGTAATTGGTTTTAGAATAAGGTTTATTTATGCCGATGAGTTTGAATAATAATAATTTCCCCCAGAATTTTTTTTATTTTTTTTGAACCAACCTTTTTCTTTCCCTACATTATAAACTTTTTTAACCGGATAAGTTCCAACTTTCCAAGCCCCTTTTGCTGCTTTTTTTCCAAACTCAATTCTCCCTCTCCTTAAATCCCTTCTTTTTACTTTATAATCTGTTCTATCCTTAATACTCATTCCCCTATATAATCTTCTTCTTGCTTCCCATCGATTCAAAATCAAAGCAATTAAAATAAAAATTCCGCCTATAACCATTCCTGCCCCCCATTTTTGGAGAACTTGAAAGATACTCAATCCGACGAGGATTACTCCGGCAAGGCCGAATACAATTGCTAAAAAATTTCTGAAATGAAATTTCCAGATTAAAATTATTGAGATTATTGCTGCTACCATCCAAAGTATTGTTGATAAGAGATCTGTTGGGATTCCGAGCTGAGAAACTAAATTTTCAAAAGAGAATCCTGATGAAACGGTCCACCAAAGTGCAAATAATGAAATCCCAATTGAGAGAATCCATCTTGTGATTGTGCTGTCGTAAAGCGGAGTTCGTCCGGACGCCCAGTATAGAGCCGTGAAAACAATAATGAAAAAAACTGCCTGCATCATGTTTGCGATGCTGAAAGATGAAAAGAGTCCTCCGAAATCAAATGAAGAATATCCTCCCGAGTAGGTATAAGCAGATACAAAACCCAAACTAGATAGAATAAGGAACAATAATCCCAACTCTTTTTTCATATTTGAATTAGTGAAGAGGAATTTAAAAACATATCTGGGATATTTAATCTTGATTTTTCCAGCCGTTTGGCAAGGAAAAATTTTTCAAAATTTTTTTAATCTAAAAGGTTTATTCAGTTTTGTTCAACATTTTTGCAAGTTTATTATATTGATGAGGAAATCGTTAATCAAACTTAAAAGTTTTTTATTATTCTTATTTTTAAAAAATTTTATTTTGCCAAGGGCTAATGAAATTTAATTAATTTTCCCATTCAAAATTCAAACACAGAATTTAAAGTTTAATTTACATTCTAGTAAATAATATAAACTTGTCTTGGAATTTAATTGAATGAGAGCCTACAGTTTGTTTGGAAATGTTGCAGTTGTCAATTTTAATGATGAAGCAACCAAAAAGGAGAAAGTAAAATTTGCAAATGAAATTCTTGATAAAAACAAAAGTGTGAAAACAGTTCTGGAAAAATCCGGCAAATTTAAGGGTCGCTTGAGAAAGCAGGAAACGACTTATCTTGCAGGTGAGAAAACTAAAGAAGTTTTGTACAAGGAAAATGGTTGTGTTTTTAGGTTTAACATTGATGAAACTTATTTTTCTGTGCGTCTAAGTAATGAAAGGAAGGAAGTTGCTGCTCTTATTAAAAAAAATGATGAGGTTTTTG
>JBJKQI010000024.1:0-25426 GCA_046705565.1 Candidatus Pacearchaeota archaeon | reverse complement strand
AAAATGCACGTGTGGAACAGTCTTCCCAGCCAGTTTCATATTTCCCTCTTTATATTCAACTTCTATTGCAGAGTATCTTTTCTTTAGTATTTTTATACCTTCGACAACCAATTCGAACATCTTTTGTTTTTCAATTCCGTTAAGATTTTTCAAAGTAAGCATATGCCTCTTTGGAATTACAAGAAGATGATCTTTTGTGTAAGGAGCTTGAGCCGGAGTAAGATATGACTTTTTGTTTTCGAGAATTATAAATTCTTTTTTACGCGCGCAAAACGGACATATACCCTTTCTTCTTAGTTTCCTTAAAATGGTCTCGTATAACATTAAACCTTCTTTATTTCCCAACCCTCTTTACCATCGAGAATTTCATAACCGAGTGATTTTATTTTCTCACGAAGTTCATCTGACTTTTTCCAATTTTTTTCCTTTCTGTATTTCTCTCTTTCGTCTGCTAACTTTTTAACTTCTTTTGAAATCTCTACTTTTTCTTTTTCTAAAAGCTTAAGACCAAAAACTTCATCCATTTTTTTTATTGTTGAATATTTTCCTCCAGCTTTTTCATCACGCACGAGCTTCCACAAGACTTGCAGTGCCATAGGACAATTAAAATCATCATCCATAGCTTCTTCAAATTCTTTTATAAGTTCTTTATTAATTTCCTTATCTTCATTTATCTGGCTACAAATGTTTTTGAGGCGAAGATAAGATGCCTTGGCATTTTCAAGAGAGTCTTCTGAAAAGTCAAGAGGCTTTCTGTAACTTGTGGAAACAAAAAGGTATCTTAAAACTTCTGGGGAATATTTTTTCAAAGCATCTCTGATAGTTGAAAAATTCCCTAAAGATTTTGACATCTTTTCTTTGTTTATGTTCAAGAAACCGATATGCATCCAAATTTTAACTAGGGGTTTTTTTCCAGAAATAGATTCCATTTGAGCAATTTCGGCCTCGTGATGAGGGAATATTAAATCAAGACCACCTCCATGGATGTCGTATTGGGGCCCAAATTCTTTTTCGGTTATTGCTGTGTCTTCTATATGCCAACCTGGTCTACCGTCCCCGATGTCCGTTTTCCATACAGGTTCTCCAGGCTTAGAAAATTTCCAAAGACAAAAGTCTCCTGGATTTCTTTTCTCTTCATTCTCATCAATCCTTGAAATTGCATCATCAGCCCCCAGAGAAGTTCTTTTTGCAAGTTTTCCATAATCGTCGTCTTTACTCAAATCAAAATAGTAACCGTCAGAAATTTTATATGCATAACCCTTTTCTATTAATCTCTTCACCTGCAAAACAATTTCACTTATGTAATCTGTTGCGTTAGCATACTTTGTTACTGAGTCTATTCCCAGAGAAGCCATGTCTTTAAGATATTCTTTTTTGTATCTCTCTGAAAGCTCTCTCCAATTTTCGTTTGTCTCGATAGATCTTTTTATTATTTTGTCATCAAGGTCAGTTATGTTCTGGAGATAAAATACATCAAACCCTAAGTGACGCAGATATTTAACAACAACATCAAATTGAACATAAGTTTTAGCATGGCCTAAATGAGAAAAATCATATACTGTCGGCCCACAAACAAACATATTAATTTTCCCTTTTTTTAACGGGACAAACTTTTCTTTCTTTCTTGATAATGTACTGTATATTTCTAATGACATGAAAATTTTAGGTTAATCCAGTTTAAAAAAATTTTGGGGAACTTTATTGGAAAGTCACAGCCATTGAACTTGAAGCATATATTTGATTATTTGAATAAACATCTATGTTATATGTAACTGTGCATGCGGGGGCATCAGTTGGAACTGAGAATAAAATTATTGGGATTTCGCTTTGAGTTAATGCACTTGCAGCCTGAAGCGTGAATGTTCCGGATCTACCTGAGATTATATAAGAATTTGCAATCTGGTCTGTCATCGTCGAGCCACAGTTTGAAGTTGAAGTGTCTTGTGCACTTACAGCATAAGTAAAGGTGGTTTGATTGTTATTTTGGTTGTAAACCGAAAATGCAAATCCTGTTGGTGGGCTACTCCCCTTTGCTATAGTCATCTGTCTTGATTCAGGATAAACGGCAATATTTTCTCCAGAAGAGAACATTTGATTTAATGTATTAACAACCTGGCTATTAACAGAATTGATATCTGCCGGAGTATAATGAGGAAAGATAATTCCCCCAAGTAAGAAAACAAAAAAGAAAATAACTACAAAAACCGCAAAGATTATTCCTATTACTCCGAGAGTAGAAATTCCCTGAGAAGAATTATTTAATTTTTCTGATGCCATAAATATTAATTTTTAAAAGTTATTGCATAGATACCTGCATTGTTGCACTATCATAGGAAGTGGATACTCCATTAATAACTTTATCCACAGCAATTGTGTATACAATTGTACAAGGAGGTGCATCCTGATTTCGTGAAAGAGTAACTAACACTGCCCTACCTAACGCCTGTCCTGCCCCTATCTTAATTAAAGAAGAAGTTGTTCCTCCAATTAAATAATTTGTTGCAATTTGAGGAGTGACTGTGTTCACACCGGTAGTTGTGTCTTTACAATCACTAACATCAGTTGCATAAACGCTATAATTAAAGCTGGCCTCAGACTTTCCATTATTATATATCGAAAACGCAAATCCTTGTGGTGGGCTTGCACCTCTTTTTACGGTAACCTGCCCTGATGTGGGATACAATGCAATCTTTGCACTTCCATCAGAGAATAACTGGTTAATTTGATTTTGCACCTGATTGTTTACTGTGTCTATTGCACTATTACTCGATGAGAATATTTTTTGAACGAAGAAAATTCCAAGAACAAGGACAGTCATCAAAAGAACGATTGTTACAATTGTCCCAACGGACATTTCCATTGCACCTTTCTTATTTTTTGAGAATCCCCTTGTCATTTACTGCGTTCCCCCCAGGATTGAATAAGCTCCTGTGTAAGTAAGAATCAAAGTAAGTGCAAGAAGAACAATTCCAATTATCAAAGCTAAGATGTTTAGTCTTTTTGATCTTGAAGAAAGAAGAGAAGATTCGTTTCTTGATAATGAGAGTCCAATTATTGAAAAGATTATTCCTGCTAAAGGTGAAACAAAAGCCTCGACAATTGCAACTATTCCTAAAATATATGAGATGAGCCCGTAGGGAATTTTTTGCATTTCAGATTTTACAGGTTCTCGTTTAGAAACTCTTTTTGTCACCATCTTAATATTTTTAAGAATTAACTATTTATAAAAGTTTTTGAAAATAATTTTGGAATGGGAATGGGGGGAGTCGAACCCCCGACACCATGATCTTCAGTCATGTGCTCTCCCGCTGAGCTACATTCCCATAGGATTAATAGAAGTATCGAGTTTTTTAAAGTTTGTTAAAAAGATTAAGTCGGGGTAGGCCACCTTCTGTCGTTCGCCGTTATTGATAACGGACCAAACGTCTGGCATTCAACTAAGCGGGCGTACTTTTCAAGTTACCCTTGCATCAACCAAGGTGCTCGTTTCATCAAATCCGTTTTTTCTTAGTTCTTCTCACGATTCATAACTCCAAAACGGCTGTGGCGTTTCTGTAGCAGAGCTTTGCTTCACAACAATTTCGCTTTCGCAAAATAGTTTTGTCTTTGAAATTTTAGTTCAAAGGATGGGCGGACCTTCCTCGGAATCCAGAAATCATAATTGCATTTCTTTGTGATTTAACACCAGGACCCGTTAGCCAGTTCCCCGACTTACATAGAACTAACAAGGGTTAATTTTATAAACCTTATCTTTCTAGAAATTTCATCCAATAAACTACATCACCGAACTCCAAAGTTCTGGAATCAGGTGCATACTGTAGAAGGAGACAAAAATGGAATTAAGTGAAGACTTAAAAAATGCATTAGTTGAATTAAGAAAAAATGAACCAAAGAAGTTTAAACAAACTGTTGACTTAATTGTTAATCTTCAAAAATTTGAAGTAAAGAAAAACCCTCTTAATCTTTTTATTAAAATTCCGCACAAAGCAAAAGACAAAAAGGTCGCAGGATTCTTTGAGGCAAAATCTGAATTTGTTGACACAATTACAGAATCTGACTTCAAAAAATATAACGATAAGAAAAAATTAAAGAATCTTGTAAATAAATACGACTTTTTTATTGCACAGGCTAAACTTATGCCAAAAGTTGCAACTGTTTTTGGTAGAGTTTTGGGCCCGGCTGGAAAAATGCCTTCACCTCAGTTAGGAATAGTTCTGAATGCCGATGAAAAATCAATTAATGATCTTAAAGAAAAGATTAACTCTTCTCTGAGAATAAGAGCCAAAGAAGCTTCAATAAAAGTTGCCGTCGGCAAAGAAGACATGAAAGATGAGGAATTAGTTGAAAATGCGCTTGCAGTTTATAATGAATTAATCAAAGCTCTTCCAAGAGACAAAGAGAATATCAAAAACGTTGAACTAAAATTCACAATGACTAAACCCGTAAAGATAAGAATAAGATGAAAAAGCAAATAAAAACACACGTTTCGGAAGGAAAGAAGAAAATTGTAAAAGAATTGTCTGACCTAATAAAAGGAAAAAAGACGGTCCTGATTGCGGATATATCAACAATTCCAGGTTCACAGTTTCAGCAAATTGTAAAAAAACTTAGAGGGAAAGCTATTGTAAAAGTCCCAAGAAAAAATTTATTTTTCAGAGCAGTTGACGACACTAAAAATGAGACTTTAAGAAAGATTGAGGAACACATGGAAAAACCTGTTGCGATTTTATTTTCAGACTTGGATTCTTATGAACTTGCAGGAGAATTAATAAGAAACAAAAGTCCTGCAAAAGCAAAGCCAGGACAAATTGCCCCCAATGATTTGGAAGTTCCAGCTGGACCAACAGATTTAGTTCCGGGTCCTGCAATTTCAGAACTTGGAGCACTTGGCATTCAAATCCAAATTCAGGGAGGGAAAATTGAAATTAAAGCGCCGAAAGTTGTAACAACAGAAGGGAGCAAGATTTCTGAAGGTGCTGCAGCAATATTAAGTAAATTAGGAATAATGCCCTTCACAATTGGTTTTATCCCTGTGGCATCTTACGACGCGACGGCAAATAAGGTTTATGCAAATATAAAAATAGACAGAGAGGAAACAGTTCTTGAAATGAAAGACGCTTTTGCGAGATCTCTTGGATTTGCCGTTGAAATTGGCTACCTAACACAGGAAACTGTTAAAGTAATGATTCAAAAAGCAGGCTCTCACGAGAAGAGACTAATTAAAGTAATCTCAGGAGAACCAGATGAAGTTCCCGCTCCCGTTGAAGAGAAAAAAGACATTCCTCAAGAAAAAAAGGAGGAAAAACCAGGGAACGCCGCTGAAGGCCTCGCGTCTTTATTCGGATAAGTTCACTAATTAAACAAAGGTAAAAAAAATGGAATACATATATGCGGCACTTTTGTTGCACAAACTAGGGAAAGTTGTAAGTGAAGACACTGTGAAAGCAGTTGTTGCAGCAACAGGCGAAAAGGTCGATGACTCAAAAGTCAAGTCCTTGATTGCCAGCCTTAAAGGTGTGGATATCGACGCTGAACTTGCAAACGCAAGCGCAGTCTCTGCCGCTCCATCTGCAGCCCCTGCAGCTGAAGCAAAGAAAGAAGAAGCACCCGCAAAAGAAGAGAAGAAAGAAGCTGCAGCAGAAGGATTGGCTTCACTATTTGGATAATTACTCGGTTATTTTAATCCAAAAGTCAATCCTCAACTTCTTTAGTCGGGACTTCTTAATAGGAAATTTTATTTTCTTCATCAAGTTGTGAACTATTGTTTCATTATTTGCCCAGCTAGAATAAGCACTCCAGCCCTGAAAGATTTCAAAAAATTTTTCATAACTTATTTTTCCATTGTTAAATAGTTTTATTTTATGTTCCATATTTTTTACATTTCTTTTTCGAGGCAATTTGAAATAATAAAAATTTCTGAATCCAACAAAATCAACACCTTTTGACAAAGAAATTATTTTTGACTTGTCGGGATGAAGTTCAAGTTTTAATTTTTCTTTTAGAAAAACTTCAATTTCTTTTTTCCAAATTTCTAATTGTTCTTTTGAAGAATTCAAAATAACAAAGTCATCGACGTAGCGAACATAATATTTTGCTTTTAAGTCGTGTTTCACAAATTTGTCAAGTTCGTTTAAGTAAACATTAGCAAAAAACTGCGACGTCAAATTTCCTAACGGCATTCCTTTATTGTTATAAATTCTGCGCGTCTCTCTCTCTCTCTATTATCATTTTTATCAACCACAAAGTTTTTTCATCTTTAATCTTTCTCTTTATAATCCCAAATAATATATTTCTGTCAATCTCCCTGAAATAATGTTTAATATCTGCCTTGAAACAAAACTCTTCAGACATAAAATTGTTAGTGATTTTTCTTCTGAAATCTTCGAACCTCTTTAATGCAAACAGACTTCCTTTTCCTTTCCTGTTTGCGCAGGAATCATAAATAAAAGTTTTGTCAAAAATTGGCTCAATTATATTACATAAAGCATGGTGAACAATCCTGTCGCGAAAAACTGACTTTGATATTATCCTTGTTTTAGGATCTCTTAAAACAAAAGTTTCCAATGGTTTTGGATAATAAACCTGCTTGCTTAATTCGAAATGCAATTTTTTCAAATTTTTTGGGAGTTCTTTTTCAAATTCAAGAATATATCCTTTCTTCGTTTTTCCCTTTCTCGCCTTTCGCCAGGCAAGAACTAAATTTTTTATAGAGATAATTTTAGGATAAAGATTTTTATGACTTTTCATTTTTGAAAAACTAGCTGGCTGAGTCATTCTACCATTATCGTTGGAATTAGCCAAGTTGTCGTTGTTGACATTCAGGTTACCGTTGTTGTTCAGGTAAACCCTCGACAATGGATTAGCTCTTTTACCAATTGCCACTGCAATTTCAATTTTCACATTCTAGACTGTTACTAATTGTTCTTGCTGAATTTTACCGGCTTGGAAAATCCAAGCGCAAATAAAAGAGCGTGTGGCCCAGCCACTCCTTTAAGAGTTAGCTAGGAATCTTATAAAGAAAAATAAGTTTTTATAATTAACTTTTGAGAATTTTCATTGCTTCCTCATAATTTGAATTAATCTTATCAATCTGCTTTTGCCTTTCTTTCTCTAAGTTGGTTTTATATTCTTCAAAAATTTTCGCCGCGACGCCTACGGCGTCCGAAACAGCCACCACCCTACCATAATCGTCGGAAACAGCCAAGTCGTCGTCGTAGACAAACAGGTCACCGTCGTTGCCCAGGTAAACCCTCGACAAACCATTATTTTTAGTATAAACAGTTTTTTCATTTTCTCCAAACGTAATTTTTTCTCCGTTTTTTGAATAAGCAAATCTTGAATCATTTTCCAAAACAGTTGCGTCTCCCAACTCAAGAAGCAAACCGTAAAGATTTTTCGGATTCTCATCTTTTACCAATCTTAAATTTGAAATGACAAGAGGAATTTCAGGGGAATAATTAAATCCGTCTCCTTTAACATGCTTAACTAAGTTTTCCAAAACTTGTTGATTTTTCTCATAAGAATCTTTATCACTTCTCAAAACAATTTGAGGAGCGTCGGAATAAAACCCTTTAAAGAAATTTTCATCCAAATCATTTATGTTTTCCATATCTTTTAATGAAACAACTCGTTTGTTTTTTGGCATATAAAATCCTAAATTTGTATTCCAGAAAAATTGGGAACCTGTAACATTCTTTGTATCGATTCCGTTTGTTATTGTTTTGTAAGCAAGACTGTCTCTTCCAAATTTCTCGGCAGTTTTTGCATCGGCTTCTTTGTAAAGTTCTTTTATCCATTTTTCCGAATTATCCAAGACAATTGCTTCTGGAAAATCAACAAAATTTTTTGGAATGACTTTAATACTTTTTACCATACCTATTTTATTTGTCCAAAGTTTATAAACTTTTCTATTGTTGTCTTTTGTTAAGAGTAACACTTCTCTTAAAGAAAATTTTATAATTCTCGAAAATTATTATTTAGTCATGCTTTCGTAGCTCAGTTGGCAAGAGTACCGCACTCGTAATGCGGGGGTCCCGGGTTCGACTCCCGGCGGAAGCTTTGTTTTTCCAAATTCGATTTTTCCAGCCTCGTGGCAAGGAAAAATTTTCACACAAAAGTTAATCCAAGGGCATTCTCTCATTTGATTAAACTTACTTGTAAATTCATTAATCCTAACTCAAAAATCTTTGTAAATTATCTTTTAATTAAAAATTTCATCTCTCCGAAGGATGATGAAATTATCTCTTTCACATAAATATTTATAACCCGCATCTTATTTGTTTTTTTCATGGCTTGGAATTTATATAAGGGTACAGAATTCTTGAAACCATTGTGTTTTTCAAATGGAAAAACCCAGGAAGATGTGGTTAATGAAATTATAAAACTTGTTGATGAGGGTAAAAAAACAATTTTTATTCATGGAGTCTGCGGGACAGGCAAGTCTGCAATCGCGCTTAATCTCGCAAGCAGGATGGGAAAAAGTTCAATCATTGTTCCGGGAAAAACTCTTCAGGCCCAATATAAAAGAGATTATGAAGGAGATAAATATCTGACCAAATCGGATGGAACAAAATTAAAAATTAGCGTTATAACCGGGAGGAATAACCATCCATGCAAATTTTTACAGGACAACTCTCAGGCAATCCCCAAGATAAAAAGGGAAATAAACCTAAAATTAAATGACATTTTTTCAGGGGTTATTGAAAACAAAAAGGAAAGTGAGACAGAAGATATGTCTGCAGCTAACCCTCAACTTCCATGCAACATTGAGCTCAGAGAAGCTAATTGGCTAAAAATAAAAAAGTATATCCAACAAAACAAAAAAGTTAACATAAAAAATTTTGCATCAATTAAAGACGTGAAAAGAATGAGTGTTGCTCCTGCCTGTCCTTACTGGAGTCCTGTCTTACCCGACAAATATGAAATAAAAACTCTTGGTGAAATAGAAAAGCGCGAATATGAAGGCCTTGATGGAATGAAATTTATTCAGTATAAAAGAAAACCTGGATGCCCTTTTTATGAACAATTTGATTCTTACATCGACTCGGATGTGATTGTGTTTAACTCGCTAAAATATAAACTTGAAACTGCACTCTTGCGTAAACCGAAAACAGAGGTAGAAATAATTGACGAATGTGACGAGTTTTTAGATAGTTTTTCGAACGAGAGAAGAATAAATTTTGAGAGGTTACAGGGCGCTTTAATTCATGCACTAGGAGCCGGCGAAGGGGATGACCAGCTTATAGAAGAACTTTTTGAAATAATAAAATATCTAAATAATGACTCCAGAATCCAAAATGCAGTAATGTCTGGAGAGATAATCCCGCTGAGGGCAACCGGAATTTATGATATAATAAAAATTTTTCTAAAAGAAGACTGGCTCAAGACAATTGATGAAGAGAGTTATTTATTTGAGGTTCTAGAAACGTCAAAAATGTTTATGGAATTTTTAGATGAAAGTTATGTTATTTTTTCTAAAAAAGAAAAAGGGCTTTTTGCAGAGATTGTAACAACAAATCTAGCTAAAAAATTCAAACAGATGACTGACAAGAATAAGATTGTTGTTTTAATGTCTGGGACACTCCATTCTGATGAAGTTCTAAAAAATATTTTCGGACTTGCTGATTTTGAGAAAATCGACGCTGAAGTTGAAAGCCAGGGGAGAGTTGAAATTAAAAAGACAGGATTGGAAATGGACTGCAAATACTCAAATTTTTCAAATGAGAAATTTAGTCGTGAAGATTATTTAAAAGCACTTGACAAGAGTGTTAAAGAAGCTCCTCGTCCTACGCTTGTTCATGTAAATGCATTTTTGGATTTACCGAGTGATTTTGAAATAAAGGAATATAGTCTGAAATGCCTTCCACCAAGGGAAGAAATCCGCGAGATGCAAATTAAAGACAAAAAGGGGAAGCTCACCAAAGAGTTTAAAGAGGGTAAGCGTGATATTCTTTTCTCAACGAGGGACTCCCGGGGAGTTGACTTTCCCGGAGACGAATGTCGTTCGATAATATTTACAAAGTATCCAAACCCAAATGTTCAGGATCCGTTTTGGAAAATTCTTATGAAAACAAAACCTCACCAATACTGGAATTTTTACAGAGACAAAGCCCGACGTGAATTTCTACAAAAAATTTATCGTGGACTTAGGTTTAAGGAGGATCATATTTATTTATTGAGTCCGGATATCCGTGTTTTGGAAATGGCGGAGAAGGAATTTGGATAATAAAGAAAATAAAAACTTAAAAGTTCATGGTACATAGTTAATAAGTGATAAAAATAGGAATTATAGGGACTCATGGCATTGGAAAAACAACTATCTGCCATGATTTAGTTGCTGGACTTAAAAAAAGAGGGGTTAATGCGGAGTATTTAGGGGAGATTGCAAGAGAAGCAAAGAAAGCCGGTTTTGTGCTTAACGAGGGAACAACAAAAGATTCTCAGAGATGGATAATTTATACACAAATTGCAAAAGAACTCGGCATTGGGGCCGAAGGAGATGTAGATGCTTTAGTTTGTGACCGGGTAACGTTTGACAATTATATTTACTTTATAAATTCATTTGGAAAAGACCCTCTTCTTGATTTAATTGTTGATGACCACATAAAAACGTATGATTTATTATTTAAGGTTCCAATAAATAGGAGTTATTTATCCGACGACAAAGTTAGGTCCATTGATCCGGAGTTTCAAAAAAAGATAGATGAGCTAATTGAAAAAGAACTTTCCGAGAGAAATATCCCCTTTGAGGTTTACACTGATGTCGAAGACGCAATAAACAAGATATTCAACGAGATGGAAAGAGGTTAAACGCCCAAATTTTTACTCAGAAAATAAATCTTAAAAACTTAATAGAAATATCTCTTACTTAAGCAGGCTTTTTCATCCTGCAAACGCCCCCGCCAAAATCTCAGACAGATTGTCTAATCTTTAAGACTCTTTTTTAAGAGTTTATTTGTTTGAATTGTTCCAGACTCTTCCCTTTATAAATTCTACGAGGAATTCAATGATTTTAGATAATTTATCATCATCCCTTAATTTTTGTCCGTGCATTTTTAAAAGAGGGGCTTTTATTTATTTTATTCAATTCCTCAAACTTGTCAAGATATTTTATTACAGCAATTATAAATCCTGCATGACTCCATGTAAGGGGCGATACTGAAAGAGGTTTGCCGTCATAGGGGCTCAATTGCTCAGACATCACGCCTGAGGGAAGAGCTCTTTTTGTTGCCCAATTCAGAAGGTCAAGGGCAGGTTTAAGGTCTCCGGGCTTCTTTGCTTTAGTGATGTAATACTCCGCAAGCCAAAAAGTTGATATAAACCAGGGGTTCGGAAGAGCGTCTTTAGAGACCCTGTAATAATTATCATCCTCGTAACGAAAAATTCCTCCACAGGGGGCAATGCACCAGAGTTTCTTCATCGTCTTTTCCATAGTACGAACAACCCTCTCATCCTCTGCAGGGAGTATTTTGTACTCAAAGAGTCCATAGACTGTGCTCATATCTATTGTCATATCTTTCACTCTCTCACCTTTCGCATTGTAAAAGAACCTTTTTATGAACACGCCCTCTTTATTATCATAAAGATATTTTAGTATGCCCTTTTTAACTTCATCAGCAGCCTTGGAATATTTTTGTGCATCTTTATTGTTTCCAAATATCTTTGAAAAATTTTTTGCGGCCTTAAGCCCTGCGTATACGGTTGCACATGTGAAAGTATGAACTCCAAGCTTCTCTTCCCAAAGGTCATAACTTTCTCTTGGAAGACCCGTATTCTTGTGCCTGAAATTTACAAGAAAATCCCCCGCTTTTTTTATAAATTCACCATATAATTTTTTTGTCTCATTACTTTTGTGCATTTTGTAATGTTTCCACAATGAATCAAGTACAAGCGCTGTCTCATCTTCCTGAATCGGGAGCTGTATGTGATTATTGTCAAGCCATGAATTCCAGGAACTCCCGACCGACCCGTCAGGCCTGTATTTAGGCAGCAGATATCCGTCTTTTTCGAGGACATTTGAGCAGAATTCAAAGAACTTTTGTGTTATATTAAAATATCCTGCCTTATCAAAAGATCTTGCAACAAGAGCTCCGTCACGTGGCCACATGTAACTGTAAGTGTCTTTCTTGAACTTGAATGTGTGGGTGTCATTTGATGCAATTATCGCTCCGTTCTTGTCTGTTTGTGCGTTTATTATCATCAATGATCTCTTAAACAATTCCTGCAACTTCCCGTTGAGGAGATGAATATTAAAAGGACTTTTGTTGACCCATTTAGTCCAGTATTCTTCAGTTTCTTTTATTAGTTTTTCCGGAGTCTCACTGATTACGAACTTTTTCTCTTCAGCAACTTCATCATGATTTTTTCCGACGACAATCCAATAATTTATGCATTTAAATTCATCTTTTTTTATATTCATAGTAAACCCAATAACAGAATCAACCGACCCATGTTCTATCGCATTCCCACTCAAAAGACCATCCTTGGCATCTATATAAGTCCCAATATTGTCATCAGAACTATTGACTCCCGTCGCGTAATCCTGGAACGGCTTTCCATCGAGCTCTCCTCCTATAAGAAAATACCTTCTTCCTTTGTAATGTACAATGGATTCAACCAAAGGATCAAAGTAGACTGTGTCACCGATGTTTGTTTCTGAAATCTGAAACTCCTGAGAAAAAAATATTCTGACTTCCTTTGCTTCAGGATTCCTGTTCTCAACTTTAACCTTTCTCAGGTAAATGTTTCTTTCATGATGCACCGCTTCATTTATACAGAGTTTTATCCTAAGTTTAGAACTGTATGCAACGACATCACCTACCATGGTGTCTTTCTTGTAATTTATAGATAACTCCCAATCAGACTCTGAGACCCAACTAAAGATGCCGTTAACCCATACACCTATTCTGTGCACTCTTCCGGAAACATGATTCTCTTGACCGATGTGAGGGTAATAAAAATCTCTTATTCTCGCATCTTTGTCAAGACAGACAAGCATGTTCCCGTTTCCAAGAATAATATGCCGAGTCATAACTAAATGCCTCTAAGTTTTTTTCTTATATAAGAAATTCTTGCCTTAATTTTCTTTTCTGTTTCTTTTTTGTCATTTACATCTTCAAGGTTCTTTGATAGTTTTATATCTCCAATAACATCATAAATCCATTTTGCAAAATCGTTTTTCTCATTATTTACGTGGTATTCAAAAACACCCTTTTCCATCTTGTTTAGCGCAGCTGCAAGCTCCGGCAAACTTTTGAACACCTCCCCATCATGAGACCAGAACCTTTTGTCTTCAGGGACTTCATCCAGGTAAGCAGACAGAACTTCTTTTGTTTCTTTAATCATCTTCGACCCCCTTTCTTTTTTTATTTAATCTGCTTGTTATTTTTGATATGCCAGATTTCTTTTCCTGTGCATCAATAAGTGTTGAGGCGAGTTTCCTGTAGCTTTTTGATACATCCTGCGACGGAAATCTTACAGTAACGGGAATCATTTCAGCAAGCGCCGAGAGAACTTTTATGTTTTCAGGAAGTTTTGCAAGAACTTTAACTTCTGAAGCTTTTGCAATGTCTCTTGAAGTTATCTCAAACTTTTTGTTTCTGACTTTATTTAAAATTATCCCCCGAATTGGGGTGTTCTCATTTTTTGCGATGTTAACCGCATATATTGTTGAACTTAAAGTTGGGTAATCAGGAGAACTCACAACCAAAAGCTCATCGGCGGCAACCATTGTTGCAAGTATCTCTTTGTCAAGAGAGGGTGAAGAGTCAATCAATATTACATCATAGACATCCCTTAATGGAGAAAGTTTCTCTTTTAGTATCCTCACATTCGTTGGTGGAGGCGAAAGTTTTCCGGGAATTAGGTGAAATCCAAGCTCATGCTGATATATCGCTTCATAAATAGGGTATTCATTGTTTAAAACAGAATGAAGTGTATGTGTCGGATTTATTACACCCACATGAAGTCCTAAGTGGGGGGTTGAGAAGTTCGCATCAACTATCAAAACCTTTCTGTGAAAATCTTTTGCAAGAGTTGCTCCCAAATTTTCAACCACTGTTGTTTTTCCAACACCTCCTTTCAGCGCTATCACCCCGTAAATTTTTGAATCAGGCATTAACAAGCATCGCCTCTTTTATTTTTGAAATTATATCATTTTTTGTCATCGGCTTTTTTGGTTTCGCTGGTTTTTTTTGCTCCCTTTCAATTTCTTTGTCAACAAATTCACACATCTGTTCTCTTGTTTTCGCTCGATACATCCTGTTTGAGAGAGCTTTTTTCTTCATGGTATCACCAACCCAAGTTGCAAAATCATTTTTCTCTTCATTGAAATGGTAATCAAAAGAATCGTCATCCGCATTATGCAAAAATGTTGAAAGCTCCAAAAGATTCTTTAAGACTTCGCCATTTCTTGCATAAAAATAATGTGACGGGTCACTAACTGACTTCATTTATCTCGCCTCTATTATTGAATAACAAATTTTCTTTATAAATTTTCCTTTTCTGAGTTGGAACTGTAAAAGAATTTGTCATAAGTATTTTGTCAGCCCTTATTTCAAGATCCTGAAGGACATTCATGTAACTTATGAAAGCGTCGTAAGGGCTTTGGTAAGGATTAAAATATTTGTGGACATCACCGTCGGAAAACCATTTGGTGCACATATAATAAAAATGGTCGGATGTCTGAAGTTTTCTCCACTTGTCGATAAGCTCATCATTTTTTGTTTTTAATATCTTGAATCCGAGTTCATAGACTCTTCTTATAGCAGCATCCTGAATTTCATTTCCGGTCCATGCAGACAAATCTCTTTCCACATCGGCCCATGAGATGAACCTTTGCGTGTCAAAAGTTCCCCGCGTCGGGTAAGCTTCAACGACTTCTGAAGGTGTTTTGAAGTTATTGTCCGGATTCTTCAAAACTTCCTCAGGGAGATTTCTCATAAATTCGAAAATTCCTGTGTCCTTCCACTGGTGCTCTCCAAAGGTCTCGTAATCCATAAATAAATTTATGACTTCGCCGCCACCGTTCACCGCATTCACCCACTGGGCATATTTTGGAACAGTCAGAGGCCACTCTTTCCATCCTCTCTCCGAGAATCTAAATGCGATGTCATCGCTCATCTTGTAATTTTTCAAAAGCAATTTTATCTTTTTGGCTCCCGGGGGCATATAAAGATAATTTGGAGATCTCCATCCCAAAACAAAAGGGGGCCCCTCCGCAAGCATCCCCTCATAACCCATCTCCTCGACGACTTTTGCAAGTTCGTTATTGTATATAAGCTCGGTATTCCTAAACACCCTCGGTGTTACTCCAAAGAGCCTCTCTATCATTTCCTTGTGTTTTTTTACCTGTTCAAAAAATTCTCCCCGCGAAAACAAAAATGAAAGCGAATGGTAATAAGTTTCGCCCAAGACTTCAATTTGTCCTGTCGCGACAAGATCCTGAAAAGACCTCAGAACTTCCGGAGCGTATTTTTCCAGCTGTTCAAGATAGACTCCTGAAAACGAGAAACTTATTTTGAACTGTGGATATCTTTTAAGAAGTTTAAGAAGAACTGCGTTCATCGGGATGTAACATTTTTCAGAAACTTTTCTGAGTATCTTTTCATTATTTAGGTTTGTCTCAGAATTGTCTGAAAAATAATTCTTATTTTTTCCTATCTCAAAAACTGAGTATTTTTTTATCCTGAATGGCTGATGAACCTGAAAGTAAAAACACACCGAAACCATTATCTTTTCCCTCCCAGAAGATTGTTGTATATGTCAATGCAGCGTCTTGCAGAGTCATCCCAGTTCAATTTTTTCACTTCCTTTGAACCATTGTCTCGTAAGCATCTGTAAAGCTCGTTGTATTTTAAAACAGAAACTATCTTATTTGCCATGTCGTCGATATCCCAAAAATCCGTTTTCAGGCAGTGGTTCAAAACTTCCGAGACACCCGACTGATTAGAAATAAGTACAGGTGTGTTGCAATTCAATGCTTCAAGAGGGGTTATTCCGAAGGGTTCAGACACAGACGGCATCACATAAAGATCAGCCATATTATAAACTTCCTGAATATCCCCTCCTCTCAAAAAACCTGTGAATATGAATTTACTAGCCATGCCCATCTTGGCAACTTTTTTTATTATAGATTTTTCCATATCTCCCGAACCGGATACAATGAAGACAACATCCGGATAATATTCTAGCACCCTCTTTGCAGCACGAACAAAATAATCAGGGCCTTTCTGTAATGTGATTCTCCCCAAATATAAGACAATCTTTTTTGTCTTTTTAAGTCCATGTATCTCATTTAGGGCATAATTTTCAAACTCAACAGCATTATGCACAACTTTTATTTTTTCTGCAGGAATTCCATAATGTTTTATTATCTTGTTTTTTGTGAAATTGCTCACAGCAATTATTGAGTCAGCTTCTTCCATCCCTTTTTTTTCTATGTCATAGACATACTGGTTCACGTTGTTTCCTCCCGAGCGGTCGAACTCTGTCGCGTGCACATGTATAACAAGATATTTTCCAGTTGCTTTTTTCGCATTTACTGCAGCTTTATATGTTAGCCAGTCATGAGCGTGAATTATGTCAAACTCCTCGTTTTTTGCGATTTCTCCACCTATTTCTCCGTAGCGTTCAACTTCCTCAAAAAGATTTCTTCCATAAATTACAGATTTTTTTTCATTATCTGAAAAGAGTCTTGACTCATAATCTTCTTCTGTTGAATATCCTCTCAAAAGTGAATTTATTACATATCTTTTTTTGATGGAACTGAAGTCATCCGCGTAAATAAATTTCAGAAAATCGACATCAAGATTTACTTTTTGGGGCAGGACGAAAATTACATCTACTTTATTGTTTTTCAAACCTTTTGTAAGACCCAGACAGGCGGTTCCAAGCCCACCACTATTGAAAGGTGGAAATTCCCACCCGAACATTAAGACTTTCATCGTACCTCATGAATATTAAATGAATTTAGAATTTATAAACTTTCAGAATTTTCCGACTATATTACAGATTAATTGAAGAGGAGCAGGAAAATATAAAAATGAAGAAAAGCAACTAAATAGATGTCAAATAATTTTTTTAGACCAGCAACGATAAAAATTATTCTTGCAATAATAATTTTTGCTGTTTATTTTTATTTTACATCTATATCAATAACCTGCCCCACATCAGAAAGAATGTGCACGACAAATTCAACAACCCCCGGTGCTGTAAAAAGCATATGGGGAGGATATGTTGTCACTTCAACAAACATTCCTTTTTCATGCATTCAGACTTGCACAAAAAGTGAACACACTATTGCAATAGGTGAAATCGTCGCATTTAAATTTATTCTTCCTCTGATATGCACATATCTTGTTTCCTGTTTAATTTTTTTCGGATTCCAGAAACGAAAAAGGAAATAAAAGGGCATATAAATTAAAATCTTTAATGCTCTTATTTATTTAGAGGGTTCTTTTTCATTAGAATTCTCAGGTTTCACTTCACTAGAGTTTTCCGGTTCTTTGGAGTTATCAGGGCTTTCTTTTTTCTTTGCAGGCTCTTTACTTACAGAATTATCACTTTTTTCCTCGGGGGATTTCTCTCCATTATTTTCAGAATTTTTATTTTCTTCGGAGCTGCCAGTTTTGTTCTCGGATGGTTTTTCTTTATTTTCCTCTTCGGGAGTTTCTTCATTTCCGGAATCCTCCTCTTTTGGTTTCTCTTCGGAGTTGTTTGGTGCGCTGGAATTTTCTGATTCTCCAGACTCTTTTTTTTCTTCTCCTGAACTTGAACTTTCCTGAGGCTTCTCTTTAGAAGGACTTATGCCAAATGCAGACTTCACTTTTGCGGTTGTGAGAGTAATAAGTACAAAGCAATTTACAACAAGCGGTATAAACCCAATTGCTTTTCCTATTATTATTCCATAAAAAGAAATTATCATGCCAATTATTGCAAAAATCATTGATGTTGTTCTGGACCATTTTTTTCCATTCCAGATATCTTTACCAATAAAGAAAGAGAAAATTCCAAGAACTATTAAAACAACTCCCAAAATCCTGACAAAAGTCATCCCGTATTTGTATAAAATTGCACTCCCGATTATTGAATACATATTTAATATTGAAATTCCTAAAAAGGCATTCAGAAACACAATTATTCCGAATAGAATAAAAAACACAAAACTGCTGTAATAAATTATTGAAACAACCTTCCCCACAAAGGGCATCTCAGGCTTTGCAAAATCACTTGGCACGGATTTATTTTTCTCTATGGCGTCGCTGGAGACTCCATGGGAAACAGAATTATCTTTTATCTCGGGGGAAATATCTGCTGACTTTTTTTTGTCGTCCTGAATTGGCGTCTCTTTCAAAGAAGCCTTTTGTTTTTCCCCGGAATTTTTATCTGGGATTAATTTAAGGATCCTTTTCTTCCCGGATAAAACTTTATTTTTTCTTGTTTCTCCTTTTTTTAATTTTATCCCTAATTTTTTCTTAACCTTAGAATCTCTATTTTTTCCTTTCACATTTTTTCTTCGGGAAACGTTAGAAGAAAATTTCTTTTTTGGAAACTTCTTTTTGTTATTATTTTTTGCCATAATAAAACCACACTAAATTAAAATTGCTCTCTCAAAACCTAATAACCTATTAAAAAGATAATTAGATTTATTTTAAATTTAACTTCCGGGCGAGGTGCTTGCACCGAAGACTATGTATCCGCTGCATGTTCCTGCAACACCTTTAGGGACATAAATTCTCCAGTACGTTGAGTTGGTGTCATCGGTTCCGGCCTTGAGGTCGTTTTGCCTGCTGCCCAAATTGAAGTCTTTTACTGTGTATGTACTTGTTAAATTTGTATAGTTTGCCTCCAACTGAGTGAGAGTCAAGCCCCCTGGATGTGACACTGTTAAATTATATTTTTCATAACTTATATTTATGTATGGCATTGAACCAAGGGTACAGTTCATCGCAAGACCGTCACCCGGTGTTTGTGCATATCCCTCAAGACTTAGATTAAGTTTTGTATTGCCTTCATTTGTCACATTAGTTATATTTTCATTTGATACGTAAGTTCCGTTTACAGTTCCATAATTTATGGAATTTGGAAGTCCAACTGCAAGAAGTTGCGACACGGTTATATTATTGTTTCCTGTGCCCGTCAAGTTTGAATTATCCGTAACAATTGCCGTGCAATTCCAATTTCCGGCGTCTGCATAATACCAAACATTAAAAGTACAATTGGCAAGAGCAAGATAAGGACTGTCAGTAACGCTGTTCCATGTTCCAAAGCTGTAATTTATAGCACAGCTGTTATTAGTGTAGTGATAATTATTATCATCAGCCCCCCCATATGAAGAAACAGCAGTATCAAAAAACCGCGCAGTCACATTTGTTATAGTTGTGTCATTGTTCCAGTCTCTTACCAATACCTGACAATTCACAGCTTTTGTTGCATTAGGAACTAAATCGATTGTGGGGGCATAATTATTAATGCTAACATTCAAGACTTCCGGCGATACATTACCAACCTGAAGTTGAGTCATAACAGTAACGTTCCCACCGGACTGACCTGAAACCCATGACCCAAATGAAGTTATAATAATAAAAACAAAAAGGGCTTCAACCAAGAAGAGGAGCACCATCTTTCCATTATGTTTTACTAATTCTTTATTATTTCTCATATTTTCAACTTCCCAATTCAATATAAAGGTAATAGGGTGTAGCCCCCGTGAACCCCGGAGTTCCGACATCAGGAACTATTGCCTGAAAATCATATCTATCACCATTGTAACCCACTTCACCAGGCTCCATTATCGTCGCGTATATTACGCTCGGATTGCTGTACAAAGCCATTTCATAAAAATAGTTTGATTGTGATGCACTATTCTGGTATGTGTTTAATGTAGGACAGGAATTCGCAGCTATGGGAACACCTCCAACATAAAACGCAGGATTACTTCCGGGGGTGACAAAGGTCTTGTTTAAAGTATCATCCGGATTTGTAAGGTTCAATGCACCTGCCTCTGTATCCAAGGTTGTGTTTGTTGCACATTGTATGCCTGCCCAGTTTATTGCGGAATCATTCCTTGTTGCATAAATCCTTCCTGTAAGCGTGGAAAGTTGCCAGTTATAAAGAGTAGAGCCTGAAGCGTCGTCCAATGTGAAACTACCAGTCACATTCCCCACAAAACCTTTCCACCTCGGATCCTGTATCCTTGCAGTCAAATTGAAAGTTGCAATGTTTCCTCCTGAAATATTAAATTCTAAAGCGGGATTTGCCACCTTGCTTTGATTGGAAACTGAAGTTAAAGAATCAGGTCCGACAGGAACTGCCATGACTGAAAACACAAGAAAAAGAATAAAAGTGAAACTTATAATTACTAAAACATTCCTCTTTACTAAGTTTTCATCTTCTTTTCTATTTTTCATTTTCTTTTTTGTTTTTTTCTCCTATTTTATTTAGCAGTTATTGGGATAAGGTTTAACATAAAAAAATAAAAAAATACAAACCTTATTGCAGCTCGACGTAAAAGTAATACGTTGTTGTGGCAGTATCTGTTCCGTGACCGTTCTCAGGCACAAGCATCTCGAAGTCATGAGTTTTGTTATCAAAACCAAGGGCATTCTCATTCAAGAGAGACGTCCATATGACACTTGAAGACACGGGTTCATACTGTATAACTTCTTCAAACTTTCCTGCAGCTCCTGTTCCGGTGTTGTCATATACTCTTGTTGTCTGACACTCAGAACCGTTGAATGCAAGATTTGCTGTGTAGAACGTTGAGTGATCCCCAGAACTTCCCACGAGGGAAAATGTTCTGTCCACGCTGTCATTGTCTCTTGCCTGAATACCAAACTCGGTTTGAAGCTGGGTAAGATTCATCCCATGAAGATTTGTTGCTCCAGGGGTTTCACCTGTATCACTTGCTCCAGGAGTTCCAGTAGCAGTAAAATTGAAACACTGGACATTCGGCCAATAGACAGTGGAGTTTGTTGAAGAGTAAACCTGACCTCTCGGACTTGCATCACTCCAATTGTAAAGCACATTGTCACTTCCATCAACCAATTGGATAGTACCTGTTACATTACCATAATAACCCTGCCAAGCCTGCGTTACAGTGTAACCACTAACATCCATTAATGTTACATTACCTGCAATTGCCTGTTGAGAACCAGCAACATCAGGCTGCATAGTCTCGTTGCTTATCTGGTTCAAGCCCGCACCGGATGGCTGCAAAGCAAGAACACCCGGAAGAACTAACAACACTGATGCAAGCACTGCCAAAAAGCACAACCAAAACGATTGTTTCATCTAATTCCTTTAACCTCCTTTTTTTTAGAGAGTTAATCTTATTAACTACTCTGGAAAAATAAAAATCAAAATACTTTATAAAGTTTTTGCAAATTTTGGCTTTGTTGGGAAAACAAAAAAGAAACCAATTTTTAAAAAATAACTCCTCAAAAAATATTATAGGGAAAAAATTTCACATAAATAATAAATTGAAGTTAAATAAATTCCCGACGGAAAACCTATGTTAATTCTAAATATATGCTTCCTGTTGATGATACTGAATGATAATCTCTCAGTTTTGCAGGCACCCTGATTTCATAATCATAAATTCCGTAGGTTCCTTTTGTATGCGGATGTATTTTTGAAGCAAAAACCAAATCTTCTTTGTCAGTTGTATCAAATTGCGCATCATGCGAAACATCATCAGATGAATCCCATAAAATCCCCGTCGTAAAATTAGAATTATTTAGGGAATCCACGACGGGAACATTAGCCACTGAAGTGTTAAAGATTAAAAGATTAGTTGTATTTTTTGGAACTCCGGAATTTGTGTAAACATTGTAAACTGAATCATTGAATCCTGTCATTCCAAAAAGGGCATCAATCTCCGAAAAATCATTTGGCGATGCAACCGTCCCGGATGTTGTTCTCCCTATTGCAACAAGAGAAGGCCATGATATAACCGCACCTGAATCAGTTACGAAAATATTTCCTCCGCTAAATAAACTTGCAGGCCAATTGATAAGACTTGAGTTGAGACCATTTTCGAGGGTGTAATTACTTTCGGAATTTATCGATCCATAAATATATTGCCAACTGCCGACGGTAATGTTCTTGCTGTATTCATTATTGCTTTCATTCCATTCGGTATAATTGCCTGCAGGATCAGCGACGGCGTACATTTGCGTTGTTCCTATTGCCGCCGACCATGAGAAATGAGTCGTATTCGAACTGAACTTTGATACTGACAATTTGTTCGCTGCAATAAATGTGCTTGCAGAAGGCGTCCCATTATAAAGCCCAACGACAAGTGAAGAAATATCAGCACCTCCGAGATTGTAAGTCGTAACATTTATTCCAACACTCTCTTTTTCCGATGGAGATGTTACATTGAATTTTATGCTTGTTGCATTTATCAAAAAGTCTGGATAAGTGAAATTGAAATTGTAAGTGGAACTTGAATTTGTATTTCCGACTTCGTCGGAGCATGTGGCATTCCAATTGTGCTCGCCAAGGGCAAGGGATACAGGTTTCGTTGCCTGAACCCCGCTTGAAACAAGCATATTGGAAACTTTCTGTGTTCCGTCAACATAAATATTACATTTTAAGAAAGGATCATAAGTATCATTTGCCATCCATTTCAGGACAATTGTCCCACTGCCATAATAGACCCCAGAGTTGTTCGAAGGATAATCCAGATTTATTATCGGAGGAGATTGATCAACAGTTATATTTCTGGGTGAGGGCTGTGCAGTGTTCCCATCGGTATCTGTACAATTTACAGTCCAATTATGAAATCCTTGATTTATTCCGGAAACAGTAAATGAGTTTTGCTGATTTTTTGCGATTGTATTACTTGTCTGATTGACTGCTCCATCAAGGTAAAGTGAACATTGAGTAATCCCTATTGCATCCTCTGGGGTGTAATCAAAAGTTATGTCAGAATATTTTGTAATATTGTTTGCAGCCGGAGAATTCAGCACAACAATTGGCGGAGCCTTAACAGTATAATTTATTTGGGGCGTTGTGAAAGAATTTCCCGCAGAGTCAACACATTTAACTTCCCAGCTGTAATTTCCGTCGGATTGGAGAGCATATTCAATAGTATTAGTTGCATTTTGTGTTTGAAAATTTTCAACCTGCGGGAAACCCCCTATCGTTAAATTACAAGTTAAGTTAGGGGAAAGGTTATCTGTTGTACTGAGATTAAATGTTACATTGTTCCACGTTTCCACATTGGACCCGTTAGGAGAATACAAACTAATAGAGGGAGCATGGGTATCTACTGTAAATAAACTGTCATTCGTTGTTGAAGAAAGTCCTAACGCATTTGTTGCTTTCACACTCCAATTGTAATGCCCATCTGAAATCCCTGTAAGACTGAAATTATTTATTTGATTGTTTACTAATTGTGTTTGATTGTTTTCATTGAAAATATCATTCAGGTATAATGCCGAACCTGTAAGGCTGTTTGTAACATCACTTACATTGTAAGAAAGTAAAACATTTGATGAATTCAACCATTTCCCATCAGACGGACTTGTAAGATTTACTGAGGGAGGAAAAGAAAGTGAAAAATAACCCAAATCACTTGTGTTGGTGTTATTTGCAAGATCCCAACAGGTAACTTCCCAATATTTATCTCCTCCCGACGAAAAATGCTCAGTTCTTGTCGTGTTTAATCCACTTTGTGTTGAAAAATTTGAATCAACAACAATTCCATTGATACTTAAATTACAAAATGGTTTTGAATCAAAACTGTCATTTGCCTCAAATGTGAAATTCACGTCCTGGTTTGTTAATGATGCACCGTAAGGGGGGAGATACAAATTTATTGCCGGAGGAAAAAGATCAACCGCAAAACTTCTTGTTTCGGATTGCGAACTTACGCTTGAGGTGTCAGTACATTCAACACTCCAATTATAATTTCCCTGATTAAATCCTAAAACTGTAAAATTGTTTGCTCCTGTCGACGGTGAACCCTTTGTTTGATTAAGTATTCCATTTATGTAAAGGTCACAAGAAGAAAGGGGAGTATTACTAGAAACATTGTAAAAGAAATTAACTGTTGACGAATTAAAATAAGTGTTGTTTGCAGTTACTAAAGAAATTTGGGGTTTTGAACTTATGTTTATATTTCTTATTTCACTATCTTTAACATTTCCTGCTCCGTCAATACATTCGACAAACCATTGCTGAACCCCGTTCGGAAGATTGGTTTCAAGACGATTTTTTTCAATCCCTGAGGTTACAGTGAAGTTTGAGTCAACATAGATTCCGACCGCAAGGCTACAGGTTAAGTTTGAATAGAGATTATCAGTTGCTGTAAAGTTAAAATTAACGCTTGAACTATTTGATTCGGAATTGTTTACAGGAGAATTAAGGACAATTGCCGGAGGCGTTTTATCAACAACAAAATTTCTTGATGTTGCTGTTCCATTAAGTCCAAAACTATTCGTTGCATTAACGGTCCAATTATAATAACCTTCCGGAAGACTTGTTAGTGTAAAATTATTATCTCCCGTAATCACCGCTGTCTGATTTGTGATGTTATTTTTCCCGTTAAGAATTAATTTTGTTGAAGTAATCCCTGACGCATCCGCAATGTTATAAGTAAGATTTATGTCACCTGTGTTTGTAGAAGTTTCATTTGGGGTCACAAGAGTTACATGAGGGGAAAGTGAAAAAATTGTAAAATATCTTGTTTCACTTGTATTTGTGTTTCCTGCTAAATCACTACAAACAACATTCCAGTAGTAAGTTCCGACTGCAAGCCCTGTTACCGTTTTTTTTACCACCCCCCTTGTTCCAGTTTGTTCATTCCCGACGGTATACATCGGAGTAACTCTTGAATATTTCCTGACTCTTAAGTTATCCCACCATGTTGTGTAAGTTGCTCCCAGGGCATCCCCCACCAAACCAATGTAACCTCCATTGTTTGCAATTGTGTAAGAGCCTCCGCATGAAACGCCGTCAATATAACTTTGTGCCGTCGTTGAACCAATATTTAATTTTATATTATACCACGTGTTTGTTGCAATGTTGGAACATGCTGAAGGCGCACTCCATGAAGTCCATGAAGCTGAATTTGCAATTCCCGCACTCTGCCCACTCCTTGTTTCAGTCCTGAACATCTGCCCGGCACCTGCAGAATTTGTTAAAAAGAACAAGTTACCAAGACCGTTTGACCTTGAATCAAATTCAATTGTTTCATTGGAGGTAAGTCCAATATTTTTGTACATATAGTCTCCGTTGGCAGACGAAGCATAATAACTTGGTTCCGGATTTCCCTGTGATGAGGTTTGTCCTGCTGAACCAACAACTGTCCAGCTTGAAACATTGTTTCCGGTATCAAAATAATCAAACGTTGCTGAGCCGTTACTCTCCGGAGTTGCCGAAGGATTTCCGTAATATAAATAAATCGGATAACCCGTCG
>JBJKQI010000023.1:0-9204 GCA_046705565.1 Candidatus Pacearchaeota archaeon | reverse complement strand
TAATTCCTTTAAGGAATTTTTAGTGCATAGATTTTATTTACAGAATTGAAATTAATCTTCGAATCGAAAAAGGTTTGAAGACGAAAAACCTTTCAGGTCGCTTTAGACCCGGGAGAAATACCTTCGGACAAAGAAGTCCCTAGATAGTTTTACAAAGATTTTCAGGTATTTTCTTTAGCGAAATACCCTTGAAATACCCCAAAATAAGGTATTTCAAATTGAATTTTAATTAAATAGCTTATTTCAAATAATTTAAAGAAAGTGGGTGTGTATCATGTTTAACTCAAAATATTCTCTTGATAAGATTGTGGGAATATGTCATAAGCATACTGAAAAGATTGCTAAAATAATCTTTATTTCTACTTTTGTTTCCGCCTTTATTTCCTTTGTCTTCCCAATTTTTGCGATGATTTCTTTGGGGTCCTGCTTAGTTGTTGGGAGTTTCATGGCAGAAGTCGAAAGAACTTATGAAGTTAAAAAACAAAACAAATTAAAAAATTTATTTAAATGAAAGGGAGTAGGTGATGTCTCTTTTGTCAGTTGTTCTTTTAGTTTACGCAATTTGTGTTTTTATAACAGTATTTATTTTATTTACTTCCGAGAGTGCAAAAGTTTCTCTTTTGGAAAAATTTGTATTTATGGTGTTTTCACCAGTTTATATTGTGGCATTATTTTTCAAGGCATTGAATTATTTGGTAAATCAAAAAATTAATTTAAAAAACAAATAAAATATCAGGAGGCTCATCATGTATCAATTAAGAGGCAGAGTTATCGCAGGAATTCTCGCAGTGATTATACTCTCAACATCTGTAAATTATCTTCAATCATTTGCAGTGTTAATTAACACTAGTCCGTTTAGTTCTATTTACCTGTTGTATGCTGCATCTTGGACTGGAATTTGCTTTTCCATAGTTTTATTTTTAATTATGGTTGGCAATATAACCAAAATATCTTTTGCTCCTTTTGCCCCCTTGTTCTCAAATTTAGCTTTTTTTCTTTTCCTCTTTTTGACGATGAAAGAAAATCTCAGGCCAATTCTGATAAACTTTTCCGGGATAATTTCGCTGGGAATCTTTTTGGCAATCTTCTTGCCTGTTAGGCGAAATTTAGAATAATCTTTCTCCATAACTAACATTTTAATTTTCAATTAATAATTTAACGGAGGTTCAAATGACTAAGATAGAAAAAACAAACAAATCGTTTAAGGGGGCTTTATTTACAAATCTTGTGTTGGCAATAATCCTTTTTACATTTAGTTTCGGATTGTGTTCGCATGAAAATTTTACCTCGGATTCTCTACTCTCTGGATTAATTACCTTTATGACTCTTTTCTCAGCAATCTCGGTTATGCTTAATATTCTTTTTATCTGGGACAACCTCAATGTGCATAAAGAAGACGATCTGAAAGAAGATACAACCGAAACGCAAGACGCTGAATAATCCACTTTCCCTCGCCCCGCCAACGCCGCGACGTCACGCCTCCGTCTGACATCCCCCCGACGACGGAGACTTCGTTCGTTAATTAAACTCTTTTTCTATTTTCAAAAATGAGGTGTATAAAATGAGATTCAAACAGGTGTTAAGTATGTTGTTAAGTGCATTAAAAGAAAACAAGGTGTATCTTCCATGGGAAGATATTATCTCTTTCTGTAAATGTTTCAAACATTGCTCCAAAAGCAAAGTTCAGTTAGAGATTCAGAAATTAATTTTTATTTTAACAAAAGAGAGGATAGAATGGCAAAGGATTAGACCAATCGTTGAAAAAGAATTTTTAGATGCGAATATTAAAAGCCCAGTACGGGTTTATTTAACAATAAAAGAACTTGCGGGAAAAGGGTTAACTAATGATGAAATAAAAAAAGAAGTTAAGAGATTCGTGTTCGATTTTCAAATCTTGCGAGAGTTCAGAGCCGTTCGAAATGCTTCGTCTCTGGGGGACTCAAAAAGAAATTCCAGAGAAAGCACGTTTGTAAATAACTAACGTCAAAGCCCCGGACGTTGTCTTCCGATAGAATGCCGATTCGGTTCGGACGGGGGCACTAATTTTTAATTAATTAATCAAACAAAAAAATAATAAATTTAGTGAGGTGTGTGATGAAAAAATTAATATTTGTTTCTCTTATAATAGAAATTCTTATTGGGATTTCTATAAAAATAGAGCTGTTTGGAAATCCATCCGCTCTAACAAATTATATTTTCTGGTTAGATATCGTTCTCTCGTTTTTTACAATCATTGCAATTATAAGGGAATTTAAGATCTTAAAATTGATAATGTATTCAAAACTTTTATGGTCTCTGTTCATTGAAATAGGAATTTTTATCTTGCTTCTTCATTATCTAACCAGACCAGATGTCCCGCGAGGGTTGGTTACCTTGGGAACAATTTTTCTTTTAGGAGTGTCAATTCTGGGTGTGATAACATTCATTTTGTTATGCCTTAAAGTTTCCTCAGAGACTGAAAAAAGATTGGAGGAAAAAAAATGAAAAGATTAATTTTAATAATTGTAGGCAGTTTTATTGGGGGATATCTCTTAACAATTTTTATATCAAACTCTTTGACTCCTAAGGGTTCTTTTTCAAACCCTCTTATTTTCTTTGGAGGATTTGTTGTTGCAATTATTGCCGGGGCAATATTGCCTTTTATAATTCTCGAATTAAAAAAGCAAAAACTCAATTTAAATCTTCCAAATTATAGTTTTATTCTCCTAAGAAGTAAACAGGAGTGGGATATTTCATTAGAGCTCTTCGGTTATGTCAGTTCAAAAACGATTATGGGAAAAGCTCCGTTAAGGGATAGGAGATTAGATTACAATTCAGAGAATTGCATTGGAGTTTTTAAGGAAGAAGGACATTTTATCCTCTTTCCGATTAAAAAAAATCAGATTGGTATATACAAAGATTATTCTAAAATTTATTTTGAAGATCTTATCTATCTTCAGGACGAGGATGTAATAAATAAATTTCAAAAAAGATTCTCTAAAAGTTAATCGTCCTTTCCTCCAAGGACAAAACCTTTGCAATTTTGTTTTCTTATCTTGTGCGGATGCAAAGGTTATAATTTTAATTCCGTCTTTCTCCCGGGACGGATTCTCCCGTAATATTGTTTCAAGCACAGACGCGGGAGAATATTTTTGTTCACACTCACCTCGGAGCCGCTTCTGCATTTTTCCCTACCCATACTGACGCGGGAGCGGCTTTTTAATTTTGAAAGGAAAAATAAAATGAAAAAATATTTTGAATTAATTGCTTGCATTTTGGGAGTAATTATAATACTTGCTCTTTTGCTCGCGGGAATATGTAATCTAATTGGGTCTTTTATTCTCTCTACATTTCTTGTGATTATCATTATTATGACAATGAAAAAATTTATTCAGGAAGGGAGGAAGAACAATGGTAGACCCAATAACTACTTTATTTATACACTTTAGGGAAAGTTTAAAGAGATTCTGTTTGCTTTCTTTTCCTTTAGTCTTGTTAGTGTTGGTTATATTAATTTATTTTTTAATAATTAAATAAGGAGATATCAATTGAAAAAATTCTTATCAATTTTTGCAATTATAATTTTGTCCTTTCTTCTTGCGTCATGCTCGAAGAAAGAGAACCCAGTCTCGTCCTCGACGAACGGAACGAAGACGATTCCTCCTACGAATGGGATTATCTTCCAGTCAAACACAGTCAATCTCACGAACGAAGCGGGCAAAATTTCTTCGATAACATCGACATCAATTTCTTTTTCATCGGGAGATGCTGCAATTAAAGATCTAAAAGTGGGAGATGTCTTTGTTTGTGGCATTTCAGATAAAACCCCTCACGGAACCTTGAGGAAGATAACCGGGATTCAGAAGACAACTTCTAACGAAGGAGCTTTTTCTTTTATCACAACAATGGTTGGCTTGAATAAATTAATAAAAAAAGGAAAACTTCCTTTTGATGTTCAAGTTTTTTCATTAAACAAAAACATAAATGCAGAATTTGAGAACTCTGGTTCATTCGGCGCTTCTCTCAATGGAACTTTATATAATGTAGGAAGACTCTCTGGTTTTCTTAATTTTGATGGTACCGGACAAATGACCTCAAAATTAGATTTTAATTTCTCAGGAAACTTGAATGTAAATTTCAAAGCACTACTGCAACAGAACATAAATTTGGGAAGAAAAGACATCGCTTATATTCCTTTGCCCCCAATTCCAATTTGGGCAGATCCTCCCATAATTTTGACCCCAAACTTTTATATTTACGTTGGACTTAAAGGAGAGTTTGCGGGAAGTGTTTCTTCGGGGATAAATGATAATTTTAATTCGACACTAATTGCAGATTATAATGGGAGTTCATGGACTTCGGAAAAACCAACATTTACAAATAATTTTTCACTCAAGGAATTTAAATTCAACTTCTCTTCTGATGTAAAATTATATCTTGGTAGCGGAGTGGATTTTTTAGTCTATGAAACTACTGGTCCAAGAATAGGAGTAGAACCATATGTGCGGTTTTATTTTGGATTAAATCAAAATCCTTTATGGAAAGCATCTTGGGGATTAGCTGCAACTATGGGGTTATCTTCTGGATGGTTGGATAATTTTGTTCCAAGTCCAACATTAAATTTTCCAATTAGTGAGACAGAATTTGCTCATGCCCTCATCTCCACAAATAATCCTCCAAGCATGCCTTTGCTTATTGCTCCGTCAAATGGGAACACGAATGTAACCTCGCCGGTAACTCTTCAATGGTCAAAGTGTTCAGACCCCGATGGAGATCCGGTGACTTACGATCTTCATATTTGGCCTTTACCAAACAACAAACCAGTTTGGACTACAGGCTTAACTCAAAACTCCTACTATCTTGGAGACATTCCTGCAAACACCCAGGTCGTTTGGGAAGTATACTCAAACGACGGAAAAGACTCCACAGGGGGAGGGTTGTGGTATTTCACTGTGCCATCATCATCAGGAGGTGGAACAAACGGTTCAATATTCACAGACCCGAGAGATGGACACCAATACAAAATAATAATTATCGATGGAATAACTATAATGGCACAAAATTTCAGTTACCATTCCCCAAGCTCCGTTTATTATGAGAATAATTCTTCTTATGCAGAGTATGGGCGCCTCTACACTTGGCAAGAAGCAAAAGATTATGCTCCTGCGGGGTGGAGGTTGCCGACTTTAGACGAGTTATATAAGACACAGAATTATTTGGGTTATCCTGCAGGGGGCAAATTAAAGGAGACAGGCACTGCTTATTGGAAGTATCCAAATCAGGGCGCAACTAATGAGACAGGGTTTTCTGCCCTTGGTTCCGGTGATTACAACAATGGAGCTTTTGAGAGCCTTACTGAAGATGCCGATTTTTGGACGAGCACTCCCGATCCAAATGTTGCTTCTTTCCATGTAGGTTTTGGGTTAAACTACGACTCTGATAGATTGTTTCTTAATTCTTCGTGGAGCAGTGGCGCAAAATTAGCAGTCAGGTATGTTAAAAAATAATTAACTAATTTCAAACAAAAAAGGAAGAATAAAAATGAAAAAGTTATTCTTAATTTTTGCAGTGCTTTTCTTCGTGCCGGGAATTATGGCACAGAATGGGGTGACTATCTCTGGAACTTACTTTAAGGGAGATGATAGTAATGTCAATTTTTGGGGGGGAAAACTTGCATATCTTGTACAGACCAATACCAATATATTTTGGGGGATCTTTGCAGAGGGGGAATGGGGAACTCAGAAGTATCAAACGGTTCAGTTAGTAACAAATTACTTTGGCACAAGTTATCAAAATGTCGAAAAATCAGTCACAACCTCTTTACTTAAATTAGGAGGCGAGTTTGATATCTTCCCAGGCGCATCCAACACAATTTTTATCGGAGCGGAATTTTTCTATGTCTCCGCATCAACAGAGGGAATAAAAAGTGATGGTTACGGAGGAGCTCCAAAAATTGGATTGATGTTTCCCGGAAAAGATGCCCGATTCTTTGTTGAGTTAAAATACAATTTTCTCCAATTTAGTGACGAGGATCAACAAACAAAAGGGCTGGGGCTTGAAGCAGGAATCTTATTTTAATAACAACAGGAAAAACTATGAAACACAAAAACTTAATTCTATTTGCACTTTTAATCTCTTTTATTGCTCTTTCATGTGGCAATAAAACGACTGTTCTTGGCCCAACGACGGGAAACGGCAACGGAAACTCAGGTTCGTCGGGCAACAATGGCACAACAATGTATTGGATTTCCTTCCAGGTTCTAAATAGTAATACCGGAAATCCTTTTACTGCAGATGTTGATTTATACAAAAACGGATCGGCAACTCCAGAACAGGGTATAGCCGGGCACGATGCTGTATTTCACTCACAAACCCGGTTCACTCAAAATGACAATGCCAGATTTGTTGTAAAAGATGTTCAAAACCCAAGCCACATATATTTTGACTCCGGAGGTTTCAATTATTTCAGTCATCCGGAATATTTCACAACTTTAACAGACGCCATCGGGAGAATACCCGCTGCGAAAGTTCGCATAAACCCGTAAATAAGAAAGGAAACACAAAATGGAAATAATTCGAGCTCCTTAATATAAAATAATATTCTAATCAAACTTAATTCAAATTTTTAAAAAATTAATCCATGGAGAAAAATTATGCAGCTATTAAACATATCTGAGAAAGAATTTCGTAATATGTTGAATCAAAGGGGATTTTCAGGACGGAAAATCATTAACATGCAGGGTTTTTCTAGGTTAAATAATGCGGGAAACCTCTGGAAGTCCGAATTTGTTTCTTTATACTTCAAAGATGAAGAAGCCATGAAAGGAATTGTTAAAACAAACGGAAGAGAAGTCTTTGGGATAAATTTAGGGGATATAAATTTGGAGGTTGTTAATAAATTTACATCTCCAATTGTAAGGGGCTTCGGAAAAGTTAATGGCATCTTAGAATCCAAGGGTGAAAAATCTTTGATTGTAGAATTTTTAGATAAAGATTTGAACCCTTTGGATTTAATTTCCAAATTCATAATGGAAAATGAAAAAATTCTTTTGTTGAATGCAGCCCCTTACAACGAATCTAAAAAATAAATCGGAGGAAAATTGCGATGATTCGTCCGCCTTAAAAAATTAATCCTAATTAATTCAATTCAAATATTTTAAAAAATTATTTTACGGAGAAAAATATGTCTAGAAAATTAAGTAAGGAAAAGTTACAAAAAAGAAAAGAGATAATATTCTCTTCAGTGAGTGCATTAAGATTTATTTCTAAAACAAGGGAAAAGTTTGGATTAAATCCAAGGATAGAATCAATTCCTCCCATTATTGGAGTATGTATATTAAATGTTTCAACAGAGTCTGGTTTTTTCTTGTACTCCTCTCTCGAGAATCTTTTTATTCTGGAGAGTTACAAGGAAATAGGAAGGAGAAAACTGACCCGTCTTTGTGGAGGAAAATTTGGAAAAGCAAGAGAAGTTCAGACTGAAATGAATATGAGGGGTATTATTAAATTTCATAAATCGCGAATAGAAAATAAAGTGAGTGTTTCACCGAGAATGAAATACCTCTCTCCAATACTCTTCCCAAATGGAAGGGTTGAGATTATTAAAAACAGTTCCATTGAAAATGTATCATTTTGTCCAAATTATATAAACTTTTTTGGTTTAGCAAGATAACAGCAAAAACATTCAGGGTGGGGGAGAACAAAATTAACTTTTATTTTCAATTAAAATTTGAGGTGCAGCATGTGTAATCCTATAAATTCGGTTTCTCGTGAGATTTTAGTAAAATCCCTTATAGAGAGTCTTATGGGCGCAGGAGTTAAGGGGCTCGGGAAAAAACATAATCCTGTAGAATTTTCGAATGGAGAAGTGAAAGTGAATGATGAAAGAATAAGGATATTAATTCCTATAGCAAAAGCTCCGCATCCAAAAACTTCGCTTTCTATAATGGTTGCCTCGGAGGTTTCATACCCTCTGTTTATGTTACATCTTTCCCATCTCGAAGAAAAGAAAATCATCTCAGTAGGTTGTAAAAATAGTAAGGTGTATTTATCTCTTTCCTCCACTTTTGAAGAAAAATTGGAGAGTTCAATAAAGGTTATTCGAAGACGTCAAGAGCTAGGACGCAGTATTACATATTAAATTTACAGGAGAAATTATGTCAAAGAAAAACTATTTTCTATTGGGAATTCTTGTTGGAATTTTATTAATTATATTGGTGATATTTATTGCAAATATTTCTTTGCAAAAAAAAGAAATTGAAGAATTCAACAGGAAAACAGTTTTAATTATTTAACCCACTATAAAAAGTTAATAGCAAAAAGGGGATATCATTTCGCCGTCAATTTAGGCTCCTTGCATGTTGCTGCAGACCTCTCATTTGCAAGGAGCTCTTGCCTTTTTAATCCGTGTCTTTTACGTTCGTCGTCAAAAAAAGTTTTCACTTATTCAGAAGTTGTGAAAACTTTTTTTCGGTTCGTTGCTCGCTGAGAATTTTTTAAAAAATAATAAGAAAGTGAGTGTGTGAAATGAAAAAAGATAAAGGTTACTCTTCGTTGTCCCTCGCAATATTTTTTGTTGCGGGCGCTGTTCTTGAAAGTGCGAAGTTAAATTATATGGAAATGACTCTTTTAATATTTGTTCAATGTGCTTTGGTAGTATCAATAGTGTATTTTTTAGTTAAACCTTGTCCACAGCAGGCGTTGTTCACTGTTTTTATTTTTTATTCAGTATTGGAATTAATTATTAATATTCCCGGATCAGCGCACATAATTGCAGGCGCTTATTGGCTCGCCCTTTGTGTTTTAACCTTTTTTGGAATACTTGTATTGTACGTTGCAAGGATATTCTTTCCTCCCTACAAAGACTAAATGACAAACCCCGTCGCCAAATCTTTCCTGCCCCCTTTGTCGTGGCGACGGGCTTCCTTTTTTCGCCGCAGGCGAATTTAATTCTAAAGCTAAATCCTTAGCAGATTTAATCCCAAAGTTTAGAACAATATTTTTTTTGCAAAATTTTCACCTCGCCCAATTTTTGTCCTGCGTTTCCCCAGACCCCGAGCAGTATCTAAATCGCTCGCCTTTCGGTCATGAAAATTCAGCTAACTAAAACTTAAAATAATATTTTTTTTGCAAAATTTCCAGGCAAAAACTCTAGATTTCCAATGAAAAATCAATTTTGCCAGCCTTCGGCAAGGAAAAATCTTCAATAATCTATTTAATTCCAAG
>JBJKQI010000022.1:0-9637 GCA_046705565.1 Candidatus Pacearchaeota archaeon | reverse complement strand
ATATCGTAGAAGCATTCCCGTTATTACTCGCATCCTGTAAGGTAAGTTGACCATAACCACTTGCATAATTAGCTTTTATATGAAGTGGGGCACTCGGACTCGTCGTTCCAATACCAACATTCCCTGCAAAAGAAGAATTTCCTGTTCCAACCGCAATTGATTTCCACCTGTTTGTTGTGTTGCCTAAAACAAACTGATTGTCAAAACCGCTGTCAGGAATAAGTGAACCATTCACAGCCAAGTTTGTCACCTGCAAAGAATTTATTTTGTAAAAGTAACCCGTCTGTGCGTAAAGATTTCCTCCAATAATACTCAACCCGTTATTTGTCCAGCCACCGTTAAAATCAAATTGCCCACTTACAGAGGTGTTGAGTGGCATAAAGAAACTTGCCGGATGCCCCCCAAGATTGTCAGAGTTGTTTACACTCCCGGAATTAACAAGATTGTCAACCTGCGTAGAATTGTAATAATTCACTTTGTCAGCACTCCAGTTTCCTATCCCAAGATCATTTGTAAATTGAGATAGTTTCGTGTAATTTATCCAGTTTAAATCATTATTTATCTTGCTTCCCTGAATACTCCCCTCTGTTGTTGAATTAAAGTATCCGTTTCCGTTCGCTAATTGTGAATTCGAGGTTAGAGTCGTCGAATTGTAAAAGCTATAAGGATTGCTTTTCAGATAATAATTTGACAAAGAAGAATTTGAGGCAACAGCACTACCATTAACCAGCAAATTATAAGCATTAACATTTCCGGCAACATCTAATCTATACGACGGCGTTGTTGTCCCGATTCCAACATAACCATTGTTGTTTTGAATAAACAAATTTGTATTCGCACCACCCGCCTTAAAAGTTATATTATTAGTACTGTAAGAGTCAAACTCCCCAGTATAAGAATAAATTGGTTTGTTGAAAATGAAATTATTTCTATCGGTATAAAAATGGGCCCAACCTGCATTCAGGGGGGTTATTGAAACGTATCCATAGTTATTTGTTACTCTCAACCCCGTTGCAGTCTGACTATCAAAAGTGACCGAAGTGGGGGATAGGGTGTTATTTGTCAATTTTAAATTCCCATTTATCTCCAACGCCTCACTTGGTGAAGTCGTTCCGATTCCAATATCCCCCGTTGATGAATTGTAATAAATATTTGAAGAACTCAAAGTATTTGATGAAGAGACATATGGGATGTAATTATTCGAAGCTGAACCGTTAAAATAGCCAACATTATTTGTGAAATTGCCCAATGAAGTGTAAGGAAAATTCGTCGAGTTGTAATATCCAAATCCTAAAACGTCGGACTTCGTGAAATAATTTGATAAATTCAAAGCTGAAACATTCAAGTCAGTCAAATATTTTCCTGAACCAAAATAATAAGTTGCAGTAGCATTGTATGAGCCAAGATTTAAGTTTGTATCAATTGTCATTCCGGACAAAGTTGTGTTTTGTGCATTAAATGCGTAAGGAGTTCGGGCAATTGGCTCCGTGTCAATCAAACTTCCATCCCGGTAATAACACAGATAATACTGATTTGTATAATTTAAACCAGTGTTATTTAAGTAATAAGAAATTATTCCTCTTGAGTCAGTTGTTAAACTTGCCGTTTTTGAGTAAACAACATTTGAACATGAAGAGTCTGTTGAAATATTAAACTGAAAAGTGTAAGTTCCGGTTATCACATTTCCGCTTCCATCAGTTGTTTGAATATTTAAGTGCAATTGATCTAAAATTGGCGCTGCCGCGCCAATCCCAATTAAAAGAAACATAAAAAACAAAATTAAAAATAACTTAAATTTCATTTGACACCCCCCACCAAAACTTTTTTATATTCCACAAGCCTTAAAAACATATGCAGAGGGACGCGACCTAACGAAAGCCGGATACACTTATGTGCTGGTTCGGAGAGTAGGGCAGACGGACGCCATAACCCTACACTATTTTCATTATTTTTGTTCATTCTTCCGTAAAATTTAAATACACCATTTTCCATGTTAATCTGTTAACGCTCAGTATGGTCTTTAGGCAATGCTGAGCTCTCCTTTTTATTTTCTCTAATTTTATCCAGTAATTTGTCTAACCTTATAGTAAAATCACACGCTCTTCTCAATTTATGTGAAGAACTTTTTGCAAAGTAAGCATTTCCAACCCTCTTGCTAAATCTCTTTTTTACAATATTAACCGAATCAACAAAATCTTCATCCCCTGAAACAACTATCGCAGTATCATAATTGTCATCAAACGCTCCAATAATTAACTCATTTGACATCTTTATATCATCTCCTTTAACAAAATAATTATACTCTCCATCCACCTTAAGTTTTTTTAACTCACACAAAACAACATTAAACTTGGGAATTTCTTTTAGCTTTTCAAGAAATCTCTGGTGAGCCCAATATTTTTCTTTATCTTTATTGATATCCAGAGGAGCGACATAATAAAAAACTCCAAACAATTCTCGTTCCCCAACAAGTTCCTTTACTAACTTTTCAAAATCAACCTTCAAACTTTTTTTTGAAGTACTATGATAAAAATTACTTCCATCAATTAAAATAATCATCCTTTCAGATTTCATATTAAACCTCCAAAATTATTTAAAACAATCTCAAAAATTAAAACAAAAACTGCGAAAAAAATTGCAATTAGAAGAAATTTATTTTTACCAAAAAGTTTAGACCTCTTCTCACCCATTTTCCTTGGTTAACCTACACAAATTTAGTATATAAAGATTACCATATTCCCGAGGGTAAATTGTAGGAAAACTTTTTACTTACCCGTCGTAAAAAAAATTTCCTTTTTACCTACAAAATTTAATCTCAAAATGAAAATCTTTTTTTGATTTTATCAAAAACACAAAAGAAAATTTAGAAAAAAAATTATTTTGTAAAAAGAAAATTAAAATTCCATTAAGAAATCAATTAAATTTAAAAAAAAGCGCCCCGACCAGAACTCAAACTCCGTGTCATCGAAATATTTGTAATAATGATACCAGAAGATTTTCGGATCCGAAACGGGAACCAATGTTCATAATTTTTAAGCGCCCCGACCGTGATTCGAACACGGGTCACCGCCGTGAAAGGGCGGCATTCTTGGCCTCTGAACTATCGGGGCTCACCTTCTAAATAAAATTAAAAATATTTGCCTAAATTAGTTTAAAAAAGTACCTGTTAACAGATAAGATTAAGAAAATCTTTAAATAAGGAGTTTCTAATCAATATTATGGGAAATGATCCTGTAGCTCAACTCAGCCATTAAACGCTACTTTGAGATTACAAGATTGTCAGGTTCAATAACTTCAGCCTGGTTAGAGCGCTGGTCTTATAGGAAGATAATCCGCTAGGATTGTTATCTCTTGGATTCTTCTAAGAGAGCCAGAGGTCCTGAGTTCAAATCTCAGCAGGATCATTTACAAAACTAAATATTTTTATATAACATTTGACTTCATAAAATATGGCAGTTGGAATAACCTTAATTGCAGTTATTTTATTGGTAGTTGTAGTTTGGATTCTAATTGAAGTAAAAAGGATGAGACACAAAATATTTGCAATATTCTTAATTTTTATGATACTTTTTACCTACTTCAGTTTTTCAGCAAGTATCGCAGGAAAAAATGTAGACTTCTCAACACCAGATGGATGGATGCAGGCAGGGGGTCTTTACGTATCCTGGCTAGGCGCAACATTCTCAAGAATTGTCTCAGTGACAACATATGCAATAGGTCTTAATTGGAGTGCATACAACTCAACAAACCAAACCACAACTCCTCCACCACAGAATATTACTAACCAGACAAATACTTCCACAAATAGTACAATTCAGGACATTTGGAACAAACTAAAATAAAAATCAAATTAAAAATATTTAAAAACTAAAGAATACTTTACCTAACATGGCAAAAAAGAGTGTGAGAAAAAAGTCCTCTCCTAAAAGAGCAGTTTCTAAGAAAAAAATTCCAAAAAGAAAAACTATTTCAAGGAATAAAAAGACTCAAACAAGAAGCACCTCGGCAAGAACACCTTTAAAAAATGTCAATTCAAGATTAAGAAAATCAAACATTTCGCTTTTGTATTCTCTCGCAGTATTTATAATTTCATTAATCCTTTACCTTGTAACATACAATTTTCTTGAGAGTCTATTCGGCTTTATTGCAATAATCTCAGGTGCACTCGTTTTAATGTTTGCAATAATAAGCATAATTCTTTATTCTATTAAAAAGAAAAGCTAAACCTCGGGGGGGAATCGAACCCACGATCTCAAGCTTACCATGCTTGCACTTTAACCAACTAAGCTACAGAAGCAATTTTTTGAGATGCCTTTCATTTGAAAAACCAACCAATGACATCCATTTTTTAAGATTTTTGTGTCCGTAAATTTCCAGCCCATACAAATTCCGTTTCTTATTAAAATAAGTATAAACTTTAAAATGTTTTGAAAGGAAATTTGACACCTGATCAAAAAGATTTTTACTAACCGTATTAAAAAATATCCGGGGATAACTCTTCTTATACCCCTTTCTTTTATCAAAAAAGATTCCACCATCTGTATCAAAAATTCCTCTCACGGCAGAGATCATTAAGTGAGGATTACAAACAATTTTTTCAGGAATTGATATAGTGTAAGCTTTCTTTCCGGGAGCAAAACCAATAAACTCCTTTAAATAAAAAAACAGATTTTTTGAATAAAAAATTACCCTAATTGAATTTTTATTTTTAACCTTCAAAATGTGGGGTTTGACATTAGGAACAATTTTCTTGACAATAGGAATTATTGTCTTTTGGTAGTAATTTAAGTCATATCTCGAATCTCCCGCAAATTCTATCTGATACAGTTTGTTGTTATAAACATTAAAAAAACCATCCCCAATAAAAGCTCCTATAAACTCACAAATTTCAGAAGAAAGAATTCTGTTAAAACTCACCGATGTTAAAGAACCTCTTGAGTCTTGACTTTGCAATATAGAAGAGATGCCTTTCTCCCTTCCTTCCTCAAATGATTTAAGATTTTTCAAATAAGCAATTTTTCCACCCTTAATCTGACCAAGATTATTAGGCAATTTTTTTATCTTAGATAAAAACAATTTTTTCATTCTTAAAGTAAAAAGGTCTAAAAAATTAAAAAATAAATCTTGAGGAATCAAAATCTTTCCATTGCGATACCTATCCAAAGAAGACTTATTAATTGAGAAATCTCTTGAAATTTCTTTCCAATTCTTACCGATTTTATTTTTAACAAAAGAAAAGAAATCGTCTCTATCACAATCGTTTAAAAATTTTATCCTCATATAAACCATAAAGAGTGTATATTTATAAAATTTGTGTAAACTGAGCTACTGCGACAACAAACAAATCTGTTTAAAATTTATTAAAAATTTTCTCCAAGTTAATTTCAAACAAACTTACAGGCATTTTTATCTTCCAGTTTTTTAATATCTTTGGATGAACTTCACCGATAAACCCAATTTTTTCACCCTCAAAGATTATATCGGCCGAACGCCCATCAATGAAAAAAGATTCCGGCATTTCTTGCTCTTTAACTTCAAAGTTTAAACCAAGGTTGTAAAATAAATAATCCAAAATCTGTTTTACGTCTGTATAATTTCCGGGAGTAACAGAACACCCCAAATGCTCTTCCTCAAATATTTCCTTATTATTCTCATAAAAGATTCGACCAACTTCAAAAGTTTTCTGCGGATACTCCGAATCAGAATTTTCTGAAACAATTTTAAGCAGGTAATGAGATAAGTCCTTCCTCATAATATTAAAGTCCGTCTTCGTCGACCCAAGCTCAATAAAACCTTTTTCTTCTTTTTCGGAAAATCCCATTTTCTCAAACTGGTCCGATTTTTTTGTTAAATGATAATTTGAAATTTCAAGAAAATTTAAGCCAATTAAAATTTCAGCAATTTTCCTCTTCAAAATTTCATTTTTGTCTTCTTTACCAATTGTTGAAACTTCAGGAATCTCCTCCTTGAAGTTTTCATATCCATAAGCAATTGCAACGTCTTCAATTAAATCAACTTCATGCAAGATGTCAACTCTCCACGACGGAATTTCAACCTCTCCCTTTTCAAAATTATAACCCATCTTTTCCAAAAATTTCTTCAACTCTTTCTCGGTCAGACTAAGCCCCAGAAGTTTATTTGTATTTTCAAGAGAAAGCTTCAACTTTCTGGTTGACAAATCGGGAGTCACTTTGTCTCCGACTTTCATCGGATAAATTTTTCCACCCATGTCGGCTAAAGTTGTAACAATTATATTCAGACATTTTCCTAAAATTTCCTCATCAAAACCTGAGCATTCAACAAAAACTTCTTTTGTTTTAGTTGTCACTCTTCCGGTTTTTTCAGAATTTATTATTGGAGGCATCGAGAGAATTTCATCTTTAGAATCAACAAAAATAGGAAATTTCATCTTTCCTGCAAGCAGATGTGCATAATCTTTTCCGGTCGGATGTCTTTGCAAAATTTCCAAACCGGACATTTCGCGGGCAGATTCAAGGGGCTGAAATTTTATTTTATCAGGTTCAACTGCCATATACTTTATAGGTAAAGCTATTTTTTCCATAGGATAAATTCCAATTGCAAGTTTTTTCCTGTTTCTTCCGACGGTGGAATGGAGTTTTTCCTGCACTTCAATTAATTCTTTTATTTTCTCATCATCAAACTTCAGCTTTTTTACAACTGCACAAGCCGTGTAAGGGCGAACATCCTTTACTGAAGAGTCAACTTTCACAACATTCTCTTTTTCAAGTTTTTCAAGTTTGTATTCTTTTAACCCGGTTTTCTTTCCCAAAAAAGGCAAAAAACTTCTTTTGAATCCCTGGTAACTAAGCAAGTCGGGTCTATTCGGAAAAATCTCAAGCTCAATTTCCTCGTCGTTAAAACTTTCCAAAGTTGTTCCAAATAAAGCAATTCTCTCCTGCATTTCAGGGGTCAACTTTCCTACTTCTTTTTCAAAGGTTTTTTTATCAAATCTTACATTTGCCATCCTAAACTTTCACCCAACTTTTCATTTTTCTTAATTTTTTTAAATCATTCTGGTAAAGTTCTCTTAAATCTTTTAATCCATAAATTTTCATAAGCATCCTGTCAAAACCCGGACCCCAGGCAAGAACCGGGATTGGTTTTCCTAAAAGAGGGAGGGTTACTTCAGGTCTGAAAATACCGGCGGCAATTAACTCAACCCACTCTTTTCTTTCTTCATCCCAAACATCACCCTCTAAAGAAGGCTCCGTGTAAGGAAAATAAGCAGGTCTAAAACGAACTTTCTCGTAACCCATTTTCTTTGCAAACTGTCTCAAATATCCCAAGAGATGTCTGAAATTTAAATTTGGGTCAACAACAATTCCTTCTGTCTGATTAAATTCAAATCCATGTGACCAGTCAACCGTTTCGTTTCTAAAAACTTTTCCGACGGCAAAATATTTTTTAGGAAAATCTTCTTCTTTTAATTCTGATAAAGCATGAGCAGACAAACAAGTCGTATGAGTCCTCAAAACCATTTTTTTTGCTTCCTCTTCGCTCCATAAATATTTCCAACCAGTGCTCCCGGCAACTCCTTTCTCATGAGAATCTTTTATCGCTTCAACAAGTTTTTTATCAGGAAGAACCCCCGTTTCACTCAAAAAGAAAGTGTCCTGCATTTCTCTAACAGGATGGTCCTGCGCAGTAAAGAGTGCATCAAAGTTCCAAAAGCTCGATTGAATAAAATCACCTTTCATTTCTTGAAATCCCATTTCAGTCCAAATCTTTCTCCCGTAATCAATCGCCTGGTTTACAAAATGCCTTTTCCCTCCGCTAATTTTTGGAACTTCAAGGGTAACATCGTACCTTCTAAACTTTTTATTTTTCCATGTTCTCTCGTTTTTCAAAATCTCAGGAGTAATTTGTTCAACTAACTCTTTTGAAATTTCCTTTGAGTTCATTACTTCCTTCCCGATAGGTGTAACTTTTATCGAAAACTTCTTTTCTTCTTCAACTCTAACAATGTCCTTCCTCTTCAAAAGCCCCTTTAGCGCAAACTGTTCTTCAGGCGTAAGCTTGTCTTCATCTACAGGCAAAGATTCCAAAAATAGCTCTTCGAGACTTTTTTTTGCAACCTCCTCTTTTGAAGCTCCCAAAACAATTTTCCCGTTTTTTATCTCAATAAATGCCTTTCCCTTAAGAACCCCCAAAGAAACTTTAAATTCATCCGAACTAAGTCCTGAAAGTTTTTCAGCTTCTTTTAGAGGAACAATCATCTTTTCATTCAAAAGCATAAGAAGCCTTCGTTCGGGAAGACCTTTTTTCCTGTAGAGTGCTCCGTTAACTCCCACATCAACAACATTTTTTTTGTCAGTTCCAAATTCTATAACTCCCTTATTTGAAAGATACTCCAGAGCCCTTAACACACTAACTTTATCCAAGTTTGATTTTTTGCATATTTCGGTTATGCTCTTTTCTTCAAGGTAGGGTAAAACTTTTTTCTCTATTGTACTCAAAGATTCGACCAGTTTTTTCATCTATTAAAAATAAACCTTAAGATTAAAAAATGTTTGTATACGAACATTGCAGGGGAATTTTAAATCGAATAATTATGAAAAACCCAATAGAAAAACAAAAAGAAAATCTCAAAAGCGTTTTAACAGCAAAGAGGGAAAAATTTCAAGGAAATTTTTTGGGGATGCGGGAACTCAAGGAGATTGGGGAAAGTTAAAACACATTGAATAAATTTATAAAACACTCTCCTCTTTCTCTATAATGGTGAACAAAAGGGGTCTTTCACAGGTTGTCTCAACAATACTCCTAATACTTTTAATTATCGCAGCCCTCGGAGCAATTTGGGTTGCAGTTAATACATTTATATTGCAGGGCACAAATAAAATTTCATTGGGGAGTGTTTCTGCAGACCTTGTTATAGATTCTGTATCAATTAACGCTTCAAATGGAGTCATGAATGTAAAAGTAACACGAAATTCAGGAATTGCGAATATTAACATAACACAATTAAAATTCATCGTAGCTGACAGCAGAAATTCTGACATTTTTACAGAGGATATGCCGGGAGGTTTTCCCGTACTTGCAACAAGAACATTTATACTTAATTTAAGCAAGAGTAAAATCCTTAACATAAGTGACATAAAAAGCGTTATGGTTGCACCCGTGTACTTTGACAGTTCCGGGAAACTCACAATTGGTGCATCTTCAGAGCTTTTCACTGCAATAAATTTCTTGTCAGAAGGGGGACAAGGAACAAACACTACAAATCCAACCCAACCGCAATGTACTACCGCCGCTGATTGCGGAACAGACACTTGGGTTTCAGGATCTGAATTTTGTTCTTCTTCAAACTCCCAAGTAATAATGCAATACAAAACAGTCTACAGTTGCGTTGCCGGATTCTGCAGCCAGTCAACCCAATCTTATCCAAAAGCTTCATGCAACTCGCCTGACACTTGTTATAATGGAGCCTGCCAAAAGACTGCAATTCCATGCACACAACAAAATGTTTCAAGTGCCTGCGGCACAAGTGGGTTAATTGGATACCCCTCATGTAATCCCAGCCCCCCTCCAGAATCAATCGTCCAAGATTACCAAAATTTTTCATGTGTGAACGGGGAATGCCAGTCAAATATCTCAACTGTAACAACTAAATCCTGTA
>JBJKQI010000021.1:0-24602 GCA_046705565.1 Candidatus Pacearchaeota archaeon | reverse complement strand
GTAGTTGAAACAGTTATTGAAGTTCTGTTTGAGGTGTAAGTTGCCCCATTTGTTGGATCTGAAATTTTAACTATTGGAGGAGTTGTGTCAGGGACTGGACTTACAGTTAATGTTAATTCCGAGTAATCTGCTGCCCCGCTTGGAGCTTCTGCTACAAATCTTAGGGTATATGTTCCCGGAGAGATTGCACCGGTGTTTAATATGTAATCCTTGTTATATAGGTAATTTGAAGGGGTTGTTTGTATTCCGGGATTATTATCAGAAAATTTTAGTGTTGAGCCAACATAAAGGCTTTCTTGACTTAAAGTTTCTCCGGCACTGTAAGCAACTAATGAAAGAGTTACAGTATTTCCTTGAGTTACTGTCATAGAGCTTGCAGTTGGATTATCTTTGTAGGTTAAAAAAGCTGTTACGCTGCTGCAACTTCCTGTGCATGCACTTACAGATGATAGAATTGTAAATAATAAAATCATACTCATCCCTAAGATTACAAACCCTTTTGTTTTCATGTTTAAAACTTAATGTCAACTCCTGTTTCAATTTCTGGTACCACCTCAGTTTTTGAATGCCCTAAAAAATCTTTTACGCCGCCAAAATATGCTTTAGCTTTTGCTCCTAAATAAGCTGGGAAATTTTTGAGAGGAAAATATTTAATACCAACAAATGCTGTTGGTACAACTTTATTTGATTTTATTTGTAGAGGTGTGCAATAAGGTTTTTCGCTTAAAGTTTCTCCTTTTTGAATCAGATAATTTTCTCCAGATAATGTCACACTATTTTCAGAAGTTTCTTCTGCTATTCCTGCACCAACGAGAGCTTCAAGATTTTTATTTGGTGTAACATATGAAAAAGTTATTCCTGCTTCATATGGAACCTGCTTAGTCATATTTTGATTAACTGTTCCAACAGTCCTTGTATAAAAGTCTGAACTTTTGTCTATCCAAGACTTATTCTTAACGGGAGTTGAGCTTTGCTCTGAAAATTTATTTATTTGATTTGCCTGGCCATAAACTCCAACGAATAAATTTCCTTCATTTCCTAATTCGTCAACTTTGTACTGGAATCCAATTCCTTCTCCTAATCCGCTGTTGGCTAGGTTTTTTGCAAGATTAAATGCTGCTGCAAATTTTTCTGTTCCTTTAGTTTTTTTTATTAAAGAATCAACTTTAGTGCTTAAAGAGTCCAGCTTTTGTATTTCTCTTTTATGGTACATAAGAGAAGAATCTAATTTTGTGTTTGTTAAATCTAATTCGCTTTCTAAATTATTTATTCCTTTATCAATAGTTCCAATTTTTTGGAAGAGCGAGTCAGGTAAGTTGGAGTTGAAATAATTTTGACCAATAAAATTTGGCTGGAAATAAAAACCGGCATCGTTGTACATTTTGCTTCCTATGCCTGTCTTTACATCGCATAAGTCTACATCTAAATTGCTCTTCAAAAAGATTCCTACAGATTTACCAACTCCATTTTTAATCATTGAGGTTGGATAAAGAATATTTACTTTTGAGGTATCCAAATCCATATCCAAAATAACCCTTTGGTCGGTAGAATAAAACATAATCTCCTTTGTGTGTCTTAAAAAATCTTTAAGTTTTGGACTAATCTTAGACTGAAACATAACATAGTCTGGAGTTTTAGTAAAAAGTGTTGGTGCCTGTAGCCCTCTTTGAATTTCCTGAGAGTCTTTTTTTGTCATGCTCTCAATTTTTGAGGGCTTTTGTTGTGCAAAAGAGGGTTTAGAAAAAGCCAAAGCAAGACCTAAAGGAATATATTTCAAGTAACCTAAAAGACTTGTCTTCTCAGCTGTCATTAAAAAATTACATGGTTTTCTTATTTAAACCTTTTGCTTAATTAGTCTTTTTATAATGACAACATAATCACTTACTGACTAAACAGACAGTTAAAATTTTCTTCGATAATTCCTTCAACTTTATTAGTGGGAGTATTCCAAATTTCTGATATTTTTTTTATTGATTCTTCTATAAATGCAGGTTTGTTATCTATTCCGACGAATGGTGAGAGATAGGGCGAATCTGTTTCTGTTAGTATCCTCTCTTTTGGAATTTCTGCAACCATCTTCTGGAAATGCTCACTTCTAACAATATTTGCCGGAATTGAAAAATAACATCCGAGCTCAACAGCTCTTTTTATGAGTTTGAAATTTCCAGAAAAACAATGGAGGACAACTTTTAATTTAGGAAATTTTTCAATAAAATCCAGTACTTCTTTCTCGGCCTTTCGCGAATGAATTATAACCGGAAGATTAATTTTTTGGGCAAGGCTTAATTCTTTAATGAAGATCTTTTTTTGAATTTCAAAACTTTCTTCGCATTCATATAAGTCAAGCCCAATTTCTCCTAAGGCAATAATATCTTTTTTGTTTTCTTTTACAAATTTTTCAAAATCCTTAAAATGATTTTCTTTTAATTCCCGTTCAGGATAAAGTCCAACGGCAAGTTTGATTTTGGAATACTTTTTATGAATCTCAAAGTTTTTCTCCCATGATTTTTTATCTATTGAATTTGTTACTACAATCTTAATTTTGGGATTTTTTTGTATCTCTTTAATTTTTTCTTCAGGCATAAAATCAAGATGTGCGTGGACGTCGATTATCATTTTACCAAAATCCATTTCCGTAAAGGATTATTCCGATGAGGATGAGCACTTCTGCGATTACCCAAAGACCGCTGTTTGCAATTATTGGCTTTTCTTTGTGGACAATCCCGTAATAAAGCCAGACAAATGAAAAGATCGTGAGGATTGCATAGGTTATGAGAGATACCCCGTCGGCATTTTTTAAATAAAATATTTTAATTATCTGAGGTATACTCATCACAGGGCCTAGTATTCCTACAACATAAATTAATTTATCCAAAACTCTTATTTTCTTTTTTTCACTTGGATATTTTTCACGCTTTTGATGAACTCTTTTTCTTAAACTCAAATGATGCATACCTTGTCCCTGAATTGCCATGAATAATTAATGAAAAATAAGATTATAAAGTTGTGGGAAATTTTTTAAATCCAATTTCCTAAAAAGAAGCATGCGGAAGTAGTTAAGTGGTAGAATGCGACCTTGCCAAGGTTGTGACCCGGGTCCGATTCCCGGTTTCCGCATTTTACTTAAGAAAACCTTTTTAAAACAGGAAGTTGTTTAATTTTTGTTTGGTCCATTAGTCTAATGGTAGAACAACTCGTTTACACCGAGTAGGCGGAGGTCCGATTCCTCCATGGACCACTTTTTATTTTATAGTTGTATCTTGTAATTTTATTCCGAATTATACCGCTAACTTTTAATACTCTCAAGAATAGAAAGACCAGATGGGAAAATTAGGTGAATTTTTTCTTAAAGAATTTGAAAGAGAAGGCGATATGACGAAGACCTGTCTTGAGAGGGTGCCGTTTTTGGAAAGTTACCGATGGAAACCGAGCTTTCATTCGATTCCGTTCGGAGAGATTGCTCTTGCCGTTGCGGACATTCCCAGGTGGCTTGTAAAAGTTTTAACAAGCAATGAGATGGACATCTCATTTTTTGAAGAATTTAACATAAGGACCTCAAAAGATTTAGTTAATCATTTTGACAAGCACATGAAAATTCTAAAAGAGATATTAAAAAAAATTCCAGATAGTGTATTCGATAAAAAATTTTCGCTTAAAGATGGTCCAGAAGTTTTGAGAGCTGCATCTGGAATGGAATTCTTTAATCTTTTTAAGAATCACTTTATTCATACGAGAGGTCAGATGACAATTTATATGGGTATGAATGAGATACTTGTGCCCTCTATTTACAACAAATCCCCTTATGAAAACATATACAAATAAAATTCTTTACTTAAAATTTGCCCCCAAACTTTTATAAATAATCTCCATGTGATTAAGTTATGATCGACAACAAGAGTTCAATTCCCGGAATGAACCTTAATTATTCTAAGCCAAAAGTTCCTGCAGTTAATCCTGAAGAAGATAAGAAAAATTTTGACAAAACAAAAAAAGAAATTGAAAAACTCAAAATCTTTATAACTAAAAAGTTCAAATATGTTCTTGCTATTGGGATTTTGCCCCCCCAATCAATTCCAAAATTTATTGAAGAGGAAGAGGCTCCGGAGAGTTCAAAGGATTCTGTTCATATTGAGATTATTGTGCCGGACGAAAAAGCAAAAGAGATTCCTAAAATAAAACAGGAGATAATAAAAGAAATTGAAAGATCTAAAGAAAAAGTTTGGATTCACGTTATGACTCCGTCGGAAATTTGGGAAATTTGCATGGATCAGAAGTTTGAACTTTCAGGCGCAATAGCTATGAGTTACCCAGTTTACGATAAAGGAATTCTTGGGGCCTTAAGAGTTTCAGAAATTCATAAGTCCTTAGTTCTTCAAAAGTTTGAAAAGTATGTTGTAAGTTATGTTATAGGAGGAAGTTTGATTCGTGGGGACACTGTAAAAACTTCTGACGTTGATGTTTTTGTGATAATAAATGATACTGATGTGAAAAGAATGCCTCGCCGTGAACTTCTTGAAAGACTTCGTGGTATAATCTACCAATATGTTGCTGAGGCAACTCAAATTGCCGGCGTGAAAAACAGATTAGAGCCCCAGATTTATTTGTTAACCGATTTCTGGGACGCGGTTAAAGATGCGCATCCTGTTATGTTTACTTTTATTCGGGATGGAGTTCCACTTTATGACAGAGGAACATTCATGCCATGGAAAGCACTTTTGAGAATGGGTAAACTTAAACCTTCTCCGGAAGCAATTGACATGTTTATGTCGATGGGAGATGGAGTTATACAAAGAAGCAAGAGAACACTTTTAACTGATGTCTTTACAAACATTTTTTGGGGCGTTACAACTCCTGCTCAGGCAATATTGATGCTTGGGGGTTATCCTCCCCCAACCTCTAAAGAATTAGTCGGTTCATTTAAGAAAGCATTCTTGGATACAAAGATGATTGAGAAAAAGTATGTCAACTTTTTGGAAAAAGTTGTGAAAACTTGGAAAGACTATGAACATGAAAAGATAAAAGAAGTTTCAGGGACAGAGATTGATAAATTTATGAAAGAGACTGAAGAATATTTGAAGAGACTTAAAGAGCTTCGTAAAGAAATAGAATCAAAGTCACAGGAGAAGACTATCCAGCAGATTTACGGAGATGTTCTTGAACTTTTGAAGAATATACTTGGAAAAAAATCAACTGAAAAACTAGTCGAAGAGTTTGATAAAGAGTATGTAAGGAAAGGAAAGTTTACAAACCAGCATCTTAGAATTTTAAAAGATGTCTTAAAATCTAAAAAAGAATTTAAAAAAGATAAAGCTGACTCACACAAAATTGATAGGGTTCGTAAAGATGCAGACATCTTAATTAAAGATTTAACTGAATTTATGCAAAAGAAAGACTTAATAAAAATGGGCCGAGGTAAGATGGTTTTAAAAACCAAAGAGAAGAAGATCGAAATTGTGAATGCGGATGGTAAAACTTTTGTTTTTGAGGGAAATAGTGTTAAAAAAGTTGAAGATAAATTAATTGATACAGATTTAGCAGAATTTGAAAAAGCTTTAGCAAAACAAAAAGAAAGAGAAGAAGTCGAATTTGATCCTTCTGTATTTGATGTTTTGATAAAAGTTTATGGGAAGTTTGAGGTTGTTTTTTAAAAAATGGATATAAAAGAAATTGAAAATGGAATCATGGAATTTGTTAATAAAAGGTGGAGCGGTGCTCCTAAGAATCCTACGACAGAAGACGCATTTATTCATTTGACTGAAGAAGTTGGAGAGATTGCAAGACAAATTTTTAATAAAAATCTTGGAAGCAATAAATTTGACAAAGAAAATTTGAAAGAAGAAATTGTTGATGTCTTTCTTGATACAGTTATACTTTCTAAAATGGAAGGTGTTAATCTTGAAGAGGAAGTTCAGAAAAAAATTGATAGATTGAATAAAAGGAAAGAGCTAAGATGAAACTTGTTGGTTAAGAGCAATTATTTCTTATTTCTAAATATCAAGAAACTAAGCCATGCAATTAGCGCCCCAATTCCGGCGTAGATTAATGTGGAAGTTATAAGCCCGATGTAAAGCCCCACCTGAATCATTGTTGTTGTGATCTGTGCTGTTGCTCCTGCTTTTGTAGCTTCGGCAATTATTTGCATAATTCTTTCTGGGTATAAGTAATATGTTAATATTGCAATAACTGCTGAGATGAAACCTGTTAGTGCCCCAGTCCACGCACCTACCTTTAGTGGTTTTAACTCTTTATTCTTTTCTTTTGCAATCCTATAACCAATAATTCCAAAAACGTAAAGGATAATTAGTATTCCTATTATTGTTGCAGCCACTGAGCCTAGGTAATCTTTCAAGGGAAAAACCATTGTTATAAGAGAATAAATAACAAACACAATAATTGGAGTCTCCATTAATTCCCAGTAGTTTTGTTTCATAACATTGTATAGTTTTTGAAGTATTTAAAGATAATCAAAACCCCTAAAAACCCAGTTTTCTTTTTCTTAATATGAAATATTTATTTATTTTAGGGAGAAATATTGAATTATCTAAAGCTGAAATTTTTAGCTATTTAGAAACTTCGGGAAATAAAATTTTATCTTCGGATTTAAATAAAAATGGTTTTTTTGTTAACGTTGAAGATGAAATCTTGCCAGAAATTGTTAATGTTTTAGGAGGCACTGTTTCAATGGGTAAAATTATTACAATGGGAAACGGAGATGAAATCTTTTCCAGGCTTGACAAGGAAAACTTATACTCTGGAAATGAGAGCAAACTTAATTATGTTGTTTGGAATTTCTCAAATAATTATGATTCTATTTTAGATTATCTAAAAAATAGATTTAAATCTGAAAAAGTTAAAGCGACACTTAAGCATCTTAATAATGACGTTAACTTGCAGGAAGGCGGCATTGTTCGTTTACCTTCCTCTAAACTGCTTAACGAAGAATACTTTGTATATGATTTTAATGGTGAGACTTATTTTGGTAAAATTGTTTCAACCTGTGATTATGAAGCTTTGGAAAAAAGAGACATGGGAAAACCCGTCAGGAGAGAGAGTCTTGCAATTTCTCCGCGGTTAGCCAAGATACTAATTAATCTGTCGGGTGTGTACGAGGGAGAAACATTGCTTGATCCATTTTGTGGAATTGGAACTGTATTAACTGAAGCTTTAATTAGAGGAATAAAAGTTATCGGGATTGATAAGGATAAAAAAGCAATATCCGGGGCAAGGCAAAATCTTGAATGGTCCGGATTTAAACGAGATAATTATGAATTAATTAGCTCTGACTCAACTAAGGCTCAGATTTTGAAAGCAAATGTAATTGCGACTGAGCCAGATTTAGGGGAGACATTAAAAAAAATTCCTACACGTTCATTGGCTGAAGAAACTTTGAAAAATTTTGAAGAATTAATAATAAATATTTTGAACAATTTCAAGGATAAAATTTCGGGGCGTATTGTTTTTACTTCCCCTTATATAAGAATTGGAAAGAAAAGATTAAAGTGTAATATTGATAAAATTCTTGAAGCAACAGGATATAAGATGACTTACGAAATTCCTGAGTTTAGATTAAACCAGATTGTTGGCAGGATGATTTATGTCTTAGGAAAATAATAAGTATCGCCGAAGGTTTTTTAAACCAATTTCTCAATAAATTAATCATGGTAAAAGGAAAAGTTATTCAGTTCAGAAGAGGAAAGCACATTATTCATGAGAAGCACATGCTTATTGAAGTAGAAAGTGTTGACTCAAGGGACAAGGCATCAAAGTTGGTTGGAAAATCCGTTGAATGGAAATCCCCCGCTGGAAAATTAATTGTTGGAAAGGTCGCAGCTCCCCATGGAAATAAAGGAGTTTTAAGAGTTATTTTTGAAAAAGGTCTGCCAGGTCAGGCTGTTACAACGGAGGTTGAAATAAAGTAAATGGCATCTTTAAGGAAAGCAAATGCATATTCAAAGAGAAAAGTTACACCTTTCACGAGGGTTTCTCGTAGGAGACAGAAATCTTTTATTAAGGTAGTGCCCCCTCAGAAAATTGTTAAGTTTGAAATGGGTAATTCGGGATTAGTTAGGAATGAGAAGCTTCCTCATTTGCTTAAAGTTATCTCAACTGAAAAAGTTCAGATTAGACATAATGCTATGGAAGCCTGTAGGCAATTTATTAATAAGAAACTTGATAAAGAATTAGCAGGTCAGTATTTTTTCAAGGTTGTTCCATTCCCACACCACATTCAAAGGGAAAATAAAATGCTGACTGGGGCGGGTGCTGACCGTATGCAGACAGGAATGCAATTAGCATTTGGTAAGTCTGTTGGTAAGGCTGCAATTTTAAAGCCCGGAAAGGATTTGTTTATCTTTTACCTACCGACGGATAAATCTGTTCAATTTGCCAGAAAACTAGTTCAGCAGGTAAGGTCAAAACTTCCTGGCGGGATAAGAACGGATTATACTAACACGGCTTTGGCCAAATAGTTCTATTTTGTTACTATTTATTAGAAACAACATACCGAAAGGTTTATATACCACTTATACTTAGGATAGTTATCACTTTGTAGTTAATAAGGCATCCGAGATGCTATAAAAGAGGTACAAAGGAGGACAAAAAACAAAACAAAAATGGAAAACGAAAATACAGAGAAAAAAGAAATGAGCAAGGAGGAAGCTGCTAAGCAGTTGAGAGAAGACAGAATGAAGAATTTGGAATCTCTGGCTCTTTATGCAGGTTCAAACTTTGATTCTCAGGGTTCTTTAGGAGAAGATGGTGTTCAGGCAGGAAAATTTGGATTTCAGGGATTCTTAACTAGCGAAATCGGTCAAAAGATTGGTCAGGATGCTTATGCAAGAAAAGTTAAAGAAGAGCAGGAAGTCCTAGCAAGAACTGGATATCAAAATACAATTTCTGCTCCAGAGCATTATGTATCAAATCGTGAAAGAGAAATTGGAGCTTTAAAATTAATTGACGATAGTCAAAGAAATTTAAAATTAACTGACTTGGCTAAAGTTGTAAATAAAATAAACCCCAACTTCAAGATGGATCTTCCAGAAGAAGTAGGAAATTTGACTTACAATGAGTTTATGGACAAGGGTTATAAAAATTCTCCAATTGGAGCAACTGCAACAATACTTTACGAGACAGCAAAGAATTCGTATAAAAGTTTCGCTGGAATAAACTTGTTAAACCAGTACACAACAGCTCAGGCTAATATGGCTGTTGAGAAAGTTTTAGAAGCTTACAAAGCTGAGAAAGAAAAAGCAGCCCAAAGTGCTCAGGAAGCTAAAAAGAAATAATTTTATTTTTTATTTTTTATTAAATTTTCAACAAGGGAAACCATTTCCCTCATGAATTCTTCGGCTCTATTTTGCCATTCTTCAATTTCAGAACCTTTTATTTGGATTTTATCTCGATGATCAATTTGTTTGTGTAAGTAGTATATATTTTTATACCATTCGACATATTTCATCTTTAGAAATCCCTTATCTACGAAGGCTTCTTTAAGGTCAACTGTAACATGTTCGGGTGAAGGCGGGAAATATCCTGCAGCTATTAGTGCACCGTGAGCAGCTTCAACCATTGACCAGTAAATTCCGTCTATTGCAGTTAATTCCGCAGCTTTGCTTCTTGCTAAATGAATCGGAGATCTTTGGATGCATTGATAAATTGATTCTGGAGTTCCTTTTATTTTTCCCTGAAGCATCAAATACTTTAATGGTTCTATGAATCCTGCGTGGTCTAAAACCGGAAAACCACTTCTAATTATATTCAAAACAACCGGGTCACCTTTCATCAAATCATCCCACCAAGTTGAGAGTCGTATTGTATTTATGTGAAGTTCAACATTATATGGATTTGCCTGCAAAACTTTGTCAAGTTCTTCACGATACCAAGCAATTAATTCCTGGTCCCATTTTAATGAAACATCATCAACAATTATTATTATATCAATGTCAGAACCCGTTGTTGTTTTTCCTTTTTCAACAGAACCGAATAAAACTACCGATTTTATTACTTTTTTGAAAACTTCATAAGCTTTGACAGCAAAATCAGTTGCAATTTCATTATCTGTTTTAAGATTTAAAGTTGGAACATTTGATTTTTTCTTTGAATTTTTTTGTGCCTTTGAAGAAACTTTTTTGTGAGATACCTTTTTCACCTTCTTTTTAGAACTCTTCTTTTTTACCATCTTTATATTTTAATATATATTTTACAGTATTTAAATTTTAAGATATCCATTCTCTAGAAATTTCCTCCACCCATTCTTCCACCACCGCCTTGCTGTAGCGAGCCCCCTAAACTTTGGGGTAGTTGCGAGAATCCTGCTCCAAACAATTGATAGTTTGTTTGCGGGAGCATCTGACCATATGTTTCAAGATAACTTTGCTGAAAACCTCCTGCTTGAGACCAGTAAGGACCTTTTCCCGTTGAGTAAATAGGAGATCCATAAGCTTCAAGCATTTGTGGGAAAGGTGAAGATTTGAAGTGCTCAAACCAACCCCCAACTTCATTAATTTTTATTGCTCTGGCACCTTCTTCCCCAATCGCTTCTAAAAGTGCCTGGAAAGGAACATTTCCCATCCCCGGAGGGAGGTGAGTATCATTAAATCCAAAGTTATCAGTTAAGTGAACTTTGTTTATGTATTTCTTAACCGCTTTGGCTTCTTCAACAAGTTCTTTTTCAGTGAAACCTTTTTGTCTTGACATATTTAGATGCCCAACATCAAAAGTCACCCCAATTAATTTTTCTGCAGTTTTTTTAGCTTCACTCTCTGATAACCCAAGACCTCCCTGTTCTTTTGGTCTTGATAACTTATCAACAAATTTTGCCCTTGAGGTATCAATTAATTTTGCTAGATCTTTACCTTGAGAAAATCCCATCTCCTGATATAGGTTTTCAATTGATAATGCGGGAGCTTTATCTTTCTTCTTACTGTAAGCGTACGTTGCGACATTTGCAAAAGTATCTGAAGCTTTGTCAATAGAGAATTCTTCTATACTTTGAAGAAGGGTTGGCTGAACTTCTTTTAATTTTTCAGCAAAAATTTGCATAGCATTTGCCTGATTTTGAAAATCATTATATGTTTGGCTCATCTTAATTTTTTCTTCTTCAGAGAGTGCCCCTTTTCTCACTTTCTCCGGATCAACGCCATACAAATTTCTAGCAAATTCAATAGACATATCTTTTAACTTTTCTCTAAACTTCTCTTTCTCTTTTTCGGTCTTTCCAGCTGGGAATTCATAAGCTTTTGAAAATGTTGCGTTAAGATTTCTATGGATGTCATCAAGGTATGAACTTGCTGAGTAAACATTAAGGACAAGATTCTTTTCGTTTGGTCCAAGTTGCTTGAAATATTCGTTGTTGTCTCTTGCTCTAATTGCCATAATTTGTGCTTCTTTTGGTATTTTTGATAAGATATTGTCAACGTTAACTTTTTGGAATGCAATTTTGTCAATCTGGTCCTCCCATATTGTTTGATTTGCTTTTTCCATTTGTTTTTCCGGCGAATAAAATTTTTCTTCAACACCCAATTCAGGGTAATATTTTGTTTCTTCTTTGATTGGTTTTAATTGCCCAGTCTCTCTGTCAACGGCAACAAGCATGTCTGTTCTTTTTTCTCGCTCACCTTTTTCATTAGTTATATATTTAAATGTTGAACCTGCGGCATTTGAACCATGAATTGTTATTGGCATATTTCCTTTTTCGTCTATTTCAATTGCTTTGTCAATTACATCTTTTAACTGCCTTTCAACAATTTCTCTGTTCGATTCTTCATATCCTCTTTGCCCGAATCCGGCAGGGTCCGTTCCCTGAATCGGAGCGTGAAGTGTAAGTTCTGCCTCGGCTAGTTTTGCCTTTCTTCTCATTTCTGCAAAGTGCTGTTTTGGAATTGTTTCAAAAACCTGGGGAGAAAGCGTTCCTATTTCCATCGAGGCAACTCCCTGGTTTAATTTTTGACTCAATTCAGAAATCTGGTTTGCCATTCGTGGGTCTGTTGTTAGTCCAAGCTGATGAGCTGAAAGCATCCCATTTTTTCCAAGAAAAGGAGAATCTTCTGCTTTTAAATATGGTCCACCTTCTTCGCGAACAAAGTGTTGATAACCCGGTTCATATAAATTTTCAATAGTATAATTACTTCCCATATTCACCTCGTTATTTTAAAGAAAAATGGATTTATTAAATTATTTATTTAGTATGGCCCTGTTGTAAACTTCTTTTTTGTAAGATAATCTTTTTTTATTGTGTCTTCCGGTCTCACCGCCATTTCTTCATTTACGTCTTCCCCAATCATGTCTCCTCTTACTTTGATGTGGGTATAAATTCTTTTTTGCTCCTCAAGGACTTTTTGAGGGTCGGACAATGTTGGGTTTACAAGATAAGTGTCAGAATGCATTGTTTGATATTTCATCTGACTCTCTTCGGGCTTTGCAAGGTAATCAAAATTATTTTCTGAGATTTTATTCTCTTCCTCTTTTTTTTCAAAAGGACTTTCAATAATTGTTTCGGAAGATTCCAACATCTTCTCCAGAGAAACCTCTTTTTTTTGACCCATCAAAAAACGCTGCATTTGCAGATTAGTTATTTCCCTCTCTCTTAAGGATTCTTCAATTTCTCTTATTTCTTCCTCGGTTAATCCTTCGGTTTCCTCTTCGTCCTCATCATCTTCCTCATATTCCTCATGATCCTCGAACCAATCTTTAGAGGGCTCATTGTCTTTTTTTGTCATTTTATTTAGAATTAATAGAGATATTTAATTTTTTGTATTGAGATTACAAAAGAGGAGGCGGGAACGAGGGCATTCCGTGAGCTTTTTTATATATCTCAAAAATGTTAAATGCCGTCTCAAGTGCATCTTTTTTAATCTTGGGCATAAAGTACTCCTCTTCATACCATGCTGTGTGTTTCATATAACCCATTTTGAATTTTTTCTTTTCCTTTTTTTCTTTCTTCTCCCTTTTGTTGTAAGAACCAAATAGTGCAGCGAAGGGGTTGTCTCCTAAATTTTTCTTCTTTTCCTCTTTTTTCTTTTCCTCAGGTTTGTCTTCAATGTATTCTGCGATGTCATCTTTTAGCGCTTCCAAACTTTCAGTTGTTGCTCCCTGAATTAATCCCAGAGCATCGTCAATATCCGCTTTATCGAGTTGTTTATTTAATTCGTCAATTTCACTCCCAGTTAAAGCATATGCACTAAAAGTAACTTCAGCTCTTCCTCCGACGACAAATCCCTGCTGGGTTTTTGAGGGAATTCCTCTAAATTTAAAGTTTATGAGAACACAAGAGTAATATTTTTCAGTTATAGCCGCTAAAAAACTATCTTTTGCGAAGAATGGGGGAAAATCCCCATTTGTTGCCTCGTCCTTAACTTTGAGTTCTTTTTTCCCGAGAAGAGTTAACTCTAAGAGTAATGAGTTGAACATTTTCACAAGCCCGGGATCTCTTGAGTTTTCGGACATTTCCAACTCCTGAGCTGCTTTCAGATAAGGTCTTGTCCAACGTGAATAAATTTTTAGAGAATTGACCTGGCTTTTTAGATACGTTTTTTCAATGCTAAATCTTTTTTTTAATTCCCCCTCAGATTCGTTTAACCAGTTTTGAAAATCATGAAGCCTTGGTTTTAGAATCCTCTTTACAATTTGGTTTAAATCAAGGTCGTCAATTTCTTTGTTTGAGTTTACAACCAAAAATGCGTCAATTAAAGTATTAAATCCCCCCTGTATTGCCATAGCTTTTATAGAAGAATTTTGTCTTTGAGGGTAATCAACTTTGTCCATCCAGATTTGCTTTAAACTAAGGAGCGCCGCAGCCCTTTTTTCTTTATCATCTGAATGATAGTCTTCATAAGACTTTAATCTTATTTTAAATTCTCTCAAATCATAAATTATGTTTAGGATGCTTCTTAATACTGTATTTATATCCCCTAAAAGTTTTGAACCCTGTTGCTGCATCTGGGACTTTCTCATTCCCATATCTCCAAAATGTTGAGAACCCGGGCTTGAAACAAAGTTGTCAACGAGCTTTTCTGGTTTTAGTCCCTGGTCATTCATCAGATCAAGAATAAAAAAATAAATGGGTTCAAGAGTTTCGGTTGGCGAATCGTATACTAATTTATTTTCTTTTAGAGATTTAGCCTTAGCTTTTCCTGCAGCTTTTAATATCCCATCTTTCTCAATTAATTCTTTAAACTCTTTAAGCTTTTTTTTGTGTGCCGGCGAGCCTTTTGTTTCTCCTGTGTCAAGATAAGCATCAGGATTTATTGCTGCAATTATCTGGGGTATTGACGCCATACATATTATTGTAAGAACATGTTTAAAAAATATTCTAATGAGGTAAATTTAAATAATAATATTCATTTTGTTTGTTATGGCAATATTCAATAAGAAAAAAGAGAAATATGTTGACCTCTCTGAAAAGATGAGAAGACAACAGGAAAAGTTAGACAGTTTTAAATCTTCGGATAAAGAAGAATCGTCTTATGGTTCATCTTCCTCGGGTTCGCCTAGTCCAACTGGTTCCTCGGGTGGAGGATTCTTTAGTTTTTTTGGAGGTTCATCTTCTGCTTCGTCAGTTTCTTCAGAATCAACAATGGAAACTGCAGAAGAAAAAAGAAAAAAGCTTGCTAAAAAGTTGTCAGATATGACAACAAAAATTGAAGACTTAGAAAACCAAGTTTATCACTTAAAGCAAAAAGTTGAAGTTCTTGAAAGAAAACAAAAGATTGGATACTAAAGATGGCAGTTGAATTTTTTCAAAATATAAGTATAATAATAATTTGTTGGATTGTTTTTTTCTTTTATTGGTTAATCTCGTCTTTTTTTGTTAAGAAATCGGAGACAAAAAGAAATTGGAAAGGGCAAATAATCTGGCGGATAATTGTCCTTGGGCTTGCAATCATTTTTATAACTCTTTCAAAAGGTCAGAGCAGTATTTCGAAGGCATTTCAACCTTTTTTTTCAAGCAGTTCAACTCTACAGGTTGTATGGACCGTCCTTGTTGTTTTGGGGCTCCTCGGCGCAATTTGGGCAAGAGTCTATCTTGGGAAAAACTGGAGTGGATATGTCACATACAAAGAAAATCACGAACTTGTAACCTCAGGACCATATAAATTTGTCAGACACCCAATCTATTCAAGCGCAATACTAATGGTCATTGGAACTTTCCTTTACTATCCAAATATATTTGTTCTAGCTTTTCTTATTTCCTGGTCAACTATGTTTATAATGAGAACAAAACGTGAAGAAAAGATAATGATAAAATTATTTGGAAAAAAGTATGAGGATTATATAAAAAAAACAAAGAGACTTATCCCTGGAGTTTGGTAAAATTAATTTAAGTTATCTAAAATTTCCTGAGTTTTTCTCACTCTGCCCATTCTCTTTAGGGCAAATTTTACCGAGGAGTTATGCGCTTCTTCTGAAATTGAACTCATTGCATCTTCTGGAAAAATCTGATTATAATTATACTCATAAGCGAATCTTGCTGTTGACTCGACACCATAATTTGTTGCAATTCCACAAAGAACAATTGTGTCAACTTTTCTTCTTCTCAATTGTAAGTCCAGTTCTGTCCCGTAAAAAGCTCCCCATTGTTTTTTGGTTATAATGACATCCTGAGTCTGAACGTTTAATTCTGGAACAAAGTCGGTCCAATCCGCCGAAGGCTTGTTGTGTACTCCCCCAAGAGTTTCATCTGTTGTAACCTTTAGTCTATCTTTTTCTCCCGGAGCAACATGTACGAGGAAAACCGGAAGTTCTTTTTTTCTAAAAGCTTCAGCTAGCTTGGTACAGTTTTCAATTACTTTTTCAGAGGAATAAGGTTTAGTTGGCATTTGGGTTATTCCTTTTTGTAAATCAATTATTACGAGCGCTGAATTTTTGAGATTTAATTCTTCCATCTTGGCAAATATAAAATAAGTTTTATATTATTTATGGATTATGGGTTTATTGAATAAATTAATAAATCCCATTCTCTATTTTCTATTATGATAAAAGATCTTGACAAAAAAATAAAAGCTTATGCTCTAAAAAATGCAATTCACTATGGGGGTCGGGCCAATCCAGGAGCAGTTGTTTCTGCTCTTTTCAATGAAGGGTTAGAAAAAAGTGAAGTAAAATCTGTTATTCCTAAAATTCAGGAAGTAATTAAAGAAATTTCAAAACTTCCCGTTGAAAAACAGGAAAAAGAATTTGAAAAATTAAAAAAAGTTGTGTCTGAGCGTGAAAGCCGAGAGGGGTTACCTGAACTTCCTGATGTGCCAAAGTCAGGCGTTGTAATGAGGTTTGCACCTGCCGCATCTGGTCCAATGCATTTGGGTCATGCAATCACAGGAACAACTACCTCACTCTATGTTAAAAAATACGGCGGAAAATTTTATTTAAGAATTGAAGATACAAATCCTGATAGAGTCTTTGCTGATTGTTACAAAACATTCAAAGAGGACTGTGACTGGCTTTTTGGCAATGTTACAGAATATATTATTCAATCTGATAGGATGAAAATTTATTACAAATATGCGGATAAGTTAATCAATTTAAATGCCGCTTATGTTTGCACGTGTTCCCCAGATGAATTTAAAAAATTTTCTGAAGAAAAAAAAGAATGCCCATGCAGAAAAAAGAGTGTTAAGGAGAATCTAACAGATTGGAAAAAGATGCTTGACAAGAAAGGATTCTCCGAGGGAAAAGCAGTTTTAAGATTTAAATCATCAATGAACGATCCCAATCCGGCTATGAGGGATTTTCCTTTAGCAAGAATAAACCTTACAAATCATCCGCGTCAGGGAAATAAGTATAGAGTTTGGCCCCTAATGCATTTTGCTGTTCCGGTAGATGACATCGAGTATGGTATGACCCATATAATTCGCGCTAAGGAACATATGGATAACGCCAAACGGCAGAAAATGTTTTACAAAGCTTTAGGAATTGAAAATAAATTCCCGTGGACTTTTTTTATGGGGAGAATAAAATTCAAAGACCTGCCAATGTCGAAGAGAAAGATTGTTGCGGCCATTGAAGCTGGAGAATTTTCGGGATGGGACGATGAAAGACTTCCTACTTTGTCTTCTTTAAGGAAGAGAGGATACAAACCAGAAGCTTTTTGGAAATTTGCAGAAGAAAGAGGTCTTACGTCAGTGGATAAAGTTATGGACTCAAAAGATTTTTTTGAAGTGCTGGATAAATTTAATAAATAATCATTCTTCACGAGGAGCATAACCTTTTTATAGTAGTTTTTATTTAATAGTTTAAGCAGAAATGCTAAAAAGAGAATTGATAAGGAGGTGAAAAATGAGAGTACAAAGAAAAGGATTGTCGACGGTTGTAACAACATTAATAATTGTGCTTTTAGTTCTTGCTGCTATAGGAATTATATGGGGGCCAGTTAAAAATCTTCTTAGTTCAGGAACTTCACAGCTTGGAAATGCAAACAATTGCCTTAACTTAAATGTTCAGGCAACAAAAGTGGTTAATGTCTCTGCAACAGGGGCTTATAATGTTACCTTAAGAAGAGATTCGGGGGGAAGTTATACTGGGCCTGTTGGGGCTAAGCTAATCTTCTATAGTAACTCTGGAAACAGTCAAACAATTGAGTTTCCTGGGGGAGCGTCATTAAAACCTCTTGATGTTGTGACACAAACAGTAACTACTCCTGGCAACTTCACAAATGCAAGTAAGGTAGAAGTTACACCATTTTACGTTGATGCTAGCACTGGTGATCAGACTTTATGTTCGACATCCACAACGTTTAGCTTCCAACTATAAAATTATTTTTATTTATTTTTTTATTTCGTTTAAAAAAGCTTGAGGAAACAATGAAAGCTTAAAGAAATCTACTTTTTGTTAATACTTTCTATCAGATAAACGTCGTCGTTTTCACGGACTCTTGGGAGATAGATTCCAACTTCTTCACCTTTCTTTGCTGATTTGACTTTCTTTTTTTCTATTTCCATCTCTTTAATAATTGTATTTTCAATTCCCGTTGTGTTCCCTATGATTGAAATGTGATCTCCAACGTGAAGTTCTCCAGTTAAAATGGAAACCGTTCCTACATTTGCTTTTGGGTAATAATGGGTTACTTTTCCAATGTAAGATTTTTTGGTTGTTGCTGCAGAGTTTTCAACTGTTGAAAAGTCATCAGAAGTGGGAATACCAAGATAAAATCCAGAAGAGAATCCCCTATTGTAAACTTTTTCAAGCTCTTTTAGGGATTTGTCTATCTCAGGTTTTGTTAAATTATTGTCAATGGCATTTCTGTAAATTCTTACAACTGTATCAACATATCTGGCATCTCTATTTCGTCCCTCGATTTTGAAAGAAACAATTCCTGCATCTTTTAACTTATCCATGAAGGGCAAAGCACATAAATCTTTAGCCGACATTACTGTATTTCTATTTATTTTTAATTCCCTTCCTTCTTCATCGGTGATTCTATAGCTTCTCCTGCAAACCTGCGTGCACATTCCTCTGTTTGCGCTTCTGTTAAATAAATGTTCAGACATAAAGCACCTCCCTGAAACTGCAACACACATTGCACCATGAATAAAACATTCAACCGGAACTATCTTTGAAATTTCTTTAATTTGTTTAAGATTTAATTCTCTAGCTAAGACAACTCTTTCTGCCCCCAAATCCTTATAGAACTTTGCAGCCTCGGAATTTGAAACTGACGCCTGTGTTGAAATATGAAATGGAATTTTAAATTTACGGCACAGATTAATCACAGATAAATCCCAGCAGATTATTGCATCAACTTTCCCTTTTACTTTTTGTAAAATCTCTTCAACTTTTTTTATTTCATCGTTGTATATTACAACATTTAATGTTAAATATTTCTTGACTTTTTTTCCGGTGATTTCGTTTATTTTGTCTAAATCTTCGACGGCAAAATTTTTAGCGTTGTCTCTCATTGAAAATTCTTTTAATCCGAAGTAAACAGCATCAGCTCCAGCTTTAACTGCTGCAGTTAATGTTGAGAAATCCCCTGCGGGAGCAAGCAATTCATATTTTTTATTCATAAACAAAATAGAAATAATGGGTTTTTAAGTTTATTTTTTCTTTTCTTTAGGAGCTTTATCTTTCTTTTTTCCCCACTTCTCAAAAGTCAAGACATTATTCTTTAAACTAAATCTTGAGAAGATATAAAAGTACAAGATTGCGAGGAGTCCGAAGTATCCTATTATAGCGAAGACAAGTGAAATATTTCCTATTGCCCACGCAATAAAAATTAATATAAACCAAATCCAATGACTTTTTTTAGCGGCCTTCCACATCGCAAGAAGAGTCCATATAACTCCCCAAACAAGAAGTGCTATACTGAGAATCTCCTGAACTAAAGGTTCTGCAAAAAAACTTGTCATAAATAAATAAATGTAAATTGGTTTTAAAAATGTTGTGAATAACGGGTCTTGCTCTTTTTTTACTAAAAATTTGAAAATATTCTTTTACCAAAATTGAGGGACAACGAAAGTTTAAATAGGAGAGTTATTTTTGAATGGTTGTCTTATACCAAGTGTGGTAATAAAGAAGGGGGAAAGTACAATATTTTGTACTATACAAAAAACAATGAACTGTCCGTTTTGCAATAGTACAAGTTTGAAGGTAACAAACAAGAGAGATTCTCCGGAGGGCATAAGACGAAGAAGAGAGTGCCTCAAATGTAAGAAGAGGTTTACAACATATGAAAAGATTGCAGAATCTGATATGTATGTTATAAAAAAAGACGGGTCAAGGGAGAAATTTGACGTCGATAAATTAAGGCGCGGTCTTGATAAAGCCTTTGAAAAAAGACCGGTTCCAAAAGACAAGATAAATAAGATTATCTACGAGATTGAGGAACAAATAAGAAAAAAAGGCAAAAAGGAAATAAAAAGTAAAATGATCGGTGAAATAATGATGAGAAAAATAAAAAAACTTGACAAGGTTGCTTATGTTCGTTTCGCTTCGGTATATCGTGACTTTCAGGATATTAAAGATTTCAAGGAGGAATTAAAAGAATTATAAAATGGCAGAGGAAATTGTAAAGATTCGGGAGCCCATTTCAGATAAAGAGATGGTGTCTTCGAGAGAAGAAGCAGTTTATAGTATTAAAGCCGTTGAAGAGCATCAAAAGAAATTTTCCCCAATATATAGAAGTTCTTTAGATAAGGAAAGGCACATATTGTTAAGCCAGGCAGTTGAGTTAATAAAAAATGATTCTTCATTAAACATAGAAAAATTAGATGAAGTAATAGACCAAGGAGAAATAAATGTTTACAACTTTAATGGAAAAGAGTATTTAGACAGATTGGACATTGGCAGGGTGTTTTATAAAAAACCTCTCAAAAAGCAGGGATTGTCTGTTCAAAGATATTTCACAAAAGAAGGAGAGGACCCATTTGATTCTGTAAATTATTATACAAAAGATTTGGTTATAAAAGATTTTTCAAGCGGAAAAGTAATCTTTGAGTTAAAGGATGCTCAAATGCCGACATGGATGGATGAAACTTCTGCAAGTATAGTGGCACAAAAATATTTTTTTAAGCCTTCAAAAAAAGGATGGAAGGAGAAATTAAATTCCGCAATAGGATCTGATTATGAGTATTCATTAAAACACTTGAATAAAAGAGTTGCGGATTTTTTCACAGATGAAGGTTGGAGATTGGGTTACTTTAAAACTGAAGAAGACCGTGAAAATTTCAGAAACGAACTTTATTTCTTAGAGATAAATGGGGCCGGAGCATTTAATTCCCCAACACAATTTAATTCCGGGCTATACAATTCTTATGGTGTTACGGGGAGTCCAGGAATAAATTATTGGAGAGACCCAAAAACAGGGGAGATTAAAAAAATTACCGAAGGTGAATATATTCATCCTCAACTTCACGCCTGCTTTATTAAAGGTCCTAATGATGATTTAATAAGCATTGCAGAGCATGTAATAGATGAAATTGCAATTTTTGCTTCAGGTTCTGGAATAGGTCAGGATATAGGAAAATTAAGGGGTAGAGATGAAAAACTTTCTGGAGGAGGGAGATCTTCGGGGCCAATGAGCTTTTTTAAAATCTTTGATGCTGTTGCAAGTGCGATAAAGTCAGGGGGTAAAACAAGAAGAGCAGCAAGAATGACAACAATGAGATATACCCATCCCGATATTTTGGATTTTATAAGGGCAAAAATCACCGAGGACAAAAAAGCTCTTACATTGATGCAAAATGGATTTAGTTCTGGTATGGATGGAGATGCGTATACTACTGTTGCATTTCAAAATACAAATTTATCTGTAAGACTTGATGATGAGTTTTTTGAGTGCTTAAAATCCGGGAAGGAAATACAAACATTTGATGTTAACGGCGGGGCTCCAAACAAAAAGGTTTCTGCCGAACAAATGCTCAAAGAAATTGCATTCGGAAGCTGGAGAATCGGCGACCCAGCCGTGCAATATGAATCAAAAATTCAGGAGATGCACACATGCAAAAATTCTGGAAGACAAAATTCAACAAATCCCTGTTCTGAATATTTATTTTTGGATGACACTGCTTGTAGTTTATATTCTTTGAGAAATACTTTTTTTATAGACGATAAAGGCAATTTTAAGATTCAGGACTATAGAGCGGCATTAAAAATATTCACAATAGCACAAAATATTGCAAATGAGGCTGCATCATATCCTGTTAAAGAGATAGCTCAAATCGGAACAGAATTTTTGACAATTGGAGCCGGTTATGCCGACCTTGGGTCTTTATTAATGAGAAAAGGTCTCCCATATGATTCAGAGGAAGGAAGGGCATTTGCTGCTGCAATTACTGCCTTACTTACAGGAACAGTTTATGAAGTTTCTGCAGAAATTTCCAAAGCTATGGGCCCATTTATTCACTACGAGTTTAACAAAAAACCAATGATGGAAGTAATGCAAAAACATAAAAAAAGTTTAGACAAAATTGACTGGGGGAAAGTTGGTGATTCAGAACTTAAAACAGCAGCATATAAGGCATGGGAGTCTGCCTATGATAAAGGAAGAGAATTCGGTTTCAAAAATGCGCAGGCAACAGTACTTGCACCGACGGGCACAATATCTTACCTTATGGGTTGCAGTACAACTGGTGTTGAACCTGCAATGTCATTGAGTATTGTAAAGAATCTTGCCGGCGGGGGAAATATTATTATTGCAAATAAAGATGTTGAAATAGCTTTAAAAGAATTAAATTATAAAAAAGAGCAAATCAAAGACATCACTGAATATATAGGAAAACATAATACTATAATAGACGCTCCCCACGTCAGACAAGAACACTACTCTATTTTTGATACTGCTTTTGGAAACTCTCAAGGAGATGGAAGCATAAGCTTTGAGGGCCATGTAAGGATGATTGGAGCAATACAGCCATTTATTTCAGGAGCAATTTCAAAGACAAACAATCTTCCAAAAAGAGCGACGGTAAAACAAATTTATGATGCTTACCTTCTCGGGCATAAACTTGGCTTAAAGGCAATTTCTATATTCAGAAATGAAAGTAAACCAATTAGCGCATTAGATTTTGGAAGAACAGGAGATAAAAAATATAAAAGGGGAGAAAAAGAAGACTTACCTTTGACAAGAGAAGCACATGAATGGGAAGTTGAAATCGGAAGCACACCATTCCATATTGTTGTGAGCGAATATGAAGACGGAAGACCCGGACAGATCGCTTTTCTCTCATACAGAACAGGATCAACATTAAACTCGCTTTTTACTCTCTCAGGAGTTTCTGCTTCAAAAGCATTGAAAAGAGGAGTTCACTTAAAGGATGCAACCGAAGGGTGGTTGGGTCAACAGTTTGAACCAAAAGGACTTGTTTTTGGACACCCTTATATAAAAACGGCAAGCTCTCCATTAGATTTTGCTGCAAGGCTTTTGAGGCTTGAGTACCTCGGAGATAAAGATATGGCTGAGTCAGGAGTGAAAGTTGATATTAGAAAACTCCGTGGATTTAATAATGGTGCATTTAACACATATCAAAGAGCAAAATTCGACGAATGGGATATTAATGATGTCTTAAATGATCCTGAGACTGGCGGATTCAAAAACAGTTTTTTTATTGCACCTAAAAAAGAAAGTTCTAATAGAGAAAATTCTCATAACAATTCCAGAGGAAAAATTTGTTCCGGTTGTGGAAACTTAATGGTTCAAACAGGTCCAAATTGTTTTGAATGCCATAATTGCGGAGACAAAGTCGGCGGTTGCGGTGCATAATAATTTTAAATAAAATTTTATAAAATGTTTTTTATTTTAATATGAATGAAAAAAGATTATAAGATTTGGATGAGTGTTAAAGCGGATATAAACAACACTGATTTGCGTCCTAAAGGTTGTCGTGAAAGAGAAATTTGGATTTGCAATGTTGGGGAAAATATTGGTTTTGAAGAAGATGGAAAAGGAAAGGAATTCACGCGACCGGTTTTAATTTTAAAAGTTTTCAATAGAAAATTTTGTTATGTTATTCCGCTTTCAACAACGGAAAAACGAGGGAGGTTTTATTACGAATTTGACGGGAAAACCGGAAAAAATAGCGTTGCCTTATTGAGTCAGACAAAGTCGATTGATACTGCAAGATTATCAAGAAAAGTCGGATTCATCGATAAAGAAAATTTTGAAAAGATTAAAACTGAAATAAAAGAAATATTATTTTAGTTGTTCACTCTGCCAGAGGCAGAGGGTGTCCCGAAGGAATTTGTATTTTTTCAAGGGGAGAGAGGTTTAAATAATTTCTGTTTCACATTCAGGGGGTTTTTGGGGAATGGGAGAAGGAAATTATATAATTTAAACTGGAAATTTTATAAATGAATTTTTGTTATTCTATTGATGAAAAAAGATTACAAAATTTGGACGCCTGTTAAGATAAGGATAAATAATAATGAGGCATACCCAATTGGGTTTAAAGAAAGGGATATTTGGGTTTGTAATATCGGAGAGAATATTGGATTTGAAGAAGACGGGAAGAGCGAGGATTTTACACGACCTGTTTTAATTTTGAAGGTTTTTAACAGAAAATTTTGCCATGTTGTCCCGCTTTCAAAAACAGGACGAAGAGGCAAATATTATTATGCTTTTGATGGGAAAACAGGAAAAATAAGTGTTGCTGTTCTAAGCCAGACCCGTTCTGTTGATGCGTCAAGACTGCATGAAAAAATAGGCAAGATATCAAAAAAAGATTTTGAAGAAATAAAGAGACAACTCACAGAATTGTTATTTTAATTTTTCGTCTTGCCGAAGCAAGACCGCATCCCGAAGGAATTTGTAATATAACAAAGTATGAGGGGTTTAAATAATTTCTGTTTCGCATTCAGGGGTTTTTCTGGGGGACTTTTTGGGAGGAATTAAACCGAATGCAACCGCCCGCCATGTGTGTTGTTTTGGGGTTTATTTTTTATTTTGTGGGGGGAAGAGGGAATGGGAAAGGATTAACAAGGCAAATACCTTTCTTCAAAGAATTTACTATTTGAAACGACAGAATGATTTAATCTTTTAGGTATTCCTGCAACTTTTCCATAATTTTTTATCCATTTAGTATACATAGATAAATCATTTTTGAAAATTCTTCCCGAATAAATTTTATTGTTCTCAAGATATCTCCTTAATTTTTTAATAACTCCCTTTTCTAATG
>JBJKQI010000020.1:0-4793 GCA_046705565.1 Candidatus Pacearchaeota archaeon | reverse complement strand
GGTAAAAAATACAGCTCAAAAGATTTAGTCTATACTGAGTCAAATAAGAAAATTTCAATTGTTCTTGATACGAAGCTAAATAAAAAAATTTTGCCTTTCGTGAAGGATTCTGACATCTTTGTCTGTGAGGGAACATACTCTGACGAATTAAAAAAAGAAGCAGAGGAGCACCTTCATATGACTGTAAAACAGGCTGCAGAGGTTGCTAAGAGGTCAAAATCAAAGAAATTAATCTTAACACATGTTGGGGGACGGCATGCAAAAGAAATGAAAAAACTCCTAGAAGAAGCCCAGAGTGTTTTTCCAGATTCAACTATTGCAAGGGATTTGGATAAATTTGAGATTTAATTATTTAATTTTACTGTAGTGTAAGGTCTTCCAGTTTTCTCACTTCTTTTGTGTTTTATTACATTAACAAATCCAAAATATTCTAACTCTTTAATGTGGTTGAGAATAGTTAAGTTATTTGCGTTTGCTTTTCTTTCTACCTCTCCAAGAGGGAGTTCGCCATTTTCTTTTAAAATTTGGAGAATCTTCTTTTTTACTTCCAATCCGCCCCTTCTCTTCATTCCATCAAAACGTGGAAAGTTTTAAAAGATACATTCCATTAATTGGTGGGAAGAATAAAGATTGGAGTTTATGGATGTGAAGAGGTTAAGAAATTCATATTAAGAAAGATGAGAGAAAAAATTATTAAAATTATCTCAAGGTTCCCAAGATTGGCGGAGTTTTTGAAAAAATTAAGAAAGAAAGCAATTCCTCAATATATCTCAAGGGCAGTTAGTTATGAACAGTATGTGGAATATGCTCGCATTCTTGCAAAGAAAATTCCTAACGAATTTGATGTGATTGTTGGGGTTCCCCGTAGTGGTTTATTGGTAGCGAATATTCTATCTACAAAATTTGGAAGACCTCTTTCAACTCCAGACTTGATAGTTAGAAGAGAATATTGGAATAGCAAGAACATAAGAAATCCAAAGAAAATTGAAAAGATTTTAATTGTAGAGGATAGTGTTGGAACTGGAAAATCTCTAAAAGAAAGTTTTCAAAAAATAAAAGAAAAATTTCCAGAAGCGGAAATTAAGACTGCTTCTCTTTTTGCTTATCCAAAAGTGAGGAAAAAGGTAGATTATCTTTTTGATACTATAAATAAATCCCCAATTCTTGAAAGTCAAATGATACATGAAACGGGATACAAATTTTCCGTAGATATGGATGGGATTTTATGTGAAGATGTTCCACAAGGAATTGGGTTGGATGAAGAAAAGTATGTAAATTGGCTGAAAACGGCAAAACCTTTTATGATCCCTACACAAGAGATAGACACAATCATAACTGGAAGATTGAATAAACATCGGGGAATAACCGAGAAATGGTTGAAAGAAAATGGTGTCAGATATAAAAAATTAGAGATGATTGATTTGGAAAGTGATTACGGGAAGACAGTTCAAAAGATAATTGAATTTAAAATAGAAGTATTGAAGAAAAGCAAATCTTTGATCTTTTGGGAGAGCAGTCTCAGGCAAGCGTTTGAGATATTTAAACGGACCAAAAAACCTGTGCTTTGTGTTGAGGAGATGATTCTCTTTAAATGAAATGGAAATGCCCTGACCAGTGCTCGCAATCCGTGCCATCCAAACATTTGCTTTTTGATGATATCAGAATTGCTCGTCGAACTAGGGAACAAAACGCGCTTGAATTTAACAGATAAAATCTCTTGTAAAGGCGGACTTGAAAGTCCGCATACGCCCTGACCCAGAATCGAACTGGGATGTCCAGAGGACCGCAGTCTCGAGCCGCATGCAGTACCATTGTGCCATCAGGGCTTTTTGTCGCTGAAGAGAAACGCCCCGGACAGGATTCTACTCAAACTTTGCAACTCTGAAACATTTGTAATAAGAGAGTTGAAAATTTTCGCCTGCGACAAAAAAATCTTGTTTGAATTTTCCACGAATTAGAAATCCGAATTTCCGACGCTTTCGGTCGGAAAACGCCCGAGACAGGATTCGAACCTGCGACTTCCAGCTCACTTCAAAAGTTTATAGAAGGCTGGCACTCTATCCAGACTGAGTTACTCGGGCTTCAACTCAAGATTGACAATTTTCTTTATAAAATTATCTACAAGTTCTTTTTTTGAGGACCATAAGAGCCATGAATTATTTGCATTGTCCCGGTAAGGTTTGTTGAATTCTAAGTTTTCTTTTTTTAATAATTCTCTAATCTCATTAAGGAACTTTTGAGATTTTTGTCTTAATTGTATGGCTTTTTTACCCCTGTGGAAATAAATGTTTCCGTCACTTTCAAAAACTCCTTTGGCAAAAAATCTTCTCTTCTTTGAATTAGAGTTTTTTATTTTTTTGGGAACTTTTAATAAGTTATATTTCTCTCCTATTGGAATTTCATACTCTTTATTGAGCAGCATAACTAATGGTTTTGAAAATGCATAAATGTTAAAGCACCCTCGTCCTTTGTATCTCGGAGATTTTATTTCAAATAACTTTGTAACAAGGTTTTGTATTTCTTCAGCTTTTTTTATATTTTTGAATGAAATTTGTATATAGTAAGTATTTTTTCTCTCATTTCTTTTTGAGTGAACTAAGCATCCGTCTCCGAGTATTAATCCAACCAGATAACAAAGTTCATCAGAAATATTATCTGGAAATTTTATTTTATTTCCTCCACCTACAGATAAAAAATCTAATTTTATTTCTTTTAGTTTATGTTCCCGCATAATTCTTAAGATAATGCTCAGGGGTATTGCTCTTTTACCAGAAACCCAATAATAATATGAACGATTTTGAAAATATGAAAACTCTTTGTAATTGTGTTTCTTAAGTATTTCTCTTGCATCTTTGGAAAAAGCCCCCACCTCTTTCCCAGAGTCTTTCAAATATTTTAATGTTTTATCCGTGAACTTCATACATAATTATAAGAGGGTAGAACTTTATAAATTTTTTTGAAGATAATTATATTCTCGTGTATTTCTAATTAAAAACATATTTAAACGAGATTTCATTATTGTAAAACATGGGGAAGGTGATAGGTATCCTCAGCCTTAAAGGAGGAGTTGGAAAAACTTCAAGTGTTGTTTCATTGGGTGCAGCGCTTGCGTCTTTTGGAAAAAAAGTCTTATTGGTAGATGCAAATTTCTCAGCGCCGAATTTAGGAATTCATTTAAATGTATTTGACCCTGAAAAAACAGTTCATCATGTTTTAACTAATGACGCAAAAATTGAAGAAGCAATACATAATCTGGATGGTTTTGATATCCTTCCCGCATCTGTCTATCCAAAGAAGCAATTTGATCCTTTAAAATTAAAAGAGAAATTAAGAGGAGTCAAAGGCAAGTACGACTTTATAATAATTGATTCTTCCCCCTCGTTAAATAATGAAACTCTTGCAACAATGCTGTCTTCTGATGAACTTTTTGTTGTGACAACCCCGGATTTTTCAACACTTACGATGACAATTAAAGCAGTCGCTTTAGCTAAAAAAAGAGGAACCCCAATAACCGGTTTGATAATAAACAAAACTTACAACAAAAATTTTGAATTATCCCTCGAGAATGTTGAAAAAACTGCAGAAGTTCCGGTGTTGGCAGTTGTGCCTCACGATATAAACATATTAAGGGCACAGGCAGAGTTTCAACCGGCAGTTTATTTTAAACCAAATTCAGATGCGAGCGTCGAATTCAAAAAACTTGCAGCATGCTTAATAGGAGAAAAATACAATCCCTTAAGATGGAGAGAGATTTTTCAAAACATTTCCCCGAAACGTCAGGAAATAAACCGGGAATTGTTTTACAGAAGAGTTTTTTAACCTCCCCAAATCCAAGAAACTTTTATTGATGTTCTACTCACAGAATTCGTTAAAATTCTTCATGGGCATAATAGGTATAAATAAATTAAAAAAATAAAAAAGCTTTGTCAAGAAAAGAAACTAACGATTTAACAAAGCTCTAAATTCATGTTTTTTTCTTTAGAGGTTATGTCGTGCCGTCGCCTCATTAGGGTTTGGTTTTTCAAACCCATTCACTTCAAAGCTCCCGGCAACATTTTATTTTCTTCATTCAATGTACTTCATGTCAATTAAGACTGTGTCGCGTTCCCCTTTAAACCTTCTAGGCAAAAGCACAAGTGCTTTCTCCCCGATCACCTCCAGGATCTTTACTTTCAGCTTACCAACCTTTGTCAGGTGGTGTCCTTCGTCCGTCGGAAGTATGTATCTCTCGACGAAAAGATCCCTGAAAAAAACTCTCTGCCGTGGGCAAGATAGTGTAGCTTTTTCCATGAAAGTTGTTGTTAATTTTCGTTTATATTAGTTCATTAAAATTCCAAAGTGAAGCACGCCTGTGACAATTTCTAAGTTAAATATTTGTGTGATTTATACTCAGTTAAAGGAACAAATAGATTCTTTTAGGGGTTTGTGCAAGATATTGGATAAATTAAATTTTTTATTTAAAAGGAATTCTACTTGAGTTAGCCGGTTATTTTTTGAGTGACAAAAAGAGTCATTTTGGGGCACATTTTATGCCTTTTGGAAAATCTTATAAACAATTTCTAAGTTAAAATCTTGTGATAAAGCCCTCTAGTACAGCGGTCAAGTATGCGAGCCTTTGAAGCTTGTGACCCAGGTTCGAATCCTGGGAGGGCTATTTTATTGCCTCTTTTTCAATTCTTCAATTTCTTTTTTTGCGGCTTCGAGTTCAAGACGAACTTTTCTCTCGTGCTTGTGGTGAACGTGGTCTCTGTAAATGTAATAAAAGCTTAGCGGGACAAATATCATATAAGCCA
>JBJKQI010000019.1:0-4552 GCA_046705565.1 Candidatus Pacearchaeota archaeon | reverse complement strand
GCTACGTGATGACCCTTAACATGAACAATATGCCCGTCTTGGTGCCTCTTATAGCCTTTAACATGGTGTCCCTTAACTACATGACCTTTAACATGATGTGCTTTAACTTTCATTATCTTTTTTTCCTCCCTTTTTTATGATTTACTTTGTGAGCATGCCCTCTTATAATAACTTTTTGGACGCCGGGAACTTTAAAATCTCCATGCATGTGACCATAAGCTAACCAACGATGGTATCCTGCAACACTCTTAAAGTGTTTTGTGCCTGTTACTTTTTGTTTTGCCATTTTATCCAAAGTAAGTATTAAACTTAATTTCTGAATCCCCTATAAAAGATTTATGAAGATTATCAAAGGTAGAATTTAATCTAGGATTGTTCCTAGCTTTATTTATATCCTTAGAAAAGGAAGATCCTATCATCTTTAGTCCTCTTCCAATTCTTTTAATTATGCCTATAAATCCATTTTGAGGAATTCTTTTTTCTTCTTCTTTAATTTGAGATTTTAACTTGTCAATTTCATCTAATTTTTTATTTTGTTCTTTGAGACTTTTAAGCTTCTCTTTCAAATTTGTTAATTCATTTTCTTCATTCATTTTAAATTTTTATCTTAAAACTATTTACTCCAAAAATTGAATTACCTTTCTTTACATAAGGAGTTAAAACTTTCCTTGATTCCCTATAAAAAGCTTTAGATTTTGAAATCTTTGATTTTATATTTCTTAATTGTAAATCTTTTTTCCTTTTTTTAAGGTTTTTATATTCTAATTTTGCTTTTTCTCTAGCTTCAGCTAGTTTTACCTTACCTTCAAGTTGGCGTATTTCCGATTTTATCTCGGAAAGTTTTCTCTTTGTTATCATTCTTTTTCTATGATTTCTTTCTTTATATCTTTTTCTAAAAAATAAAAAAAATAAAAAATTAAATTATTTAGTATCTCTTTGCTCTTCCGTTATTCACAAGGAATGCTCCAAGGAATAAAAGTCCTACAGATATAGCAATTATAGCAGGTGTCCATCCAGCCAAACCAGACGATCCCAGCTGGCCAAGCAAATAATTAGTGTTTGTGTAAGCTGCTCCAGATGGAGAAGTTGTATTTGATACATTGGTTCCAGCCTGACAATTCCCAGAGGAAGTGTTAAAATTGTAACCCGTTGTACAACCAGTAGCTCCACCGAAGCTATACAAAACAACAGAACCTACACCTATAATTATTGCAAAAACTACTAATCCGTAACCTAGTGCAGTAATTTCGTTAAACATATTTTCAATTTAGAAAATATATTTAACGTCTTTTACCTCCACTATTCACAAGGAATGCTCCCAAGAACAATAGACCTACTGAAATTGCAATTATAGCCGGAGTCCAACCTGCAAGACCACTTGAACCTAACTGGCCCAAAAGATATTGTACGTTTGTGTTAGCAGTTCCACCAGCCGCGTTTCCGAAGTTATAAAGAACTACTGAACCAACACCGATTATGATAGCGAAGACTACAAGTCCATATCCCAGTGCAGTAATTTCGTTAAACATATTTTTTGTTTGTCCTCCTTTATTCCTTTATCAAGTTTAAGGTAAAAATAAGAGATAAATCTACTATAAAAAGAATTGCTATACTTTTTCTTATTTTTGTTAACAAAAGTGGGGAAGGATGTTTACAACTAATAATTATACTGCTTTGAAGTCCACCCTACATAAATAAATGTGAACAATAATATGGCAGCAAAAACTGCAACCCATTGCCATGCAACCAGTCCGGCATAGAGCAAAAGAATTCCTAATGCAAGACCTATAAAGGAGGAAATGATCAATGCTGTTTCAAACCCCCAAGACAAGGTTACCAATAAGACAATCACAAAAAGCATAAATAATATTGTAGTCCAGAATGATCCACCCGTTACTGTGTTAGCTGCAGCTGGCAAGCCTCCCAAACTCGTCATATTTGTCCAGTTTACTGATACCATCTTTTGTTCTCCATTTTATGCCTTCACCTTGAATAATAAATATATCCCAAAATAAAGTATACCTGCCCACCAAACTGTGATTAAAGCCGTTGCCAGGATCGTTCCTGCAGCTCCAACATCAAGAGCATTTATTAAGTTAAGTATGAATCCTCCCGATAAAAAGGCAAAGATTGTATCAATAAGGTTTAAAATCATCGTCCAGGACGTTGTAAGGCTGATTCCTAACGAATTGAAGCCAACTGTTCCACTTTTAGTTTGATTATACAAATTGGCATTGTTTTGGATAAAAAGACTCGTGGAATTGGAGTTATCTGCCAGTCCCCCAGACATTTGTGACCCATAATTTTTTCCGTATTGAGCATCCATACTCCCCATTATAACTAATGTTATAATCAATAAAGCAGCCATCGTAAAAACTATTGTTTCAGTCCACGACGAAAAGTTTGCCATTTTATTTAAGGTCCGGTTCTTTTAATGAAGTGAATTGCAATCCCTCCTAAAACTGCAAAACCTCCGATGACAGCCCACCCAATGGAACCCAAGTATAATGCCGGTAGGATTGCTAAAATCCCTCCGACAATTGCAAGTGGTGGGGATAAGACTATCAACAATAAGGCGATTGGGACTCCAATCAAGAAAGTTAACCACAACCCAAAGGAAGAACCGAAAACAAAAGTTCCAATTGTTTCAGATAATTGGGCGATAGGAATTAAAGGATAAACATTTTGATAAGCAATTCCAACTAAATTTCCCGTATAACCTGAAGTATTACAACTGACCGCTCCAACATATCCTGTGACTAAATTTGAACAGATGGGAAAAACAGAAGTTCCCGTCTTCTTATAGATTGTTAAATTAAAGTCTGTAGTTTGTTGTGAAGGGTCACTCCATACAAAAGTCCATATTCCCGTGTCATTATTATAAGATAAATTTGATTGAATCCTTTGAAAAGTAATATACCCTCCCCCACTTAAAGGTACTTTAAAAGTATCTGTGCAAGGGCTTGTTGTACAGATAATTTTTTGAGAGGGAGATAAATAATCTAAAGTCCCGTTTAATTCATAGATTCCCCACCTATAATCAGTTATTGTTGATTGAATATTAAGAATAGTGTTCCCTTGGGAATCAGATTCCCCCATATCCACAACACTATAATTATCTTTTTGAGGATACCATCTTACCAAGGTTATATATTTGTTAGTATAAGGAGTAAGAGAACTGTCTTCTACTAAAATTTGGTAAGAAGTGATTAATGTGCTTAAAGTATTGTATAAATTAATCGTTTTTGTATTATTTGTCATATTTGTTCCCTGAAATAAAAAGTAACTTCTTGTTGCTCCTCCTGAAAAACTATAAGTCAATTGTCCTGAACCCAAAATCATTGAACTGATTTTACTTTGATTAAAGCATGCATAAATTGTACTTTTATTACTAATATTCCCATAAGCAGTTAAAAGAGTATTATTTCCTGCGGAACCATATTGAAAATTGTAATTAAAGTTTTGGTTTAATGTAGTTAAATTTATTTCATTATAAGATTTAAAAATGTAAGGATTGGCTAACCCAGCTGAACATGCTGAAGAAGAAAATGTTAAAGTTGGAAGTGAAATAACTGATTGATTATAAATATTTAATTTTATTCCATTTATATAAAAATTCCATGTTACATTTTGAGTTGTAATGATAGGAGGACTTTTTACTACAGACGAAATTGAATAATTTCCTCCCCCTAAAGTTGTAATTGTCGTCGTGTAATTTGTCCCGTTATAAAAGAATTTTGATGAAGTAATTCCTGAAGGAATTATAAATTTTCCACTAATAGTCTGTTCAGTTGAGGGGGGAATATCTAGCAAATAATTGTACTCTTTTAGATCAAGAACTTTATAATTCCAGTTTGTCGTTTGTTTTCCTAAGTTGCCAGCTGTATCATTCGCATAAAGGGTTAAACTGTTTTGTTTTGCCTGATAGGGAAAGTAAACTATTTTTAGAGTTCCATTTGTTACTCCTGTTATTGTGTGGTTTGTTCCGTTGTAAGAATACCAAACTTTGTTTAAATGTAAGTCTGAAGCTGTGAAGTTCAAAGTCATATTTTTTCCCGTGTAAAGATAATCAAAAGTTCCTGATGGACTGGTTATGTTTACTGTTGGTGGAGTGGTGTCCACCGTAAAGATTGAAGTGTCATTATTACATCCAAGCCCATTACAAGCCTGAATTGTTACATTATTTGTTCCCTCTGAAAGTCCTGAAGTTGTAAAAGAATAGTCCCCTAAAACTCCAGAAGAGTTGGTTGCGGAATAATTCCCATTAATAAAAAGTGTGACATTATCGGGAGTTGTTCCTAAAATTGTTAAATTTACATTTGGAGAATTTGTATTAACATAACTTCCATTGAGAGGATAATTTATTGTGGGAAAAGGAGTCGGCGTTGAAAAAGGATATTGCTGTGCAGCTCCCGGACTTCCTGAATTGTATAAGTAAGAAATTTCTGATTGGCTTAAAGAAGTGTTAAAAATTCCTACTTCATCGATTTTTCCATTGTTATATAATTGAGGTGAATGGGAGAATATTGCACCTAACCATGTGTCATAACTT
>JBJKQI010000018.1:0-10415 GCA_046705565.1 Candidatus Pacearchaeota archaeon | reverse complement strand
TAGAAAAATGATTGAAATCTGCAAGAAAGGACCAAAACATTCAGAAGTAAAAGAGGTAATAGAAAAACCGGAGAAGTTCCAGGATTTTAAGAATTTCAAGGTTTTGCATATTTAAAAGGAATAAAATTTCGAAATAAATTCAGAACAGTTTGTTTCAGAAATATTATTTTTTATTTTCTTTATAACCTGAATCGGGGATGCAGACAATTTTCCCATCTTTTATTCTTGCGTATCTCTCGAACACATATTCCCCGCAGACACTGCATTTGACTTTGTTAAACGAACCTTTCACAGGAGAGAATTTGAAATCCGGCTGCTTCTCAATATTAAATATGAATTCATCAGGTTGGGCATAAACCCAGTTTGCTATCTCGTCTGAAACTTCTCTCGGGATGGCTGAAGGTTCAACCCCTTTTTTACGATAAGTGAAAAATTCGAATTTTCCCAATGCATCAAGGAATTCAGGTTTAAGTGAATAACGCACAGCGCCTTTTTTTGGGTGATAAAAAATGGCGGCGAGCTTTCCGTAGAAAGTTTTTGCCATCAACATCTTTCCATAAGTTGCTCCTGTGGCAACCTGCATTCCATCCATCATACATGCCTGCGGATGCCCTTCACCAATTTCCGGAAAAACAAAAAACCCATGATCTTTTTCACGTTCTACACCAAGATATTCTATTGCTAATTTTCCCATCCTATAACCTAAAGGCATGAAAGGGCAGCGATGACCATGAAACTCAAAAGCCCATTCAGGAGGGATGTGTTTTGTTATCATTTTTTATCCTCTCCGAGTAGTTTAAACGCTTTTTTTATTTTTGGATTATTCAATGAATAAATGATCTTCTTGCCGTCTCTTCTGGATTTTACTAAACCCCAATCTGCTAATTTTAACAAGTGCATAGAAGTGTTTGACTGTGTCTTTTTAATCTTATCTGGAATCTCACATGCACAAAGTTCTCCGTCGATAAGAGTTTTCAGTATCTCGTTTTTTGTCTCTTCTCCTAACGCCTTGAATAAGTTTAAATTATTTTTCATATCAATATATATTGATATGTTATTTATAAATCTTTTGTTATGGTCATTTGAATTTTTGAACATAAAAATTTAATCCAAAACAAAAACTTCTTCAATTGTTTTTTTCTTCAAAGCTTTTGTTATTTTCCATGCGAGTTCTAAAGAAGGATTATATCGACCAACTTCCAAGGAAATTATTGTCTGCCTTGTCACGACTACCTTTTCGGCTAAACTTTCCTGGGTCAGTTTAAGACTTTTTCTTAATTCTTTTATCCGGTTTTTCATTAGAATTTCTTTTCAAGAAGTTTGTATGAGATAAAATAAACTGCAACAATCCCCGTTATAAAGTAGCTCATGAAGTAGGAATAAGGAATTTTTATGGGGTTTATTCCGTCGATTATCATTATTGCAAACGCGAACATTATTATCCCTGAGAAAGTTATTCTTGCTGCCCTTGCGCTGATAAACTCTGCTCTTTCGTCAATAATTTTTTTGCTCTTAGAAAAAAACCGCAAAGTTGTTATTGCAAACATCCCCAATCCCACATAAATAATCCATGTTCCGACAGTTTCAAATCCTAAAAAATTGTTTCCTATTTTTAGAAAATTGAGGATTATTCCGAGAACCACTAAAACAAAAGCGAAACCATATTTCCACACATATTTCTTTTTCTCGATTTTTTCTTTCATAAAATGTAAAAAATATATTACTATTTAAACTTTTCGATTTTGCAAAAAATAATTTACATTTTGTTTTTGATTTTTGGGAAGTGAAAAATATAAAAAGCGAAATCAATTTTATCTTTAGAGGTGCTAATTTATGATTTACACAAATTCAGATGGCGGAGCAAGAGGGAACCCGGGACCTGCGGCAGTTGCGGTGACTGTCAGGGATGACGAAAAAATTCTTGAAGAGTATGTTGAAGTTATAAAAAAACCGACGACAAATAATGTTGCCGAGTATGTTGGTTTAATAAAAGCTCTTGAGGTTGCTTCAAAACACACGAAGGGAGAAATAACCTGCGTCTTAGATTCTGAACTTGTTGTAAAACAACTTTTAGGAGAATATAGAGTGAAAAATACATACTTAATGAAATTATTCCTTAAAGTCCAGCAACTTCAGGAAAATTTCGAAAAGATAACTTACAAACATGTCAGGCGAACCGACAAAAATCAAAAGTATGTTGACTATCTGCTCAATAAAAAACTTGATGAAAAGTTTGGCCCTAAGAGAAAAAAATAATTAGGCTACATCAATATGAATTTCATAATTGAATCCGTTATTGCTAAAATAGATTGGTTGAATCTCATTATATCCTGCATTTAACTTTGATTGAGGCAATGTTAATTCGAGTGGCTCTTTTGAAGTAATGTATAGAGAATAAACAACTTTGTCCAGATTTCCATTTTTTATTCCCCTTATATGAATTCTGTCCTGCACCTTATTAAAATCTATAAAATTATCCGGAAGTCCCACAACCGCGTCTCTTAAAGACAAAATATCCTCTCCTTCTGCTTCCAGGATGGCCTTATTTAAATCCACAATAAGCAAAGCTTTTCAAACTATTTAGCTTTTTCGGGGATAAAAAAGATAGGTCTATCGCTCGCTCGTCTAAATTTGCTTCGCTTAATTTATACTTCGCTCGCTTTGCCGAAATTAAAGTGATATCGTCCGAGGGAAATTTCCAGTTTATTATTAGTTTTGGCGGAGCGTCTTAACGAAGTTTGACGCGGAGCAACTAATACGAACGCAAGTGAGAGAAAAATCTCGGGGCAGCCGGTCGAGGTGAGTGTTTGCACGAGAGAAAGATAAATTTTTATTGCGAGTGCGGGCGCGAATTAGCGGCGGGAATTGAGGCGGGAAAATAACCAAAACATTATAAATTATAATTACATAAACTATTTCATGGGGCGTGTTGAACAGATTGTTGAAGAAAGAATAAAAAAAATAGAGGAATTAAGAAAAGCGGGGGTTGAACCTTATCCTGATAAATTTCCAATGCACGAAAAGAGAAATTGGTCTCTTGAAGTAAAGAAAAAATATTCTAAATTAAAATCAGAAGAAAAGTCAAAGTCAGCCGAGATTGTTGCAGGACGTGTCATGACAAAAAGGGATTTTGGGAAAATTTCTTTTGTGACTTTGCAGGACATAAAAGGAAATATTCAGTTAGTTTTTCAAAAAGGCGAGACACCTGAAGCTGCACTTAATCTTTTCAAAAAAGTTGATGCCGGGGACATTGTCGGCGCTAAAGGGAATCCGATTAAAACAAAAACGGGGGAAGTTTCAGTTCTTGTTAAAGAATTTTATATTTTAACTAAATCTATTTTGCCTTTGCCTGACAAGCATAAAGGACTTGCCGATGAAGAAGAGAGGTTAAGGAAAAGGTATCTTGATGTAATTATGAATGAAGAAGTTAAAGAGATATTTTTGAAAAAGCAAAAGTTCTGGAGCACTATGAGGAATTTTTTAATTAAGAAAGGATTTTTGGAAGTTGAGACACCCATACTTGAAAACTCTGCCGGAGGGGCAGCAGCAACGCCGTTTAAGACTCACCACAATGCACTTGGCATGGATGTTTTTTTAAGAATTTCAATGGGAGAACTTTGGCAAAAGAAAATGCTTGTCGCTGGTTTTGAAAAAACTTTTGAAATTGGACGCCAGTTTAGAAATGAAGGAATGGACGCTGAGCATTTGCAGGACTATACCCAGATGGAATTTTACTGGGGTTACGCAAATTACGAAGACGGAATGAAATTAGTTGAAGAAATGTACAAAGAAGTTGTGAAAGCTGTTTTAGGAACACTTGTTTTCAAGAGGGGAAACTATAAAATTGACTTGGGAAAAAAATGGGTTAGGTATGACTTTGAAAGTTTGATAAAAAAAGAAACAGGAATTAATATTTACAAAGCAGAGAAGCCTGAGATTATGAAAAAGCTAAAAGAATTAAAACTTGACTTTGACCCGAACGTTGAGAAATGGAGAATGGTTGACTTGCTCTGGAAATTCACAAGAAAAAAATTAAGCGGTCCCGGATTTTTAACAGGACAGCCCGTTGAACTTGCACCTTTGGCTAAAAGAAACCCAGAAGACCCAAGAAAAGTTGAACAGTTCCAGGTTATCCTCGCTGGTTCGGAAGTTGGAAATGGATACTCGGAATTAAACGACCCCGCTGACCAGGAAGAAAGATTTGCTGAACAACGACGCCTCGGAGAAGGCGGAGACGCTGAAGCAATGGAACACGACACTTCATTCGTCGAGGCTTTGAAATACGGAATGCCCCCAGCCTGCGGCTTCGGAGTTTCCGAGAGACTCTTCGCATTTTTAATGGATAAACCTATTCGAGAAACTGTGATGTTTCCTTTGATGCGACCGACGACAGAGGAAGATTAATTTTTTAGGGCCATCTATTTCTCATCTTCATCTCTTCATCAACTTTTGTTTCTTTTATGTTCTTATTAATCTCTTCAACACTTCCATACTTTTCAAGCAATTCATTGATTACATTTTCCTTGGTTGTTTTGCCAGAGACTCTTGGCTTAAACATCCCTTTCCCATTTGAATCTTTAATTATTTTGGCTTTTCGTACAGCAAGGTATTCTATCCAATTAATGTTCCATCCTTTCTTTGCCATTTTTATTTATGAGCTTAAAACTTAATAAACTTTAGGGAGTCATTCAAACTTTATCACAATAATACATAAAAACTTCTTTTTATCCATAAATTTATGGAAAATTTGGGAAAGCTAGAAAAGATAGAATTAAGAGATGTTTGGCCTCATGAGGCACTCAATTTTACAAAATGGTTAGGTCAAGAAAAAAACATTTCTCTTCTTGGAAATGAAATTGGGATAGATTTTGATATTGAATCCATTAAAACTGAGGAGTCCGTAGGAGATTTCAATGTAGATATTCTTGCTCAGGAAGAAGCTTCTGAGAGAAAGATAATAATTGAAAACCAACTTGAAGCAACAAATCATGATCATCTTGGGAAACTTATAACTTATGCTTCAGGCCATAATGCTGAGATTGTTATTTGGATTGTTAAGGAAGTAAGAGATGAACACAAACAAGCAATAAATTGGTTGAATGAACACACAGATGAAGACATAAATTTCTTTTTGATAAGAATGGAATTATGGAAAATCGGGGACTCCCTCCCTGCACCAAAATTTTCTGTTATTTCACAACCAAATGAATGGGTAAAAGTTATTAAAAAATCTGTTTCTGAACTCACAGATACCAAGGTAATGCAATTAGAGTTTTGGAATTCATTCATAGAATACCTCAAAGAAAAAGGAACTTCTTTCAGCCTAAGAAAGGCTAATCCACAACATTGGTACGATTTAGCAATAGGTAGTTCAAAGGCACATGTGAGCTTTACAATGAATACCCAAGAAAAATTGGTTGGGGTTGAGATATATATCCCAGACTCAAAAGAACTTTTTAATTCACTCGAGGAGAAAAAAGAGGAAATCTCTAATGAGTTAGAAGTTAATCTTGACTGGCAGGCTCTTGAAGGAAAAAAAGCAAGTAGAATAAAATTAACAAATGATTCAGATGTCTTAATTAAAGAAAATTGGGAAAAAGATTTTGAATGGATGAAAGAGTGGGGTGAAAAATTCCAGAAAGTCTTTTCAAAATATATAAGAATTGTTGATAGGGATTAAACCTTATCACACCATTCACAGCATTTAGTTGGATTTGATATAGAGGAGAAGTGATTATTTAATTAGATAGAGAAACATATTTGCTGAATGTGATAAGATGCCCCTTGCATTTTGCACTGAATTGTAAATACTTGCAGTTGAATTTACAAAGTCCTTTGAAGTATTCAATAAACTTGATCCCACAGGATTACCTTCAAAGAAACTCACTCCAGCAATTCCTAGTGTAAAAGCAATTACCCCAACAATCGTTACAACTATGCCAATTAATAGAACTTGCTCGTCACTTTCATTTGCCCCTAAGATAATTATTATAATTCCAATAATTGTTAAGATGATTCCAAGGACTAAGATTATTTTAAAAAAAAGATAAATTAATAAAATTAAAATAAGGAAGATTACCACATACCCTAAAGCATTATTCTCACTTCTTGATTGTCCTCTTTTGTTCATCTTATATTTCTCTTTTACAATTCTCACATTTGTATTTATTTACTTTTAGAGGCCCCCCACAGTAGGGGGCATATTTTATTTACATTCTTTCTTCGGACATATTCAAAAATATTTACTGCAACGATATTTAGAAATAAATACATCCACCCTACAAAAATCCAAAAAGGACTACTTAAAAAGTTGAAGTAGGAATTTATGATTCCGTAATAAGCAAAGAATAAATATATAATATCAATAAATAGAATAACATTGGCTGTTACTGAGATCGTTCTAATTTTAATCCATTTTAGGCTCATTTTAAATTTTTACTCCTTTTCCTTCTACAAATTGGACAGACCTCTTGATCTGCAGGGAACTCAAAACCACAATATTCACATTTAACTTTTATTAAATTCAAAAGAACTTTGCCACCTATAATTCCAAGAGCTATACTCCCTAGAAGTTTCCAAAAATCATCTGAATCTTTACTCATTTTTTCTTCAATAAAATTTCTCCTTTTCGTGCTTTGCCTTCAAGTTCATCGCCTTCTTTGAAACCTGCTTCTTTTAGAAGCTCCTCGGGAAGATTGATTTTATATTTATGATATTTCTTTCCCTTGTACTCCCGAGATTTTTCTTTCAGTATTTTCATAAGATTTTATTAATTACAAACTTTTTAAATTTTTAGAGACCGAAATGTTTATAAAGTTTAGAGACCTAAAAGTATCAGAAGCAATTTAAACATAAAATTCATAATAATAAAATGAAAAAAGAGGTTCCAACATTAGTTAAATGGGCTGGAGGGAAAAAACAGTTATTGGAGCAGTTCGATAAATTCTTCCCCAGAAAGATTGAAAGATATTTTGAACCTTTTGTTGGGGGAGGGGCTATAGCATTTTATTTGCTTAAAACTCATCCCGAAATAAAAAAGATTTTTCTTTCGGACATAAATGAAGAGTTAATAATAACTTATAACACTGTAAAAAAGAATGTCGAAGAATTAATTAAACTGTTAAAGAAATATAAATCAAAACACAATAAAGAGTTTTATTACAAAATTCGTTCACAAGAGATTGGCAAATTGACAGAGTTAGAAATTGCAGCCAGATTCATTTATCTAAACAAAACTTGTTTTAATGGATTATATCGGGTTAATTCTAAAGGGCAGTTTAATGTTCCAATCGGGAGTTATAAAAATCCTAAAATATGTGATGAAAAGAGTTTAAGAGAAATTTCTAAATTTATGAAAAAAGATGACTCCAAAATTGCTCAATTTTACGACTCTGTTAAGAAAGCAAAGAGAGGAGATTTTATTTATTTTGATCCCCCCTATTATCCCTTAGAAAATAAAAAAAGTTTCACAACTTATACGAAAGATAATTTCTTAGAAGAAGAACAAAAAAAGCTGGCAAAAGTTTTTCGTGAATTAGACAAAAAAGGTTGTAACGTTATGCTAAGTAACAGCGATACGGATTTTATAAAAAATTTATATAAAGGATATAATATAAATTTTGTTCAAGCAAAAAGAATGATAAATTGTGATGCAACAAAGAGGGGGGAAATAAGAGAAGTTGTTGTAACTAATTATCCTCTTCAAAAGGTTCAGGGAGATCTAAAACACTAAAAGGCAAATTTTCAAAATAATAATCGCAACCTACAAATTTAACATAATCTAAAACATCCTTGTACTCTGGCTTTTTGAACCAGTCGTTTAGAATGTAGATATACTTAACTCTTATTTTAGCTTTGCTTAGTAATTTTGTATATTGTCTTTTCTTAAAATCACAAGTCTGTAATTTTTCATCAACTGAACCAGAAACTTTTTGAAATTTCATTTCAATTATGTAAAGAGTTTCATTCTTTAAAACAAAAATTGTCTCATCGGGCAATAGTTTCTTAGAAAGAATTTTTTCATAATTAATTTTCTTTTCAGACAATAATCCCGAATAAAGACCATATTTTTTATAAAATTTGGCAACTAACTTTCCATTAAAGTATAAATCATTTTCTTTAACTACATACCCTTTAAGTTTATCAAAAACTTTTCTTAAATCAACTCTTCTTTCAAAAGCCAGACCGTGCTTATTTGTTGTAGCTCCGCCTTTTCCCCCTTCAATCATAATTCCATTAAAATTTTTATATATTAAAATGTTCCTAAAATTATAATAACCCTTCTTTGTTAAAAATTTTATGGGAAAAGAGTGTATACAACTTTTTCATGGGGATTGTTTGGAAATTATGCCAAAGTTAAACCAAAAATTTGACTTGATTTTTGCGGATCCTCCTTATAGGCTTTCAAACGGAGGAATCACCTGTAAAGCAGGAAAAATTTCTTCTGTAGATAAAGGAAAATGGGATAAATCTCGAGGGGTAAGAGAGGACTTTAAATTTAACTACCAATGGATAAAACTTTGCAGAGACCTATTAAAACCAAATGGAGCTATCTGGATCTCTGGCACACACCATAGCATTTTTCAAGTTGGATATGCTCTGCAATCTTTAGGATTCAAAATTATGAATGAAGTAGTTTGGTACAAACCAAATGCTCCTCCAAATTTAGTTGGTAGATATTTTGCTCATGCTCACGAATCTTTAATTTGGGCAAAAAAAGATCCTAATGCAAAAAACACTTTCAATTATGAATTAATGAAAAAATGGGATGATAAAATAAGCCCAAAAGGAAAACAAATGAGAAGTATTTGGAGCATTACATTAACACCTCTACAAGAAAAAAAATTTGGAAAACACCCAACACAAAAACCTCTTGAATTGTTGCGAAGAATTATTTTATCGACTTCTAAAGAGGGAGATTCTATTCTGGATCCATTCATGGGTTCAGGAACAACGGGGGTTATTGCAAAAAAGTTTAATAGAAAATTTACTGGGATAGAAATTGAAAAAGAATTTTATGAATTGGCACAAAAAAGAATTGGTTCCCAAAACACTTAAAACTCCCCCTAACGTGACTTAAGTAAAACATGGAAAATAAGAAGGGGTCAGCGACTGTTTGGATTCCTTTAGTGTTGGGAATAATTATCATTGCGGGAGCCCTAATTTATGTGGCAAGTCATGTTTATTTTATACAAAACCCAACTCCTCCCCCAAACAAAAATTTGACTAATCAGTTAAATAAACTCTTTCAAAGATAAAATGAAAAATTGGTTTATTATTGGCGGAATAATGCTTGCGACTATTAGCATATTTGATCTAACAACCTGGTCAATTATTGCAATAGTTGTCGGAGGAATATTGATTATATGGGGAATTGTCTTAAAATTAAAAAACGGATGAATATGAAAACCCCCTTTCCCCCTCTAAAATTGAGTAAAACCAAAAAATCGTCAAGTATTTAAATGACAAGTCCGTATTTCTATAATGGTGAACGCGCCTCATAAAGCTAAAAGGGAGGAACTTAAAAATGATTAATTGGTGGACATTTGTCGCAGGACTTGTGGGAACTGTAGGTGTTATTGGTGACATGCCAACAGGCTGGGGAATGTGGCTTGTAGGAGTTGCTTTCCTTGTACTATTTATTAGCAGTTTCTTAGAGAAATAAAACATTAGGAAAAAGAATATATTTTTATTTTCTTGACCGAAAAGATAGGGGCTTTTCTTCTTTTTTTATTAATTTTAAATTCGTTTGTTTGATTTTAGTATACGGTGGACAAATTTTCCGGCCGGTTGGCAAGGAAAATTCCGGAACCTGAAGTTAATCCAAAAATCTATTTAGAGTTTTGTTCGACATTTGCAAGTTCATTTTGTCGAGGGGGACTTCATTAGTTAAGCTTAAACTTTTACTGCATTAATTTTTATCTCCCGTAGAAATTTGCCGAAAGGCAATTTCGAAGACTTATCACTCCCCAAATAAAGAATGCAAAGCTTGAAAGCTTAATTTCAAGACTCAAAAATTTTAAAAAATCCATTTTGCTTATTTGATTATGAAAATAAACTGGAAAGTTTTAATTGTTTCTCTTGTTGTCACGTTTGCCGTCGGTTTTGCCGGAAGTTTATTTACATCGGGAAATACAAACAGTGCATGGTATAATTCAATAAAACCGGCAATTACACCGCCAAATTTTGTTTTTCCGATTGTATGGAATTTTTTATTTCTTTTGATTGCCCTGTCACTTTATTTTGCGTGGACAAATTCAAAAAAGAAGGACCGGAAAAAAATAATATCTGTTTTTGCAATTAATTTTGTTCTTAATGTTTTATGGAGTGTACTTTTCTTTTCACTTAAAATTCCCGTTGCATCTTTTTTTGAAATAATTCTTCTATGGGTTTCAATTTTGTCAATGATTTTATTT
>JBJKQI010000017.1:0-2878 GCA_046705565.1 Candidatus Pacearchaeota archaeon | reverse complement strand
GAAGTTTTGTACAAGGAAAATGGTTGTGTTTTTAGGTTTAACATTGATGAAACTTATTTTTCTGTGCGTCTAAGTAATGAAAGGAAGGAAGTTGCTGCTCTTATTAAAAAAAATGATGAGGTTTTTGTAGCGTTTGCTGGTGTCGGACCTTTTTCAATTGTTGTAGCTAAAAATTCACAGGCTAAAAGTGTTTATTCGAATGAACTTAATCGCAAAGCAAATGAGTATACTAAAGAAAATATAATTAGAAATAAACTTCAAGGAAAAGTTGAGGTTGTTCCTGGAGATTTTAAAAAAGTTGCATTAAAGCTTTCAAAAGAAGGGAAAAAATTTGATGTAATTTTAATGCCTCGACCCCAGCTTAAGGACAGCTTTTTGGATTCGGCTTTTTTAATTTCAAAAAGAGGAACAAGGATTTATTATTATGATTTTTGTCCAATTGAACAAGTAAAAGATAAGGTTAAAATGGTTGAGGAAACTGCTAAAAAACTTGGACGGAAGATAAAAATCAAAAACGTTAAAAACGCCGGAGAGATTGCTCCATTTAAGGTTCGTGTAAGAATTGACTTTGAGGTTAGGAATTAAGATGAAAACAGAAAAAGAAATCACAAGAGAAAAACTTGAAAAATATTTTAATGTCAGTGAAACTGCTCTTTCAATAGCCAAAAAAAATGTTATTAAAGGACGTGAGAAAGATTCAAAAGAAATTATTGAAATGGTAACAAATTATATTTCTGACGCACATCACTTTGAAGAAAAAGGTGATTGGGTTAATGCATTTGCCGCATTAAATTATGCTCATGGTTGGATAGACTCGGGCGTTCGCCTTGGGGTTTTTGATGTTGACGATGATACGTTGTTTACTGTGAGGTAGGTTAAAAAATGAAAAATAATAATTTAGTTTCTAGGCTGACTTTGATTCAAAAAAATCTCGAGTTGTATGAACCCACTTTTCCGGTTTGTTGTAGTCTTTCTGTGAAAAAACTCTCTGAAGAACTTGGTTTTAAACCGGTAGCAGGTTATGTTTTAACAAAAAATGGACCCAAGCCTCATTCTTGGGCGGAGACTTTGAATAATCAAATTGCGGATTTGACTCTTTTTCAGTTTGAGAAAGATTATGGTTTTGGAATTCCTAGAATAATCCTATTAGATAAATCTGTAGCAAAAGAGAAATATGGGTATCTTGAAAGTGAGGAGATGTCAAGAGGGTTAAATAATATTTTTTTAGTCTACGATAAGCCTCTTATTGAATATCCCGATTTTGATAACTATAAATTATAATTCCTTCTTTTCTGCGACAGCAGTTGGGGCTTCTCTTGCTCCCAACCTGCAACGTCGAAACATTTGCAATCTGTGACGTTGAAGTTGCTCGTCCGTGCCACGGGCACTCCGTCGAAGCTAAAGTTCTTTTTTTTCTGCGACAGCAGTTGGAGCTTCACCTCCGTGCCAGGTGAAACGGGGGCGAACTCTTATAGGGTAAATTCTTTCTGAGTTGTCATCAAGAAGTATTGCTGAACCTTTTAGTGAAGGAAGCTCGTTCATGTATCCTTGTATTGTGTCGGTCAAGTAACTTTGCATCATATTGTTAAGCGCTTTTATATCCGGTTCTGAAGTTACTCTATGAGAAATTACCAAATCGGACTGAGTCATAACGTCTGTATGAATTTTTCCTGGCTGTTGAGTTGCGAGGACCAATGAGATTCCGGGCTGACGTCCTTCACGCAGAATCTGCACTAGCGCATCTGTTGAAACTATTTTTTCATCTTTAGGTAAAAACTCGTGAGCTTCATCAATAAAAAGCCAAACCAAGGGATAATCTTTTTTTACCTGTTCTCCTGAATAATCTAATCCCTTTGAAATTGATTTAACTTCTTCGTTTCTTCTTGCGTTCATTCTTTCTTTGAAGAGTTTTCTTGAAACTAAGCTTATTACAAGTGCTCTGACGTTAAATGCGCCAATTGAATTATATGCGCTTAAATCAAGAACAGAAGTCGTTGCGGCTTTGACTAAATCATTTGTTTTTGTTGGTTTCGTTTTCTCTTTGGCAAATATTCCCCATGTGTCGGCTGCCTCAAAAAGTCCGGCTGCAGCGTTTATTGTTTCTTTGTCCGACTTTTTGTCTTTTTGTATAGCGTCGATTATGTCCGCAATTGTGAAATTCTTTTTTTTATCACTTATTTCTAAAAGGACTCTTTCAATTAATATTGAAACCGGTTCAATTAATTTAAGTCCAAAAGTTGTTATCCAGTCTTCGGCTGTTAATTCTGAAGTTGCAAGAGCAAATTTTTCATCTACCGGGATTCCGTTGTCGATAAATTCATCATAATATCCAAAAGGGACATACACTTTTACGGGAAGGTTCTTTGGTTTTAATCCCCAATCCTCAAGGAGAGTTTTATCTTTTTCATTTTCGTATTTCATCGTCCAGTAAATTCCCATTGTATCAAAGATTAATGAAGCAATGTTTTGAGAGACATCTTTTGGTAGGCTTGAAATTTCTTCTGTTAAAACTCCCAGAGTGTATGACTTTCCTGAACCTCTTTTACCTGCAACCAAAATTACGTGGCTTCTAGCGACATCTAAGTAAATTTTATTTGAAAGGGAAGTGTATTGGCCCATTTTCACATAACCTTTTCCAATGTAAATTAATCCCTCTTTACCAAGAAGTTTTTTATCTGATTCGTTTCTTCCAAGGACGATGTCGTAAGCCATATTTACGTCACGCAGACGAAGTTTTTAATGGTTTTGGGCTTAATACCTCGCCAGATAAATTAACTCATCTTTGTCGAGTTTGAGTTGTTTTTGAATTTCGGGATTTTTTAAAATTAATTTTATTTCATCCCACTCTTTCATTATTCTTTTTTTTCCAACATGAGTA
>JBJKQI010000016.1:0-7461 GCA_046705565.1 Candidatus Pacearchaeota archaeon | reverse complement strand
AGAAAATAAATTTGATTCTCAAACTTTAAATAATTGAAATTACTTTTTTTAAAATGCCTGTTTATGAAATAACAAATAAGAGAAAGATTAGTTTTTTTGAAAAGCTTAGTATGACGACAAAGTTAATTGCGGTTAATGTCGTCTTGTTTATCGTGTTTTATATTTTAATTTCTTCTAAGGCAATTTCGTGGTCGGACATTGCTTTGACACCATCGTTAATTTTTTCAGGAGGGTATTACTGGACTTTTTTAACAAGTATGTTTATGCACGCAGGAATAACTCACATCTTGTTTAATATGATTTCACTTTTCTTTGTTGGAGTTTTAATTGAGAGGATAATCGGTCCTAAAAGGTATTTTTGGTTTTATATCATCGCGGGCCTTTTTGCCGGTGGCGTTTTTGTAAGCCTTTCTTATTTCTTCGGGTATGGTTTTTTTGGTTCAAAGATATTTGGAGATCCATCAGTTATGGGGGTTGGAGCTTCGGGGGCAATCTTTGGTCTTGTTGGAGTTTTGTCTGTTTTAATTCCAAATAAAAAGATAAGTCTTATTGCCGGGCCTTTGTTTGCAATAATCTTAGATTCCTTTTTGTCAAGTGCTTTTCCTAATTCAGATATAGTTTCCGGGCTTAGCCTTGTCTTTACAATCTATGTTTTCTTTGCAATATTTGCAATGTTTTCATTTAATTCAAAACTTTACAGGTTTTCTCTTCCATTAACGATGCCTTTTTGGGTAATCCCTATCGCAGCAATAATTCCTCTGGTTATAATTGGGCTTTTTGTGCCTTTGCCGATTGCAAATTCGGCCCATTTTGGAGGTTTAATAATTGGCTTAGCCTACGGATATTATTTGAAGAAAAAATATCCAAATAAGGTGAAACTTATTTCAACAATTATAAGATGAGAAAAAAAAGAGTTACTGTCGGAGAATTTTTAGAAAGAGAATACAAAATTTGTTTTGATTATATAAAAGAATCCAAAAATTACATTTATTTTGCAATTGGGCTTTTCTTCTTGTTTGCTCTAATTGGTTTTTTTGTTCCCCTGCCTGAAGCTTTGGGAAATCAGGTTTTGAATTACTTCAAAAATCTTTTAGCACAAACTCAGGGGCTAAGTTGGTCTGGGCTGATTGTGTTTTTATTTGACAATAATTCTCTTGCAGGGTTTACGGGTTTGTTTTTTGGATTCTTGTTTGGACTTTTCCCTTTATTTTCAACGATTGCAAATGGTTTTATCTTAGGATTTGTTTCGTCGGTAAGTGTTTCAAAAGAGGGAATTCTTTCGCTTTGGAAGCTTTTTCCCCATGGAATTTTTGAACTTCCAGCAATACTTATCTCATTCGGTCTTGGTCTAAAATTTTCAACATTCATTTTAGAAAAGAAGAAGTGGGAAAAATTCAAAGAGTTTTTAATTAAATCTATTTCTGTTTATATTTTTATAGTCCTGCCCTTGTTAGTAATTGCAGCAATAATAGAAGGAACTCTAATTTATTTTGGAATTTGATTAATCTTTGAGTTCACTTATGCCAAGAATTATCAAGATTAATCCTACTAAGATCACAACAATAGTAATTGCACCTTTAATTAATTCCCATGCTGCGGCTCCCCATCCTGCAAGAGGCATTCCAGGAAGAACTAAGTACAACGGAACAACTACAAGGATCAATCCCAATATTATTTTTAATGCTTTGTCCATACTTTTTAAAAGGGAAATTTGTTTTAAAAAGATTTTCGTGATTTTTGGAGATGTTTTATATTAATGGAAAGGTTTTAAAATTGCTTTTTCTAGATTTCTATATGGGAAATGCTATAGCTATACCAATTCCAGTTTTGTGAGTTTTTAGTGTTAACCTTATTTCTTGAAAATGAAAAAAGAAAATAATAAAGAAAATATTGCGCGGAAGAATATATTGAGACGGTCTGAAGAAGCCGACGGCATTTCTATTCGAGGATATGACTTTAACAAAGGAATTAATTATGATAAAATAATTGAAAGTTTCTCTTCTATGGGAATACAGGCGTCGAACTTTTCCTCAGCTGAAAAAATAATTAATGAAATGATTTCCAAAAAAGCTTTCATTTATTTGGGGTATACTTCAAATATGGTAACCTCAGGAGTCAGGGAGATTATTCGGTTTTTAGTTGAGCATAAAAAGATTAATGTTTTGTCGACTACTGCTGGTGGAGTTGAAGAGGACATCATAAAGTGTTTGGGGGATTTCAAGTTGGGAGATTTCAGAGCATCAGGTTCAGATCTAAGGGATAAAGGAATAAATCGTGCTGGGAATATATTTATTCCAAATTCAAGATATTGTGATTTTGAAGATTTTATAATTCCTATTTTAGAAGAATTTTATTTGCGTCAGAAAGAAACAGGCAAAGCAGTTACGCCCTCCGAATTAATCTGGAAACTCGGTGAGAAAATTAATAACAAGAATTCAATCTATTATTGGGCGGCTAAAAATAAAATCCCTGTTTTTTGTCCGGCAGTTACCGACGGGAGTTTGGGGGACATGGTTTATTTTTTTAAATCGAAGCACCCAGATTTTCTATTGGATGTTGCCGAGGACATTTGGAAGCTGAATAATACAACTCTTGGTCCTGAGAAAACAGGCATAATTGTTTTAGGTGGCGGAACAATAAAACACTCAATTTGTAATGCGAATATGTTCAGAAACGGTGCGGATTACGCGGTTTATATAAACACTGCTCAGGAATTTGACGGTTCGGACTCCGGAGCACTTCCGGAAGAGGCAGTTTCATGGGGGAAAATTTTGCCGGACGCAAAGAGAGTCAAGGTTTATGGGGAAGCGTCAATAATTTTTCCTTTGCTGGTTGCAAGGACTTTTGCAAAATAGTTAATTTTTTACTCCTAGAGAATTTCGTAGATAAATATTTAAATAGAAGTGGAGATTTTTCTTGGCATGACAAACGAAAATTCTAATCCAAACAAAACTGAAGAAATCTTTTTACCTTTTTCAAAAGAAAATATAGAAGGAGAGCTTGGAAAAGATTTTTTGGATGTTTTGAAAATGGTTGCCCCAGGTACTAGTCTGCGTATTGCTCTTGATGACTTCTTGAATGCAAAGATGGGAGCCTTGATAGTTTTGGATAATGGCAATTTGGGGGAAATTGTTGAAGGGGGATTTAAAATAGATGCGAAGTTTAGCGCTCAGAGGCTTGTTGAACTTGCCAAGATGGATGGTGCAATAATTTTATCTAAAGATGCTAAAGAAATTCTGAGAGTTAATACTCTTCTTTTTCCTTCAATAACAATTCCAACTAAAGAAACGGGTACGAGACATAAAGCAGGAGAAAGGACTGCTAAGCAGGCAAAAACGGTTGCTCTTGTGGTCTCTGAGAGAAAAAATAAGATAACTGTCTTTTACGAGGATTCTTCGTATCAACTTGAGAGGAGTTCGGAAGTTTTAAGGAGAGCATCTGAAACCTTGCAGATTCTTGAAAAGCAGAGGGATATTTTTGATGAATTGTTGGGGGACTTAAACTCCCTTGAGCTAAGGCGTCACGCGACGATAAATGACGTTTGTGCAGTTTTACAAAGAGTTGAGATAATGAAAAGAATTGCAGAGGTTGTGGAGAGATATTTGATTGAATTGGGTAAAGAAGGTACAATTGTAAAGATGAGATTAAAAGAATTAATGGGGGGTTTGGGAAGAGAAGAAGAACTTATCCTTAAGGATTATTTTGGCCAGAATCATTCTTCGTCGCTTGAAATTTTGGAAAAAATGGATTTCGATTTTTTATTAGAACCGATGAATATCTCACGTCTTTTATTTGAGGAAACTCACGACAAAAATGTTTCTCCGAAAGGTATTCGTCTTCTTGGGAAAACAAATCTTCTTGAAAGATACATTGATTTACTCGTTGGAAATTTCGATAATTTGTCTGAAATTCTTGGTGCAACAAACGAAGAACTTATGGAAGTCTTGGAGAGCGAAGCCATGCTTTCTTTTTTCAGGGAAGAAATTTATAATCTTAAAGAAAAAGTTAATTTAGGTAAGGGGCTGTAATCTCATTAAATTTTTATACTTCTTTTAATTATAATCAAGGTGATAAAGAAAAAAGAAATTGAAGTATTAAGAGAACACCTGATAAGAGCGCAAAACCCCTTATTTTATTTTGACAACGATCAAGATGGGTTGTGCAGCTATCTTCTTCTAAGAAGGTTTTACAAAAAAGGAAATGGGGTTCCAGTTAAAACTTCCCCCTTAGGAAAAGAGTATCTTCGACGGATTGATGAATTTAATCCTGATTACATTTTTGTTTTGGATCAGCCGACAGTGTCAGAGGAATTTTTTGAAGATGTTCATAAGAGGAATTTGCCTCTTGTCTGGATAGACCATCATGAGGGAACTCAGGAAAAAATTCCTGAATGGGTTGAATATTTTAATCCCGTTTTAAGTTCAAAAAAGAATGAACCCGTCACAAAAGTTTGTTATGAAATAACTAAAAGAAAAGATGATGTCTGGATTTTAATTGCGGGGTGTATCGCAGATAAATTTTTACCCAAAGAGTATAAAACTTTTTTGAAACTTTATCCTGATTTGGGGGTAGAAAGTAACGACCCCTTTAAAGTATATTATTCTTCAGGAATTGGTCAAATTTCAAGGATGTTTGGAACCGGCTTAAAGGATAGAACCACCTTAGTTATGAAGATGATTAGATTTTTGATAAATACAAAGAACCCGTATGAAGTTTTGGAAGAAAAAAATGAAACTTTAAGTTTTCATTACCGGTTTAATGTTATTAATTCAAAACTGGATGATTTAATAGAGAAAGCGAAAAAGAAATCTGGTTCGGAGAATATTATCTTTTTTAAATATGCAGGGGATACTTCTATGAGTGCGGATGTTGCCAATAAACTTAGTTACTTGTACCCCAAAAAAATAATTGTTGTTGCTTACCTTAAAGGCTCGAGGATTAATCTTTCTTTGAGAGGTAAGGATGTTAAGGCTTTAGTAGGAAGGGCAACAGCGGGGATGAAGTTTGTGACTTTCGGCGGTCATAATGACGCAATTGGAGCTCAAATGGATGAAACCCAATTGGACGAATTTGAAAAAAATTTGACTTCTCTTGTGAATCAAAAAGATTAAAAATGATGTTTTCTTTATTTTTGTATGAGTATGTGGCTTAGACATTATAATTGTAGTTTTAAGTCAGTCATTACTCTAAAAAACTAAACTTAATTTAATTCAATAACTCGAATTAAATTAAGTAAAGAATTCTTAAGTTAGTTCGGGTTGGTTGAATTTTTCGAGTTTTGATGGAAAACAAAAAAGAAAAGATGGAAACCGAAACAGAATTGAGTGCTCTTTTAGAGAGAACTTTTGCAATGGAAGATGAACTCAACGGGCTTTTAAATCAAGAAGATTAACTAATAGCTCTTTGAAAAATACATGACTTCAAGAGCTTTTTTAGAACAGAAGGGACACTCTCCTGAAGGGTTTTCTCTTGTTAAAGGAGTGCACCTTGTTGAGGCACCCGTTTTTTCTTTAATCTCTTCTTCACACTTTGAATTACTGCACCAATTCATTTTTATTAGTTTCTTTTCTTTGATGGCTTTTAGGAATTCTTCCTTCGTTTTGACGTAAACTATATTTTCATCCATTCTTTTCTTTGCTTTTTCAAACATTTCTTTTTGCATTCTATTAAGGATTTCTGAAACCCCCTTTTGGATATCTTTTATTTTTATCTCTGCTTTTGCTTTTGTGTCTCTTCTTACTGCCGTGACGCTTTCTTTTTCTAAATCTCTGGGGCCAATTTCGATTCTTAGGGGAATTCCTCTCAATTCATATTCCGAAAATTTATATCCCGGAGAATACTCTGTTGAATCATCGAGGAGGGGGTTAAATTTTTTTAATTTTTTGAAAACTTCTTGTGATTTCTTTAGAACTTTTTCTTCTTTTCCCTTGAAGATTAAAGGGATTATAACGACTTTGTTTTCTGCAACACGGGGAGGAAGAACTAGTCCCGAGTTATCTGAATGTGTCATAACCAACCCCCCAATTAACCGTGTTGAAATTCCCCAGGAGTTTTGAAAGGGGTGTTGCTTTTTTTCATTCCTCCCCAAAAATGAAATCCCAAAAGCTTTTGCAAATCCATCACCTAAATTGTGGGATGTGCCACACTGAAGAGCTTTCCCGTCGGGCATAAACCCTTCTATTGTGTAAGTGTGCAGAGCTCCTGCAAATTTTTCTTTGTCTGATTTTTTTCCGACAAGGACAGGCATTGCCAAAAGTTCTTCAACCAGATTTTTATATCTTTTAATTATCTCAATTGTTTCCTTTTCACATTCTTCACTTGTTTCATAAACGTTATGTCCTTCCTGCCACAAAAATTCCCTTGTTCTTAAAAATAACCTTGTTGCTTTTGTTTCCCACCTTATAATATTACACCATTGATTAATCTTTAATGGCAAATCTTTATATGAGCGAATCCATCTGGAATATGAATTATACATTATTGTTTCGGATGTCGGGCGTATTGCCAGACGCTCAGAATCCTTAGTTAGCTTGGGGTCTATCCAGGCCACTTCAGGGGTGAATCCTTCTGCGTGTTCTGCTTCTTTTTTAAAGAATGATTCTGGAATTAATAATGGGAAATACGCATTTTTGACTCCGAGCGGTTGATTAATTGTTTTTTCAAATTCTTCTCTTATTTTTTCCCATACCGAAAATCCTCTCGGTCTAATAACCATAAACCCTTTCACTTTTGCAAATTCGACTAATTCTGACTTCAAACAAACTTCCTCGTACCACTTTGACATATCCTCCTCTTTTTTTGTCTGAATTCCTATTGAAGCTTTTTGTTCCATCGTTAATTAGAAGAAATTTTAATTTATTAAAGTTTCATTCAGGACTTTTTGGCTTATTATGTTGACGCCGAGTTTTATTTTATCTGCTTCAAGGGCAAATCCGATTCCTTCTGTATTTGTAAACTTAAAGTTATTCATCCCAACAACATCTCCATTTTGATCTATTAGCGGACCGCCCGAATTGCCCGGATTTAACTGGGCGTTTGTTTGCACATATGTCCCATTTGTTCCAAAGCCGGTTCTATTTACTGCTGATACTATTCCGTCTGTTGCTGAAAAACTCAAACCTTCAGGAGTTCCGATTGCAACGACTTTCTCTCCAATAGAGACATTATTTGAATTTACAAGTTTTAATGATTTGTACCCTGTGTCTGTTTTTATTAATGCTATATCTAAATTTTTAATATATCCTACAAGTGTTGCAGCGTGGCTTTCACCGTCGCTAGTTATTACTTGGATATTTTGTGCTATTGCGCCGTTATTGTTTTCTATTACATGCTCATTTGTGACAATGTACCCATTTGCTATAAAAAATCCAGACCCCAAATCAGAGATTGTTTTTATTATAACTATTGAGTTTGTTGCTTCTTTTATAACTCCTGAAAAATCTCCTCCAGTCTGAACTTTTA
>JBJKQI010000015.1:0-11271 GCA_046705565.1 Candidatus Pacearchaeota archaeon | reverse complement strand
CATTTTTCTTGTATGAATGCCCCCAAAGACATCATTCCCTGCTGAATTTGTTGTTAAAATTTTCATCTTAAATCTACCAAACTTTAAGTTATACCCACGCCCCCATTAGCATATTTAAACATTATGTGTCTCTACAACATATATTTGGAAAATTAAGCAGCCCCTTAAATAAATTCTTAAACCCATCAGACCTTACTAATTCATGAGACCAAAATTCATTTTTTCTTCAAGAAGAAACAGACGCATTGGGAACATGACTCGCCAAAGGGCAAAGTACCCGTCCGTTGCAAAAGCTGTTGTCGAAACTTCCGATATAATTATTGAAGTGCTGGACGCAAGGTTCTACGAGGAAACAAGAAACTTAAAAATTGAAGAAGCAATAAAAAAGCAAAAGAAAATTCTAATTTTTGCAATTAATAAATCGGACTTAATTCCAAGAGAAAAACTTGATAAAATAAAAAGAAAACTTGCTCCGAATCCCTACGCAATTGTTTCATGCGAAAAAAGAACAGGCATAAAAAAATTAAGAGATTTAATAAAAATCCTCTCAAAAAAAATTGAAAAAAAAGAGTTAAAAGAAATAAAAAAAGATAAAGTTGTTCTTTCAAAAGAAGGAGGGAAAATAAAAGTTGGGGTGGTAGGCTACCCAAACACTGGAAAAAGTTCTTTGATTAATATTCTCTCAGGAAAGTCAGGTGCAGGAGTCGGAGCTGTTGCAGGATTCACAAAAAATGTACAAAAAATACGGCTTTCTGAAGATATTGTTTTAATCGATTCGCCTGGGGTAATCCCAGAAGAAGAATATTCAAATATTGACAAACAAAAGATTTCAGTCTCAACAATATTCGGAGGAAAAAGTTATTCCCAAATAAAAGAACCAGAATTAGTGATAAATGAAATTTTCAAAAATGAAAAGTACAAAACCGCTCTTCAAAATTATTACAAAACAAATGCTGAAAATTCAGAAGAATTTATTGAAGAAGTTGGAACGAAAAAGAATTTTCTAAAAAAAGGTGCAATTGTCGATGAAGATAAAACCGCAAGAGAAATTTTAAGAGCCTGGCAAAAAGGCGAAATCAAATTTTAGTTTAATTCTCCCTTTTCAAAAAGAAATTTTATATTAGGGGCAATATTATAATTTTCTAGTTTGCTTAAATTAATCCAACAAACTTTATGATTGTTATGCTCAAATGAATCAAAATTTTCATTAAAGTTCTCTAAATCAAATTTGAAGTGATAAAGAAAAACATTGATTTGTTTTCCAGTATCGGGGTCTTCTGTTAAATGAATCGTGCTTAATTTTCTACCAATCTTACCCCAAAAACCGGTTTCTTCATTAAGCTCCCTTAAAACGCATTCTTCTAAACTTTCCGTCCTTTCTGGCTTTCCACCAGGAATTTTAAAAAACAAGTCTCCCTTGTCTAAGGTAACCAATAATTTTCCTTCCTTTACAATAACAGGTCCGGCTGCAACAATTTTTTCCATGAAAACAAAAAGAATTTCTAATTTAAATTTTTAACCATATAAGTTCCAACTAAATTATATCCCAAATTCTTATAATACTCTCTAACCCCAACACCCGAGATAACAGCTAACTTTTTGTAACCGGCGTCTTTAGAAATTTTTTCTGCTTCAGCCATTAACATTTTCCCATAACCCTTATGCTGAGAATCTTTTCCTTCTTCATGCAAATTCAATGCCTGTCCATAAACATGAAGTTCACGGACAATCGCGCAATCCGTCAATTCCTCCAAAAAGGTTTCAGAAGGAAAGCGTAAACGCAAAAGCCCAAACAAGACGTCATCCGAATTAACAAGTTCCAAAAAGAATTCATGCCCACCGGAAGCTTCATATTCAATTGTTTTTAATTTAATGTCTTTTTTGAGCCCTTCACGGTTAAATCCAATTTCTCTGATTCTTATCTCTTTTACAGAAGCATTCTTTCTTTTAAGCTCCTCTTCAACATCCTTTCTTATCGAAGTTGAGGCGGCGTGGCTTATCATCTTTTCTTTTGGAATTTCCCTCATAACCCTCATTATACGGCAGTATTCAGGAATAATTTTCATCATTTCAGTTAAAACATATTTTATTTCTTCGTCAGTATAAGTTTTGTAATTAATTCTCTTATACATCTTGGCAAGCGGTGAATCTTCAACAATTTGGCACGGATAAATTTTAAGCTGGTCAGGTCTAAATCTTTCATCATCAAAAACAAGTTTAAATTTTTCAATATCTTTTTCAATGGTTGAATAAGGCAGGCCGGGCATAATGTGATAACCCAATTTAAAACCAGCATCTTTTAGTCTTTGTGTTGCTTCAACTACGTCATGAATTTTATGTCTGCGTCCGGTTTTCTTGTAAATCTCGTCATCCAAAATCTGAACACCAATTTCGACGCGAGTTGCACCAAACTCCCTCATTCTTTTTATCTCTTCAACCGAACAGTTATCCGGTCGGTTTTCAATACACATCGCAACAATTCTATGCTTTGCAGTTTCATTTATTTTCTGAGCTTCTTCTAAGCTATCTGAATCAATACCATTTAAAACGTCGTAACATCCTTTTATGTAATTATACTGATAGTCCAAATCGTATTGCAAAAAAGTCCCACCAATGATAATTAATTCTATCTTCTCTGTCGGATGACCCATCCTTATCAAAGCGTCAAGTCTCGCTTTCACCTGACGACGAACGTCAAACTTTAAGGTTAACGCCCTCATAACTGCAGGGCTTTTATCTGTATAACTTTGCGGGACATAATCTCCTCCAGGACAATAAATGCACGTTCCGTGGTTACATTTACGAGGTTTTAATACAACAGTTAAGGGTGTGACGCCTGACTTTGACCTAACCGGTTTTTTAATATGACTCTCTTCCATAAAAAAATTAGAAATGATTTGTTTTTAAGAGTATTGAAAAACCTTTTTAACTCCCCAACTCCAACTTTTTCTATGGAAAACCAAAAAAAAATTTGGAATAAAATTGCACCGGAATGGCACAGGTATAAACAAAAACCAGCTGAAAACGTAAAACAATTTCTTGCGCAAACAAAAGGGAATGTTCTAGACTTAGGCTCAGGCTCAGGAAGACATCTAACTAAAATAAAAAGTGGAAAAATGTTTCTTCTTGATTTCTCAAAAGAAATGCTCAAGTTAGCAAAAGAAAAATCCGATTCACAAAAAATCCCGGCAGAATTTGTAAAAAGTGAATTGGATAAAATTCCGGAAGAAGACAATTTCTTTGACGCTGCGATTTGTGTCTCGGCTCTTCATTGTATTACAAATTCAGAGCAAAGAGAAAATACCGTTAAAGAATTATATAGGATCCTAAAAAAGGGTGCAAAAGCTTACGTTGGGGTATGGAATAAAAACTCAAAAAGATTCAAAAAAGCAGGTAAAGAAAAACTAGTCGGATGGCAAGACATTGGAAAAAGATATTATTATCTATATGATGAAGGTGAAGTGCATGAACTTTTCAAAAGAGTAGGATTTAAAATAATTTCAACGCAAAACTCGGAAATGATGATAAATTTTATTGTTGAAAAGTAATATTTATTTTTTCTCTTTACCACCACGGTTTCCTTTGACAATTTTCATCATATCAAAGAAGCTCATTTTTTTAAAATCAATTATTTTATTCTCATCAATTGAAATTGTAAGTTTTATTAAACCCAGGCTGTTCAAAAAACCAGTTGTAATCAAAAAATCTTTTCCATCAAGCCTCTGAAGACTAAATAACAATTTCTGAATGTTCCCATTTATTTTTTCTTCGCCCAATTTTTTCAAAATCATTTCCTCGAAGTCTTCCATATTAAATTCGTGTTCAAAAGAAATTTTCTCAAAATCACGAGTGTCAAAACTTTCAACAGGCAAGAGTTGTACGTCTCCATCAACTCTAAATGAATTCATCTTTTTTTCCTCGGGAAGCCAAAAATCAAAATGAACTTTATTTCCTTCTCCTTTGTGTTCCCTATCTAAAATAAAAAGACAACTGCATGGATAAGCAGAAGGATTCTTTTTAACAAAGTCTTTATACTTTTCTGAGTCCTCTAATTTTTCACGATAAAACTGAAAATTCATTTTAATTCCTCGAACTTCTTTTCTCCGCCTAAAAGTTTCCCGACGATGTCGCGAATTTCATCCGCTTTGACACGAACTTGTTTCTCACTGTCCCTATCTCGAACAGTAACGGTGCCGTCTTCTAAAGAACCATAATCAATAGTGACTGCATAAGGGGTCCCGGCTGAGGCACTCCTAAGATATCTTTTACCAATGCTTCCCGCCACGTCATAATCAACCACAAAATTTTTCTCCAAATTAGATTTAACTTTCTCGGCAAAATTTACAAGCTCCGATTTTTTCATCAAAGGAAAAACCGAAACATCAATCGGACTCATTGAATAAGGAACCCTAAATCCTGTTTTACCTTCTCCCTCGGTTTTTTTGTCATAAAACAAATCAATTACTGAATAAGTCGGTCTGTCCGTACCAAATGCAATTTCTAAAACATGAGGTACGAACTTCTCACCATTATCTCGGACAGCTTCTAATTTAACACCAGAAGCTTTCGAATGTTGAGTCAAATCATAATCTGTTCTGTCATGCACCCCACAGACTTCAGTCCAGCCATAATTATTCAAATTTAATTCTATGTCCCACGCGTCATCAGCATAAAATGCTTTCTCATCCTGGTGGTGCTGTCTTAATCTTATTTTTTCAGCCGGAATTCCAAAATTCTTAAACTGAGTATAAGCTAACCAAATTGCCCAGCCGTAAGCTTGACTCTTTATCAGTTTCTTTTTCAAAGCGTCTTCAATCGAAACTAAATTTCCGGAAAATTTCCCTTTCTTTTGTTCTGCTTCAGACCAAAAAGGCAATCTTTCTTTTTTCACTTTTTCGTAAGCCGGCCAATTATTTTTTTCTTTGGGGTCAACAAAGACTTGGCCTTCAGCCTGAGTAAATTCGCGTCCACGTAAAACATTTTGGCGCGGAGAAATCTCATTCCTGTAAGCTTTTCCAATCTGAAAAACCCCAAACGGAAGTTTTTTTCTAAAATAATTATAATAACGCAGATATGGCAAATAAGTTCCCGTCGCTGTTTCAGGCCTTAAAGATGCAGCTTTGCCGCCGACAACAGTTCCAAGCATCAAACTTTGCTTTTCTATTTTCTCAACGAAAGATCCTCCACAAGTCGGACATTTTATTTTATGTTCCTTAAAAAAATCTAAAATTTCTTTATCACTAAAAGCATCAGCAGAAATATCGTGGCTTTCTTCTATGAGTTTATCAGCTCTAAAAACTGCTTTGCACTTTGAACATTTTATAATCCTATCCATAAACGTATCCAAGTGTCCCGAGGCCTTCCAAACTTCATTTGGCAAAACTGTCGGACCCTCAATTTCTCTAAACCCATTTTCATTAAAAGTTTTCCTAACTGAATTTTCAACTTTATTTTTTAATAATTTTCCAAGAGGACCATATGTATAAAATCCGGCCAGCCCCCCATAAATCTCAGGACTAGGACCCCAAATAAGTCCGGCCTCCTGAACAAAAGCTGTAAACTCTTTCAAATCTTTATCATTATTTTTTACCATGTTATTTTTTCTCGACTTCTTCCTTTTTCAAACTGGAAACGAAATCTCCAACTTTAATTCCTTCAACAACTTTTCCGTCACGTGAACGAACGCTCAAAGTTCCTGCTTTTTTCTCCTTTTCTCCGACTGTAATTATATAATTAAACTTCAAAATTGAAGCTTCTCTAACCTTTTTTCCGATAGTCTCATTTCTGTCATCAAGTTCAACTCTAAAACCAGCTTCAAAAAGTTCATCGTGAATTTTCTTGGCGTAATCCTTAACTGCATCATTCATTGTTAAAACTTTTACTTGATTCGGCGAAAGCCACAATGGAAACTTACCCGAATAATTCTCAGTTATTATTCCAATAAACCTTTCAAGAGAACCGTAAATAACGCGGTGTATCATTATTGGTCTTTTTTCTTTTCCATTTTCATCCGTGTAAGTTAAGTCAAACCTTTCGGGGAGATTCATGTCCATTTGTATCGTTGCACATTGCCAGGTTCTGTTTAATGAATCCTTAAGATGAAAATCAATTTTAGGCCCATAAAAAGCGCCATCACCCTTATTAATTTTATATTTCATTTTCATTTTTTTCAAAACACCCTCGAGAGTTTTTTCTGACAGATCCCAAAATTTATCGCTTCCTATTCTCTTCTCGGGACGAGTCGAAAGTTCAACATGATCAAACTTTAAGTCAAAAGTGTCTGTTATTAATGTAATAAGTTTAATGACTCCTGCAATCTCATTTTCCAAATCTTCTTCACGACAAAAAAGATGAGCGTCATCCTGGGTAAATTGAATTACTCTGAAAAGACCTGCTAAAACCCCTGAAAGTTCAACTCTATGCACAACCCCCATCTCTGCAAGGCGAAGAGGCAAATCTCTGTAAGACTTATCTCCAGATTTGTAAACTAAAATTCCCCCCGGGCAGTTCATAGGCTTAACCAAAAAATCTCTTTTCTCGTAACTCGTCCTAAAATTATTTTCCCCGTACTTTGACCAATGCCCTGAAATTTCCCAAAGTTTCCTATCCATAATCTGAGGTGTTGAAACCTCCTCATATCCGGCAGCCCTCTGAATTTCTCTCCAATATTCAATTAATTTATTTTTTATAAAAAGTCCCTTGTCATGCCAGAAGACCATCCCCGGAGCAACCGAATTGAAACTCCAAAGGTTCATCTTTTTCCCGATTATCCTATGATCATTTTCAGCCAATTTAGAAGTATCGAGTTTCGACTTTGAGATCTCATTCAAAAGGGATTTCACTTCTTTTTCGTCTAAATCTTTAACCTCGGCCTTTCCACCAGAAACCGCAATCTCTCTGGATAACTCACTCAGAGGGTGACCTTTAACTTTAAGTTCAAATGTTTTGTAATATCCAAAAGGAGCGCGTGAAACATCGTAACCGTAGCCGCAAAGAGATTCCTCCGCATTTTTCAAAATTTTCACAGCAGTGTCAGGTGAACCCAAATTTGAAGATAAATGGGCATAAGGGTACAAAACAACCTTTTTAGCGCCAACCTTATCACAGATATCCTTAATATTTTTAACTAGTTCGGGAACAACCTCAAGATTATCGTCCTTTTCTACAGCCGTTAATACAACAAGCGCCTCTTCAACTTTCTTTTTAGCAATCTCTTCGGCTGGCAGCGCTTCCATAGACTTCAAGGCCTTCTTAAGGCCCTGCCATTCAATATAATCGACATGTAAAGCCAGTATTTTCATGATATCTTAAGAAAACTTGATTTTATAAAATTATAGAAACCAAAAACTTTCTGAAAAAATCAAAAACTCCTCGGTGATACACAAAATTTAAAAAGAAGCAAGTAATCAAAATTAATTTTGAATTTCAAGATATACAAGAAAAAGATTTAAATAGTAACTATATAGTAATGACATAAAATGAAAAGACTAATTTATACAGCAATGGTTGGAATGATTTTATTTAGTGGCACCGTCGAAAAAGCGTCAGACATAGCCAATAAAACAATAAAGGAATACCCCTCAGAAAAAACTGTAACTATAAACCCCTACGAACTAAGAGAAAAATACCTGCCTAAAAAAGAGCTATATAAAATATTAACTGAATTAGACCACTTAATTCCCAAGGAATTCTCAAAGAAAGATTTAGAAAAAATCGCAATGATCGAGTCGTCAATGAATGAAAATGCCTACAGAGAGGATATAATAAAAAAGGTAACAAAACAGGGAATAGAAAAAGATACAATCAGGCAAGGAGGAATTTTTCAGGTAACTGAAGATGCCTACAATGCCTACGAGAAAAATGAACCATTTCTAAAGGGAGTATTTAATCCTTATAAAAATACAAAATCTTTTCTTAAAAATCTCGGAACGATAAGACAGTTCTATCAAACAAAAGTTCCAGATTGGCACAGTTTAAACCTGGAAGAAAAACAAAAGTATATAATTGCTGGACACAACTATGGAATTGGAAAATTTCAAAGCAAAAATTTCAATCTCTCAAAAGTCCCAGCAGTAACAAAAAACTTTTTCAAAAAATTTTATTCACACAAAAGTTATTCTGGCGTTGGCAATTAAAGCACCTTCTTTTGAAAGAAACAGACTACCAACAACAACTTCCAAAACTTCTATATGTTCTTTTAAAAATTTACAAAGCTTCATAATAAATCCTTCAAGAGTTTTATTCTCTTTAGAAGACAAAATCTTGTTTACTTTAGTATCCTTGAAAAGTTTCTCAAGTTTTTTATTTGTAATTGGAAAAGATTTTGAATTGGGAAGTTTATGATTCTTGCCATCAATATGCTTAAAGGATAAATAACTTTTTCCCGAAGGTGTCTTTCTAACGCGAACAAAAAACTCTTCACCTCCGATTTTTTTCTTTACTAAAACGCCGTTAGAACCCTTTATTCTTCTCAGCTTTTTGAAAATTTGCAAAAGTTCAGTGTATGTTCCTGGTTCATCCGCATATTTTTTAATACCCAACGTTGAAGGGATTCCTGCGCCTGTGGCCTTCAAAATATAAGGGTGCCCTACTCTCTTAATTGAACCTCTAAGACTAAAGGTTCCTCTTGAAAAACTCCTCGGGACAACATCAAAACCCGCGCCTTCCAAAAAATCCAAAGACTCAAATTCTCCCGCCCTCTTCATAACATGCGAAAATATCCGGTTTATATATACTTTTCTAAAATATACTTTAGAGAAAATACTTTCACTTTTACCCAACAAAACCCCCAACAAAAACTTTAAAAGCGAATTTTTCCAAGAACTCTTATGAAAAGAAGCTCAAGACGTTGGAAAAAGAAAAACCAAATGAGATGGAAGTGGCAAAGGAAAAGACTCAGAAAGGAAAAAAGAAAAAGAAAGATTAGAAGAGAAAGGTCTAGATAATCTTAAATTATTTATACAATATATACATTACAAAATATATGTTACAGTGTTATAATTAATAATCCCTCATGAATAACAAAGCAATCTTTATAAAAAACATTTGACTTTAGAGAAAATGGCAAGTGAGATTTGGACTGAAAAGTACAGGCCTAAGACTTTTGATGAGGTTGTCGGACAGGAAGGAATAATAAAGCGTATCAAATCCTTAACAAATTCGATGAATATCCCTCATCTTCTTTTCGCAGGACCCGCCGGAACCGGAAAGTCCACAATGGCATTAATTGTTGTAAAAGAACTATTTGGAAAAGATTGGAAGGAAAACTATCTTGAACTTAACGCTTCAGACGAAAGAGGAATAAATGTTGTAAGAGAAAAAGTAAAGGACTTTGCAAGAACAAAGTCTCTAGGAAGTGTTCCATTTAAAGTAATATTTTTAGATGAAGCAGATGCACTTACGCCCGAAGCACAGCAGGCATTAAGAAGAACTATGGAGAATTACTCAGCAACATGCCGTTTCGTTATGTCGTGCAACTATTCTTCAAAGATTATTGACCCTATCCAGTCTCGTTGCGCGGTTTTCCGTTTCAAACTTCTCGAAAAAAAAGATGTTAAAAAAGTTATTGAAAGAATAGCCGAAAGCGAAAAAATTGAAATTGACGACGAAGCAATCGAGGCAATTTATGAAGGAAGTGACGGAGATTGCAGACGTTCAATAAATTTCTTGCAGTCGCTTGCAGCAATCTCTCCAAAAATAAATAAAGAACTTGTGACCACAATTATAACAGACTTAAAACCAAAAGAAGTCCGAATTGTTTTAGACTACGCACTTTCAGGGGATTTTGAGAAAGCAAAAGAAAAACTTCTCGACTTAATGTTAAAAGAGTCTCTATCAGGGCAGGATATCATAAAATCAATTCAAAAAGAAATCTGGAATTTAACTGTCGAGCCCGAACTTAAGGTGAAACTCACTGAAAAAACAGGCGAAGCAGAATTCAGAATTGTTGAAGGTTCAGATCCATTCGTGCAACTCCAGGCCCTAATAGCCAGTTTTGTTCTCGCAGGTTTGGGAAAATAAACTCCTCTAAAAAAATAAAATGAAAAAATTAAATTCACTCAGCCAAAAAACCGGCAGTTTCCCACCGGGCGCACAATGATCCCTTGGAGTGAAGGTTACAGGCCAAAAGAAATTTCTGAGGTAATTGAGCAAGATGAAGCAATAGGAAAGATACAAGATTACATAGACAACTTTCCCGGAAAGAAGAAAGGACTCATTCTAAACGGACCACCGGGAGTCGGAAAAACAACATTAGTTTATGCTCTTGCAAATGAGAGAGAAGCTGAGATTTATGAACTAAATGCGTCTGACTTAAGAAACAAGTCTTCAATGAACACAAAACTAAAGCCGGTCTTAGAACAAAAGTCCCTTTTTGAAAAAGACAAAATAATTTTGGTCGATGAAGTTGACGGAATCTCTGGAACTGACAGAGGGGGAGTAAGCGAGCTCATAACTTTAATCGAGAATTCGCGGTATCCAATAATTTGCACAGCAAACGATGCATGGATTCAAAAACTATCGCCGTTAAGAAAAAAATGTGAGGTTGTTGAATTAAAAGAAATATCTCCTGCCGGAATAAAAAAAGTACTCTCTAAAATTTTAGAAAAAGAAGAAATAAAACTTAGCCCCCAAATGATAAACAAAATTTCGATAAAAGCAAATGGGGATCTGAGAAGTGCAATTAATGACCTTGAAGCAGCGTCAAAATTAGGAGAATCGGTTATAGTTGAAATTGACGAGAGAAACAAGAAAACGGACATTTTCAAAACTTTAAGACACATTTTTCAGGACAAAGCAACAGAGGAAATGCTATCAAGCTTCGACAAAGTTGATATGCCAATTGACGAGATAATGTTATGGATTGAAAAAAATATTCCAAAAGTTTATTCGGGAGCAGAATTAGCAAAAGCGTATCAAAGACTTGCAGATTCTGATTTATTTAAAGGAAGAATTTACAAACAGCAATACTGGAGATTTTTAGTTTACGAAAACATATTTTCAAGTTATGGGATTTCCGAGGCGAAAGGTGAAAAAGAAAAAAAAGGTTTTTATAAGTATGCAAAGCCAACAAGAATCTTAAAAATTTGGCTCAATAATCAAAAACATGCAAAAAGAAAAACAATCGCTGAAAAGCTTGCAAAAATTACTCATGTTGGAAAAAAAAGAATAATGAAAGAGTGGGATGAAATAAAATTAATTTTAAAAAATCCCGAAATTCAAAAACAACTCAAACTCGACAAAGATGAGTTAATTTATCTGGCGAGGTATTAA
>JBJKQI010000014.1:0-2888 GCA_046705565.1 Candidatus Pacearchaeota archaeon | reverse complement strand
TGGTTTTTGATTAATAAAGTTTGGGGTTTAAGCCACAGAATTACTCTTCCTCAGAACTATTTTGCTCTTCCTCATCTTCCTCATCGTTAGGTTTAGCAAGTTCCATAATTTCGCCTTCTTCAATTATTTCTTTTTCAAGTTTTTCTTCCATTTCTTCTTTTTCAGCGTCAGATTCCTTTGGAGTTTTAGGTTTCTTTAGTGCCCCTTCTTTTTTCTTAGGCATTGGTTTATGAACTGAAATAGGCAAGACGTCCGAATTAAATTCAGTTTCGGCAATTTTAAGAGCGTCAAAATTTATCTTTTCAAGGTCTTCTTTTTTTATTTTTATCAAAAGTGGTGCGTTCATTGCTATCTGAAGAGCCCTGGCTCCGAGAATCCTCGCTCTTTCATATTTTGTGAAGGCTGTATGATCCATTTCCATTTTAATACTAATTTTGCTTGTCTTTTAAAGTTTACTTTAGGTTCTTTTCAATATCTTTTAAAACCTTAACCGAAACTTCTTCAGATATATCAAATATTCTCTTCAACTCCTCTGCTTCAAGAGCTGTTGAATTGCTTTTTTGCAAAGATGAAATAACTCCTCCGTAATTTGTCAAGGTTACTCTGCATTCACTCAATTCTTCTTCCTCTCTTGTTGGGTCAACAATTAGAGAATTTCCGATTTTGTGAACGCTAACTGCTATTGGCATATGGTCAGTTAATGGAACTTTGTCTTCAGTCCATTCACCAAAAACAACTTTTCCGTTTTCTTCATCATATTTTGGAATTCTTGCAATCTTTAGAGCTGCAATTGCACCGATTGTTGAAGCATCCATTAAATTTCCATCGTCATTTATTGAATAAACGTCAATAAAAACTGTCCAGACTTTTTCGCCTTCTTTTATCACAAGTTTCTCCAAATCAATAAAACCAGATTCTCTTATTCCCCTGTCTGTAACTCTTCCTAATTCAATTGCTTCAAAACTAGGAGGTCCGGGTTCAAACCTTTTAGCGCTAAGTGGAAGCATTTCAGCAGTTACCATTAAGTTTCCTTTATTTGGTGAATCGGGATAAGGAACTGAAACATCAAGTTTAACTCCAACCAAAACTTCAGTTTTACCAATTCTCACTCTTACTGAACCTTCAGCTTTGTTTGAAACATTTTTTTCAATTGTTATTTCTCTAAAGTCCAAAAGTCCTCCTCTCGAGTCAAACCTTTTTCCTTCCTTAAAATATTCTTTTATTCTTTCTGCAGTCGGTGCTGGCGTTGTCATAACTTTATCCATTATTCGCTTCCCCCATTTTTCAAATTAATTGCGTCTTTAAGAGCTTTCTTTTGAATTTCATAAATTTTTGCGGTTGCACCTTTTGCCATATCAACAATTTCTTTTAATTGTGTTGCACTTATTTTTCCGTCAAGTTGCATATGTGTGATTTTTCCGTCGGAGGTCATTGAGATTGGAATGTCTGTTGGTCCCTCTCCAACGTGATAATCCTCTTCCTCTTTTGTCAAATCAGCAACAAGAGTTTTGTCAAGTTTTCCTAATGCAACTGAAGAAACCATTCCTTTCATTGGAATTCCTGCGTGAGCCAAAGCCATTGAAGCAGCATTTATTCCTGCAGTTCTTGTTCCGGCGTCAGCCTGAATTATATTTATGAAAACATCAACTACCTGATTTGGATATTTTTCAAGCATTACAACAGGTTCAAGTGCCCATTTTGTTATTTCACTTATTTCCATTGCACGTCTGTTTTTCCCGGGCCTTATTCTTTCAGTTACTGAGAAACTTATCATATTATAATCACATCTAAGCTGCCCTGTTGCAGGATCCTGTTGATGCTGTGGATGCATCTTTTTAGGACCATAAACTGCAGCAATAGCAATTGTGTCTCCTGAACGATACATCGCGCTTCCGTCGGCATTTGGCACTACTCCAACTTTTGCTTCAATTGGTCTAAGTTCGTCATATGCTCTTCCGTCAAATCTTTTGAATTCACTCATTTTTTATTTTCTCCAAACCATTTAGTTAGTTCATCAGTTAATCCGCTTATATACGAGTTTTCTGTTACAAAATTTATAGCTTTTTTTGCATAAAGTTCAGAGTCCACATTTGGCCCTTTTATCACAGCGTATCCATTTTGCCCAACATTAATATCACATTCAGTATTATCTTTTATCAGTTTTATCATGCTTCCTTCTTTTCCGATTACTCTTGGAACTTTATTTGGGTTTATATTTAAAATCAAGCCTTCTTTTATTTTTCCGAGTCCGTGAGATTTTATTGATAAATCAATTCCTCTTTTATTTATTGTCCAAATTTTTGCAATTAACATATCCTCAATTTTGAAAACTTCTTCCATCGCGTCTTTATTTACATATCTTGGAACTTCCATAATCGATAAAAAAGCATTTTCAGCTGCACCAATATCCACAACCCAGCCATTTGAAGTTATATTTTCAACTTTTCCGACGACAATATTGCCTCTACGCGGATTATAAACACCAGATAATGGAATAACTTTAATCAAATTATTTTGCTCTTCGGCTAAGCCATATCTTAAAGAAATAATCTTTCCGTCTTTGTTTTCGGTATATTCTCCGGGCAAATAATCCTCGCCCTCAATAATAACCTCTCCGGGTATTACGACTTTTCTTTCCATTTTTCTTATTTTAATTTTTGCCTAAGGTCCTTTAAAAACATTTGTGTTTATTCTTTAAGTTCCTCAGTTAAAGCCGAACCGTGGGTCATAGAATTGAGTTTATCGTAAAATTCCATAGTTAATCCTGCAGGAATCTTGACAACTACTTCCAGGCTTCCATCATTCAGCCAGTTTTCTTTTTCTCTGTATTGTGAAACTAATCCATATGACTTTCCTGTCTGAATTGCAGGAATTGTTATCTTTATTCT
>JBJKQI010000013.1:0-7427 GCA_046705565.1 Candidatus Pacearchaeota archaeon | reverse complement strand
AAATTTTATTTGAATTAAAGGAATCAATCTTAAAGATTTCTGAACTTCTTGAGCCATTCATTCCGGAAAGCGCACAAAAAATAAAAAAGCAATTCAGCGCAAAAAAAATTGTTAAAGGTGAGCCATTGTTTGTTAAAATCGAAGATAAGCCTTCAGAAGAAAAAATTAAAAAAATTAATAAACAAACTAAACCTGTGGGAATTGTTACAATGGGAGAAGTTGATTTTAAGGACTGGGAAAAGTTAGATTTAAGGGTTGCTCAAATTAAAAAAGTTGAAGACATAGACGGAGCAGACAAACTTTACAAAATAACTCTTGACGTCGGCGAGTTGGGGCAAAGAACAATTTGTGCAGGTCTGAAAGAATTTTATTCAAAAGATAAATTGAAAAACAAAAGAATAATTTACTTTTCAAATTTAAAGCCGAGGGTAATGAGAGGGATTGAATCTCAGGGAATGCTTTTAGCTGCTTCAACAGAAGGTCACGGGAAAGTTTCTCTTATAACTCCAGATGCTGATATAGGTCTTGGAGCTAGGGTTGGATAGTTTAATATATATTTTTGATATATAATTTAGAAAATATTTTTAAAAGATTTATTTTCCGCCAAATATTCTAGAGAGGGTATCCCAAAATGTTGGTTTGTCAACATCTGAGTCATAATCTTCATCAATTAATCTTGCAGCAATTTCCTTATAGGCACGTGCTGATTTTGATTTTGGATGAACAAACACAAGCGGGTTTTTTTTTCTTAAAGCATCCTGAACTAAAATGTCTTCGGGAACTGCTCCAAGGACAGGAATTTCAAGCATCTCTTTAACTGTGTCAGGTGAGAGTTCATACTCATTTTTTTTGACCCTCGTCATTATAACTCCTGTTACAGGAATTTTCATCCCTTGAGCCACTTTAACAGTCTTTAAAGCATCAGTTATTGCGGGCATTTCAGGATTTGAAACTAAAATTATTTCATCAGCAAGCTCCATTGTGCTCATGGCCTCTTTCCCTAACCCCGCAGAGCAATCTAAAATTACATATTCAGCTAAATTTTTGAATTCATCTTTAAAATCTTTTAACTTTTCCATCTTAAGTTTTTTTAATTCTTTAACTGAAAGTGAAGAAGGAATTATCTTTATTCCAGATGGATGAACATAAACTGCTTCATAAGGGTGAGCCTTTTTTTGTAAAATGTGGTTTAAATTTACAGGGACTTCGGGAGAATTAAGATGTATGCCGACATTTGGAGTTGACATATTTGCATCAATAATTAGTACATCTTTATCAAAATTTCTTATTGCTGCCCCAAGGTTTATTGCCGTTGTCGTTTTTCCGACACCCCCTTTCCCTGAAGCAATTACAATTAATCTCTTTACCATATTTTCCTAATACTAAATTAATACTTTTAAATTTGACTATTGTCTTCTCCTCCTTTATTTTAACCTCTCCTTTGTCATATCCACAAACTTTTCTAACATGTCTGCATACTCTTTTAACTTTTCAAGGTTTATATTCACTTCTTCTCCTCTGAACGTTACTTTAAGTGTAACATTCTTTCTGAACTCTCCTATTCTTTCAGTTTTCAGGCTTTCAACTTTTCTGAGCATCATAAAAAAATCGATGGTATCGAGCGCATTTTTATCTTTCTTCAGAATTTTTTTTATCTCATTTATTCTTCCAATAGCATTATCCGGAACCTCTTTTATTTTTCCTTTTTTTTCTGCATCTTTTAAAATTGCAACAATGCATGTGTCTATCATCTTTCTCCATCTAAGTAAAAGATTCATAATTACGTCACAGGTCTTCGTGTACTTTAAGCTCACATACAGGAGGTGGTCCGCGCTTATTTTTTCTTGTATAATATCTTCGTCCATTTTCGTTAGTTCACCCCTTTAAAATAAATTTGTTTCACTATTTTGAAAGTTCAAGGATAGCTTCGGCAAGGTCCTTTGTTTTTTCAAGTGCTGCCTTTGCCTCTTCTTTTGAAGCTCCGGTCTTTTCCATAACCGTTTTCACATCCTCTGGAGAAATTTCAACTTCCTTCCCCCTTTCTTCTATTTCTCCTGAAATTTGAAAGCTTCTGTTGCCCTGCATTTTTATTTCAACAACAGAGGGGTTGTTAATTACAATTTGTGTGCCGTCTTTTTTATCAATTGTAACTTTTTCAGAAATTATGTTGGTTTGGGAAATTCCCATTTTTTTCATCATTCCCTGCATCTGACTCGGATTAATTCCCCCAAACATTTTAACCTAAAAAAAAGCTAAGCCCAACTCTGAATGCAATTATCAAAATGATAAAAGCAACAACATGTGCCGGTTTTAGCATAAATTTACTTTTATATTCTTCTTTGTAACTTACCAAGCCACCAAAACCTGATGGAAGACTAAATCCTGTACTCTCCGCCATGAAGTTTATTAATACGCACTGGTATAAAAAGGTTTTTATCGAATGCGCAAGCCCGTTTCTTCGCTAAAATCCGTTGCAAATTCAAAAATTTGTCTTGTCAGTGGCTGAAACCTCTAACTATCAAACATTTTTTAAATTCAGTTCTTCTGTATTTTTTATGAACTTAAATGATATAAAAAATTGGTCTCCTGAAATAGAAAAAAAAATAACCGACGAATGGAAAAATTTAGAGAGATTCAGTTTCAAAAAAAGTTCAAGAAAAAAAATTTATTCGATTGACACCCCTCCACCATATGTTAACGCACCAATTCATATTGGCCAGGCGGTAACCTATTGTTATATGGATTTTTTTGCAAGGTTCAAAAGGATGAAAGGTTACGATATAATCTTTCCTCTTGGGCTTGATAGAAACGGGCTTCCAATAGAGATGGCAGCAGAGAAAAAATTCAAAGCTTCTCCGTTTAAAGTTGGAAGGGAAAAATTTGTAGAATATTGTAAAAAAATTCTTGAAGAAACTTCAAGTGAAACCTCAGACACTTTTGCGAAATTGGGTATTTCCTTTACTTCGTATAAAGAAGGAGATCACATAGGTTCAGTTTACAAAACAGATTCGCCGGAATATCGTTCGGTTACTCAAGGCACTTTCATAGAACTTTTCAAAAAAGGATTAGTTTATGAAGATACACGCATAAACAACTGGGATCCAAAACTCCAGACAACAATTGCAGATTCAGAAATAGAGTATAAAGATTTGGATTCAACATTTAATGATGTTAAATGGAAAGTGAAGGAGACTGGTGAAGAGATAATAATTGGGACAACAAGACCCGAGCTCATCTGTACTTGTGGTATGGTGGTTTTTAATCCTGAAGACAAAAGATACAAAAATCTTGAGGGCAAGACTGCAATTTCTCCAATTTTTAATAAGGAGATTCAAATAAAGTCTCACCCTATTGCAGATATAAATAAGGGAACAGGAATTGCTATGATGTGCTCAGCAGGGGACCTGTCAGATATTCAGTTTTTCAGAGACCAGAAGTTAACTCCCGAAATAGCAATAGAAAAGGATGGAACAATGAACAAAATTGCCGGACCTCTTGAAGGTTTAAAAGTTAGAGGTGCAAGAGAAAAAATAATTGAATTATTAAAAGAAAAAGGATTGCTTGTTAAACAGGAAAAAATTCTTCACAGGACTCCCGTTTCAGAAAGAAGCGGTGCAGAAATAGAATTTATAGAAATGCCTGAATATTATCTCAAGCAAATTGAATTCAAAAAAGACCTTAAAAAAATCTCAGACAAAATAAATTTTTATCCCAAGGGTGCAAAAAAGCTTCTCCAAGATTGGATTAATTCAGTTTCAATTGACTGGCCAATTTCACGTCGAAGGTATTATGCAACCCCCATTCCGCTTTGGTATTCAGAGGACTATGTCTGTGTTCCAAAAAAAGGGAAATATGTTGAACCTTGGAAAGAAAACCCAGACAAAGATTTTGAAGTATTAAAGGATAGAAAGTCAGTCGGAAAAGTAAAAGATTTTCCCAGATTAAAATGGACCGGGGAAAAAAGAGTATTTGACACATGGATGGACTCTTCAATTTCTGAGCTTGTGTTATTAAAATATGGATCTGACGCGGAATTTTTCAAGAGGGCATACCCTTGTTCGATAAGACCTCAGGGTAAGGAAATCATAAGAACATGGTTGTACTACACTCTTTTAAGGGGATACCTTGAAACAAAAAAACCTGCTTTTAAAGATGTCTGGATAAATCAACACATTGTTGATGACAAGGGTTACAAAATGAGTAAATCAAAGGGGAATGTTATTGACCCTCAGAAGTTGTTAAAAGAGTATGGTGCTGAGGCAATAAGATTTTGGGCAGCAACGGAAGGAGACCTTTCAAAGCAGGATTTAAAATGTTCGGAAGAAAGGATAAAAGGTGAAAAGAAAACAATAAACAAACTCCTTAACGTTTCAAAATTTGTACTGATGTTTGAAAAACCAAAAGAAAAACCAAAACTTGAAAATTTAGATATTTTCTTTATAGAGTATATTGAAAACATGACAAGAGAGATAGGGGAAAGTTTTGAAGAGTATAACTTCTATGGTCCCGCAATTGAGTTAAGGAGGTTTTTATGGGATATTTTTTCTTCACATTATGTGGAACTTGTAAAAGCAAGAGCTTATAATCAGGAAAATAAATTTTCAGATGACGAAATGAACTCTGCAAGGTATGCGCTCCATTTTATTCTCGAGAGAGTCTTAACTTTACTTTTTCCAATCACACCTCAAGTTACCTCTTTAATTCTTAATGAAAAAGGAGTCAATATTTTTGAATGTAATTTTCCTAAAGGAAAAAAATCTGAAGAAAACTTAAAACTAGTCGAAGAATTAATGGAATTTAATTCTTCGGTCTGGAAAAAGAAAAAAGATTTGGGGTTAAGCTTGAAAGATTATATAGATAAATTTGAAATTCCTAAGAATCTTAAGCGTTTTGAAAAGGATTTAATTAACGCTCATAATTTAAGGTAGTTTGTAACCCCAACCTTTAAAATCCCCCTCATTTTTATTCTAATATGGCACTACAGACTATGGAAAAATCCGAACTTGAAGAGTTCATAAAATCTATGAAAGTTCATAAAGGGAGAGCAACAGAATTGATTTCAGTTTACATACCTGCTGGTTACGATGTCAATGCGGTCCAAAGACAACTTGAAGCAGAAAAGTCGACGGCAAAAAATATAAAGTCAACTTCAACAAGGAAAAATGTTTGGGATTCTCTTGATAGAATTGTAAGAATCCTAAAAGATTACAAGGTGACTCCTCCTAAAGGCATGGCGGTTTTTGCAGGGAATGTCTCACCCGTTGAAGGCCAGACAGATATTCAAAGTTGGGAGATTGAACCTCCCGAAGAGGTAAGAGTCAGACTTTATAGATGTGACAAAGAATTTGTAATGGAACCTTTGGAGTCTATGACTGAAGTTTCAGAAATTTATGCGCTTTTAGTCATGGACAGAAAAGAGGCAACAATCGGTCAATTAGTCGGAAAAAGAATTGAGACTTTGCAAAAGATGACTTCAGGAATTCCTTCAAAGGTCAGAGCAGGAGGTCAGTCAAGTCAGAGATTTCATAGAATAACCGAAGGACTAACCAAAGAATTCTATAAACGTATAGCCGATGAAATGAAAAGTTTATTTTATGAGAATGATAAATTAAAAGGAATTTTAATTGGGGGGCCAATTCCAACAAAAAATGAGTTTGTCGACGGGGAATATCTTCCGACCAAGTTACAGGGGAAAGTAATTGGAGTAAAAGATCAAGGAGACACCTCTGAATCGGGATTGCAGGAATTGGTAAATCTTTCTCAGGATACTTTGGCAAACCAGGAAATAATCCACGAAAAAAAACTTCTCGAGAAATTTTTTAACAGCCTTGGAAAAGACGCGAAAATGACGCCGTACAAATTCGACGAAGTAAAAAAAGCATTAAAATTTGGGGCAGTAGACCTACTTATTCTTTCTAAGGATTTTGATAGAACAAAAGCCGAAGAATTAAAAGAAATAGCCGAGCAGATGGGAACAACTGTGGAGGTTGTTTCAGGGGAAACCGACGAAGGAAAACAATTTCTTAATTTAAGCGGAGTCGGGGCTATTCAAAGATTCGGGATTTAAGACTTAGTAAATTTTATAACCCGTTGAGCAGTATATCTTTTATGAAAACTATAAAAATTATTTCTGTAGATATGCAAAAAGAATTTAGTGCCATCGGGGGTAAACACTATTGCGAACATCAGAACGTTGAGTTTATTAAAAATATTTTAGTTCCCTTTTTCAGAAAAAAGAAAATAAAAATTGCGGAAATAATTTCAGATTACAGACAGCCTCGTCCGGGAGACTTGGATGATTCAACAAAACCAGGGGAAAGAGGTTATATCTCAGAAATCCCAAAAGATGTAAAGTTAAAGGATATTTGGATAAAATGTATGAACTCTCCTATCTGGACAAGAAAGAATATTGGGAATCAAAACAAAAAACCGGGACTTCCTTTTCAGGACCCGGAAAAATTTACAAGATGGTTAAACTTGACAATTGGAAAACCAAACAAGGTGGATGGGGTTATTCTAATCGGTTTGACTGTTGATTGCTGTATTTTTTGCACAGCCCAAGAATTAAAATTTCGCGGATACAATGTTAAAATTTTAAAGGAGGGCGTTGACGTTTATTCCGGAAATAAAAAAGAAAAAGAAATTGTTTTAGAAAAGTCCCCTTTATCAAACTGGGCAAAGGTTATTTCTTGGAAAGAATTAAAGGAGAAGCTTTAATATCTCTTTTAGTAAATAAAATTTTATAAAAACCCATCTATAAATAAAAACATGAATTATCCTAAAGTTTTGGTTGCAACGCCGACTTACGACGGAATGGAGTACTGTTTTCTTAATATTCGGGCGGGAAATCCACATAGCTTAGTGTGTGGATGAAAGCCCGTAAAATATTTTATTTCTAGTTGAGTATAAAAGTTGAGTTGGGATACTCAACTCTTGAAAGCCATCAACATAGTTGTAACTTTCTTTCTAAATAAATCTTTCGGAGATAAGATGGAATATGAAAAATTTGACCACAGCGTCGGAAAAATGATGATGCATTTTGAATGGTGCACAAAGTACAGATATAAAATGTTTGGGAAGTTTGAATATAAAAACCTGGTAACTGCCTGCATAAGACGTGCAGCCTCGCTGCACCAAATTGAAATAATGGAAATAAATGTTCAGCCTGAACATGTCCACTGCGTTGTGAGTTTTTCCTTCACTTTCTCAACGTCAAAAGTTTTGCAGATACTGAAAGGAACTTCAGCAAAACTTTTCTTTGAGTTTCACAAGAAGGCGAGACTGAGATATCCAAGAGGACATTTATGGAGCAAAGGAAAATTTGCTTCATCTGTTGGGTTTGTGCAGCTTGATGTTGTGCAAAACTATGTAAGAAATCAAGACTTACATCATGGAAACCGCACACTTTAGTGTGCGGAGGAGGTCAT
>JBJKQI010000012.1:0-7380 GCA_046705565.1 Candidatus Pacearchaeota archaeon | reverse complement strand
CGCAGAAATTATTTCTAGAGGGGCAATACCAAAATCTTCTTCGTAGCCTAAAAATATTCCTGCAATCGCGCTGGAAATTAATTTTTCAATTTCACTATCAGATAAGTTTGTTTTTATTTCTATGGATTTGTCTTCTTTTGAGGCTTCAATCACTTAATTAAAATAAACTTTATTTTCGGGGGTCCCGGCAAGAATTAATTTAAATTCTGGATATTTTTTTGAAAACTTTTTCCAAGCTGCTATTAAAACATCCTGCCTTTTTGGGGGATTTAGCCTTGAGATATAAATAAAACTATTTCCCTTCACGGATTTTAAGTTTTCAAATCTTGAAAAATCCACAGGAGGGTTTATTATTCTCACATCCTGTTTTTTTAGAAGATTGCTTTCTTTTGCCCTCGACAAAGATAATTTTGAATTAAATATAACTGAATCTATTTTTTTCCACGCTGCTTTCTCCAAGATTCTATAAAACCAGACGGAAGAGAGATAAACATATTTTTTTAGCCCCTTGTGCCTGTTTTTAATATTCCACTTAACTATTTTTTTGCTTGCCTCTCTTAGAGGGGTGTGGACGTAGGCATAAGTTTTCCCTTTCTTCTGGCTTCTAAATACCACAAACTCTCCAACCCCAGAAGTGGATATTAAAAGTTTATCATAATTTTTAATCGGAATTTTCTTAAGAAGACTAATTGGAAAAAAGAGACCCCTCAAAAGATAAAACCTGGACATTTTTTTTCCAAAAGAAGGAGCAATCACATTTATTTTATATTTTTGAAATTCAGAAAAAGTATTTTCCTTATCAAAAATCCAAGTATAAAGATCAATTTTGTGTTTTGAATTTTTAAGAATTTCAAGCACTACTTTCTCTGCTCCTCCGCGTGACTTTATCCATGGATGGAAAAGAGCTATTCTCTTAGATTTCATTTTAGTATTAAACGGATTTTCTAGTTTAAAAGAATTGTTAAATTAGGAAGAAAAATTTGCAGGAATCATCGGAGCATTTGAACTACTTCCAGCACCGGTTGTAAAAGTTAAATTATCATCTCCCCCATAAATTCCTGCAGTAGCCATAAATTCGGGTCTTGCAATGATATTTGTCATTTCACTCCTATTTACATACCAAATTCTTATAGGACCCTGAAAGCCCCCCCCATTAACATTATAATAAAAGTTAAACGGATATGCTCCTGCAACTTCTTCGAGTTTTAATTCGGGATATTCATTTTTTGTATCATTCATTAAATAGAGGTCAACAAATAGACTATCTTGCGTTTTTGCAGAAAGATACATCGCAGCACCAGTCATATCAAACTGATTATTGTAAACATTAGGGTAAATGTAAACAGTTGCATTAACTCCAGAACCAAAGTCAAGAAGCTGTCCGGAGATATACAAGTACCTTATTGGCGCCTGATACTGCTGGTTGTTATAAATATAAACGCCAATTGGTTGGGTGTAACTCTGATTTGTATTCGTGACAAAAATTCCGTAAAGTCCTGCCGTTCCTTCGGGCAATAAAACCGGCCCACTAGTCGAATTTAAGATTAAATCACTATCGAGAGCAAAACCTCCCTGGTAAAGTCTTGTTGTCCCATTATTCGTTTCCTGGGTTTGCTTGGGGTCAGAAACAAGAGTTGGTAGATATGAAGCTCTATCTGAAACATTCGCAGCGTTACCAATTGAAGAGAAAGCCGCGTATTTTCCGACGTCAGTCGGGTCTATTAAAAGATATGAAACGTTGTGCTCTTTCATAAAACTCTTGGCTGTTGCAGGGTTTGGAGTAGTCAAAACATATCTACCCATTAAGTAATCCCAATAGGCATTATAGTTCCCTCCGTCTAGCACTGTTGTTCTGTGCCCTGCTGTCTGGATTTGATACCCATAATCCCACCAACTTAAAAATACGCTGTCTGAAGCAGTATTATTTCTTACCCAGCTCATTGCATTTTGCCAATATGTGTTCATCAACGGACCAGTATTTGCAGCCTGGAGATTTGAATTATATATTGCCCCCGGAGTTCCTGAAGTTGGATTGCCGAAAAAGAATCCAAAAGAAAGTATAAGCACTATCACTAAAAATATTCCGATAAAATATTTCATTCCTTCTTTCTTTGAACTTTTCTTATACAATTTATATAATCGAACAAAGAGGTAAGAAGTTATTGCAACCATGTAAGGCACAACTAAGAAAATTGTTCTTTGGGCTGCCCTTATTGTAATAAGCATCACAATCATCCACGAGAATAAGAAGATTAAATTTGTGTTTATTTTTTCTTTATTTTTTATATAAATGTAAATTAAGCAAACAAGGATGCCAATAAAACCTAAGAAATAAATTAATTGACTCAAGAAGTCAACCCCATTAAGCACACTTGATGAAGAGTACCTACTAAAAATAATGGCAATTATGGACAATACCGAAGTTAAAGAGAGGTAGAATTTTTCTTTCTTTGTTTTGGCAATTGAAAAAATTTCTATTAACATGAATGAGGTTCCTATAATAAATAACCAAAATAATTGAACGGAAGCTTGGGAGATAAAATCTGTAAGATAAGGCTGGGCATAATAAGCAACAGTTAAAGCCACTCTATCCTGACTCAAAGGATGAATGAGCTTTGTATAAATCTGCCCAAAAACACCAAAGAGGTTTCCTTCAGCAATTCCAAGAAGAATAATTCCGAGAATAAGAGTTATAACTCCTGAAATTAAAAGTCTTGCTTTTGAGTCCTTCCACTTTTCAAAATAACTTTTTTTGAGATTAAAATAATCCGGAACGGAATCTATTAAAGTAAAAAGCAAAACTGCCGGCACTAGTATACCTGTTGAAAGAAAAAATAATCTGTAAAGGTCTGAAGGATGATAATGGAAAAACAAAGTTGAGATTAGGGCAGTTACAATCATTATAATATAAAACAAAAAGAAATTGGCTTTCTTTTGCGGAGAATCTCTTAGGTTAAAGAGATAAAAAAGGAAAAGAGCGATAGGAAAAATTAAGAGGATAAAGTTTATAGTTCCGCCCCATGAAACAAACGAAAGTGTAATTAAAAATCCCGTTAGAACCCCATAAATGGATGCACGTGTCTTATTTTTTCCCATCTCTTTAAGGCTCAAAACGAATGAAAGGAATGTTGCAAATAGAAACATTGTTCCAAGAGCCTCGTGACCTGATACTCCTGCGATAGTTCTGAACAAAAACGCGGGAGAATATGCAATGAAAAAACTACCAATAAGCGCAGCTGTTTTGGATTTAGTCAAAAAATAAATTAAGAAAAAGAAAATTGCAAGCGCAATAAGGAATGCATATGCAGGATAAATTACATCGATGAACTGATAACTTATTGAAGGATTAAAATTATGGATGACTTTGTAAGCGTCGACAACCAAGTAAACCAGGAGTTCTTGAGTGTCGTGAACATTTAAGCCCGGGTTTCTCATCGTATCCACTCCGGAGATACTCCCTGTATCTAAAAGCTGCCCCTCAAGCCTCATCCAAAACATTGCATCTGGGTCTGAAAGAGTATAATTACCGGTAGTATGATCTACTAACAGCGGGACATTTGAAAGTCTCATCGACGTTGCAAAGATTGCAATAAGTGCAAATAAAACGATTACAAGAGCTAATTGAAACTTTTTGTTTTTGAAAAAACTAATATTAAAATTGAGATTTATTGAGTCTGCTTTATCCTCAACTTTTTTAACTGCATTTTCAAAATTTTCCGAATTTTCTTCCATCGTATATGAAGACTAAACCCTTTTTTAAAGTTTGTTTATGTTTAGTCCAAAAAGTTTAATTCTTATTTTCTTTTCTTTCGCCGAATTTTTTTAGCAGATCCCCAAAAGCAGGACGAGTTATAAAAACTCCGACGGAAATTCCAATTATTGTTGTGATTGCAAATCCTTTAAGAAGTCCTGCTCCTGCCCACATAAGTGGAAGAAGGGAAACTAACGTCGTGAAATATGAACCCAAGATAATTGCAAAAGCTCTCTTCAGTCTTTGTTTTATGTTGAGAACCACATTTGAACCAGTCTCGTCCATTAGGACAATTAAGTCATCAACGCCCGTACCAATTGTTGCTAGCACCCCTGCAATTGAAGGGAGGTCAAGATTCCATTGGATTAAGGCTGCCACTCCTAAAATTATTATCACTTCCGATATCATCGTTCCAATAAGGGCAAGAGAGGCTCTCCATCTTTTGTAACGAACAAACACAATTATTGATACACTCAAGACAGCAACGAGGCCTGCAATGAAAATATAATTTATGAAATCCTCACCTAAAAGAGGGGAGATTGTATCCAATTTTACAATCTCTAATTTGAATGGCAGGCTTCCAGTCATAAGAACTGTCTGGAGTTTTTTCATTTGGTTTTTAGCATCTGCAAGAGCAGCATCCTGAGTTGTACCTGAACCGGAACCTGAAATCTGAATCTGTGTTGTTACTTGTCCCCTCAATCCTTCGCTTATCTGAAGACTTTCAACAGGATTTCCGTCAAGAAACAAATCAAGTTTTTTGGTTAAGTATCCTCCCTGTACAGGAATATTGGCAGTGATATTAGCCTGCCTTTCAGCTGCTGCGGGACTTAAAACAATATTAAATTGAAACTGACAAACATATCCCCCACTTCCGTCTGAACCACATTGGCTAATCTGAGCGTTTTGGGCGTCTCTTCCAACCGAAGCAATGTCTTTAGCTCCTCCTTCAAAAACAGTTTCATTTCCAATCTTTGCAACAAAGTCTCCCTGCTGAGAGATTAGCTCTCTTAAGTCGTTTGGAGTTGCACCTGCAATTTCTATTAACATATAATTATTCCCGGATAAATCACTTACCGGGGAAACCTTAAGATCAGTTAGACCGAATGCATTAAGGCGGTTTTGAGTTATTTGAACTAAATCTGATAAATCGCTTTGTGAGAGGGTTTTATTTTGTGCTGTTACAAGCGCCCTGGCACCACCCGCTAAATCAAGACCTAAAAGGATATTTGTCTTTGCAATATTTGAAACAGTTAAATCCGAAAGGTTTTTCCCATAGAAGACATATTCTCCATTTGTAGTTGTAATTGTCATCTTGGTATTTTGTCCGGGGGTAAACTTTCCTGCAATAGCCTGACTGTATGAGGTTAAGTCCGTTACGGGAGTTCCGTCAATTGCAGTTATGACTGCCCCTGTTTTTAATCCCTGATTAAATAAAGTTGAATTTGAGGAAATACTTGTTACGGTCACTCCGGATTCAAAAATTTTTGGAGGAATTCCAAAGATAAGAATTAATGACAACACGAGACTAATTATTAATAACCAAATCTTAAAACCTAATTTCATTGTTTTGCCTCTCTCTTTTTGTCTCTATGTTCAACATAAAACTTTAGAAGTGAAACATTTGTTATCCATGTATTAAGCATATCAAAAAATAACCCAATAACCAAAATCTCAAAAATTTGAGCTAAGACCACAGAGAAAGACTGAACAACAATTAATGCAACACCGACGGCAAACAAAGAAGTTAAAGTCATTGTTATACCTGTTTTGAATGCCCCGAAAATTCTCTCATTAACAGTTCCTTCGTCACGTCTTAAGACTCTTGTTGTAAGTAGTATATCTGTGTCTACTGAATAACCAATAAGCATTAAAAAAGCAACAATTCCCGCTGTTGAAACTTTCATTCCCAAAAGGTCAACCGTTACAAGGGTCATCAAAATATCTGCAAAAGCCGAAAGGATAACTGCTGTTGAAGGAATGAAATTTTTGAAAATCAAAAATACAACTACAGCCATGAATGCAAATGCGATTAATATTGCGATTAATAGCTGACCGTAAAAACTCTGGCTTAAACTTGAACCCGTAAATTGCACATCGACATTTTGCCCCTGCACCAGGTTATATCCCAAATATTTTTCAAGAATTGTTTGGGCATCGGACCAATTTGCCGTCGTATCTATTGTTATAGCTTTCTGGTTGTTTGTTCCAAAGTCATATATGCTTCTTGCATCTAAATCCGGAAGGCTCTGAGATAAATCTTTTAACACCATCTGGGAGGTAACATTTTCTTCGTAAATTGTAATAGATGTTCCTCCTGTGAGGGTGATGTCTTTTTTCATAAAATCCCCCGTATGATTATAAGTTATTACAAGGTAGACTAACGAAAAAACAACTATTAATATTGGAATAAGTAATAACAGTTTGTAGTGCTTATCATGCCAATTTTTTTTATTCGTTGAAGTCTCTTCCATCATTTCAGGAAAATAATTTGATATATAAAGGTTATTGAAGCAGAAAAAGAGAAAAGAAAGACGACTTATTGGTTTCGCATCTTGTCGGACACTAAAGCCAGTAACGTAGGAAGCTTAACTTCTGTGTTCGGAAAGAGAACAGGTGTTTCCAACCTACTATGGCCGTCTTCAAAATTTGGAGAAAGTTTGAGTTTATAAAAGTTTTTATAGGCAAAGTTTTTAGTTTTTTAGTACATTAAGTGAGTGTGCACGGATAAGTATCAAGCAAGTTGATTCATGTTCAGCACACTTATCAACAAGTGGGTGTGCCGGAGTGGTCAAACGGGCAAGATTAAGGCTCTTGTGGTTTATCCTTACCTAGGTTCGAATCCTAGCACCCACATAAAAGAAACCCGCTAGTTTCTTTTAAACTTCCTCGAAGTCGGAACGGTGATTTCTAAATGCCTCCTGTGAAATCACGATATTTTTCAAAAACAACAATTAATATAAATTGGGTTTTCTTGTGAAAACTATGCGTGATGTGACAATTATTTTTCCAGTTAAAAACGACAAAGTTATTCTTGGAAGAAAAAAAAGAGGATTTGGTGAAGGAAAAATAAATGGTTTTGGTGGAAAAGTTCAGGATGGCGAATCGATTGAAGAGGCGGCATTGCGGGAGCTTTTCGAAGAAACAGGGATAAAGGCAAGACTTGAGAATCTCAAAAAAGTGGGTGTAATAGATTTTTATTTTCCGCCTGAAAAAGCTGAAAAGTGGAACCAGAGGGGTCACATTTATTTTATATTTGATTGGGTGGGTGAACCGACAGAATCTGAGGAAATGACTATTGAAAATTTTTCATTTGATGAAATTCCTTATGGAGAAATGTGGGACGATGACAAACATTGGCTTCCAAAAATTATTGCCGGGAAAAAGATAAAAGCAAAGTTTGAATTTGGTGAAGATTCTAACACCACAAAAAGTTTTGAGATAATTGAAGTTGATGGATTTTAGGAACTTTTTTAAGAGGATTATCTTTCTAATTTTATTAGCCTGGGTAGCTCAGCCTGGATTAGAGCGATTCCCTCCTAAGCACGAACGGCAAGCTCGTACAAACTCCACTTTCGGAGAAACCGGAGCAAGGAATAGGTCGCAGGTTCAAATCCTGTCCCGGGCGT
>JBJKQI010000011.1:0-22433 GCA_046705565.1 Candidatus Pacearchaeota archaeon | reverse complement strand
AGAGCCCACCCTCCAAAAGTTGTCTCAATGGTAAGTGATAATAATCTAAATAAAAAAGAATTAAAGCTGGCATTTTTGTCTGCACTTGCTGCGACAGCGTCGGAAAAATGGATACAAAAAAAATATTTAACACTTCAAAAAGAAAAAATTGAAAGCCTTCCTATTGTAATTGAATCAAAGACTACAAAAATGAAATCAAAAGATATTCTTAACACACTCAAAGATATCTTGGGTGAAAAAGCATTTGGAGTTTCAGCTAAGAAAAAAACAATTAGAAGCGGAATCGGAAAACTTAGAGGAAGAAAGCATAAAAACAACGAAGGACTTTTGTTCGTCGTCGGAAAAGACGAGAAATTCAAAACAACCGCCTTTGAGGTTGTTAATGCCCAGACACTTTCAGTAATAGATTTAGCTAAGAGTGAACCAGGAAGAATAACAATTTATACAGAAAATGCACTAAAAGAAATTGAAAATAGAATTGATGGAAAAATTAAGGAGGCTAAAAAATGAGCCCTGAAAAAACAGAGAAAAAAGCTGAAAAGAAGATTGAAATCAAAGAAACTGTGAAAAAGGAAACTCAAAAGAAAGTTAAACCTGAAAAGAAAAAAGTTGAAAAGAAGATTGAAATCAAAAGAGAGATTACAATGAAAGGAACACATTTGAAACCAATCATGACTGAAAAAGCCGTAATGATGATTGAAAGAGACAATGCCCTTGTATTTCAAACCTCGATGAAACATGAGAAAAAAGAAATAAAAGAAGAAATTGAAGAGATTCTCGACGTTAAAATTAAAAGTATCAGAACATTAATAAAAAATAATAAAAAATATGTGTACACAAAACTTGCAGGAGATACCCTTGCAATTGATGTTGCAACTAAATTAGGATTAATGTAATATGGGTAAAAGAATAATTCAACAGGCAAGAGGAAAGGGAAGCAGCACGTATAGAGTGAACAAGACTGTTTTCAGATACAAGCTAAAGATTCCGAAAAGCCTTGTCGGTGAAGGAAAGATATTAAAATTAGTTGACTCAGGAGCCCACACCTGTCCAATTGCAAAAATAAAATACAGCGATGGGATATTTTATGTGCCTGCTTTCAAAAACATGATTGAAGGAGAAAAAGTATTTTTTGAAAATGGACAAGTTAAAGAAGGAAATATCTTGAAACTAAAAGATATTCCCTCAAAAACAAAGATATACTCAATTGAATCAAGGCCCGGAGACGGCGGAAAGTATATTAAGAGCGCGGGAACTTATGCTACAGTCTCAAGAATTGGCGAAAAAGAAGTCGTTGTTTTGATGCCTTCAAAGAAAGAAAAAAAGTTTAATCCTCTCTCTCGTGCCGTCATTGGAGTTATCGCCGGCGACGGAAGACTTGCTAAACCAATTTTGAAAGCAGGTAAAAAACATTATATTAAAAAAACTAAAAGTAAACTTTGGCCAAGAACTTCAGCCCTGAAGGTTAATGCAATTGATCACCCCTTCGGTTCAGGTAGAGGAAAGAACCCCAAGAGTAAGATTGCTAAGAGAAACGCTCCACCAGGAGCAAAGGTTGGACTCCTTAGACCAAGAAGAACAGGAAAAAGGAAATAATAATTAATAAAAATAAAATGGCAGAAGACAATTCAATAATTGAAGTGAAGAAAAAAGAACTAATGTTTAGAGGAAAGACTCTTGAAGAGTTGCAAACTCTTGATGTTCGTGAATTTGCAAAACTTCTTCCTTCAAACAGGAAAAGAAATGTTTTGAGAAATTTTCAAAAACATGAAAATTTTATGGCAAGAATAAAATCAAAGAAAAAACAAATTAGAACCCACTCAAGAGACATTGTTATTTTGCCCGGCATGGTTGGACTTAAAATAAATATTTACAATGGAAAAGAATTTGTCCCAGTTGAAATAATGTTCGAGATGCTTGGGCACAAACTGGGGGAATTTGCAATGTCCAGAACAAAAGCGAAACACTCAAAGGACGAAAAGACAGGTAAAAAGAAGGGTCCTGAAAGGAAATAATTAATAAGGAAATAAAATGGCGAGCGTAAACACCGAAAAACCAATGGGAAAGTCTGAACAAAAGAGGCAGACGTCACCAGCGACAAAAAACAAGATGAAAGAGAATATAGCTAATGCCCCAATTCAAAGTAACGACGTTAAAGACGAGAAGCCCAAAGAAGAAACCAAGAAAACCGAAGTAAAAAAGGAAAAGAAAAAGCTTGAAAAGAAAACTAAAAAAGAAGAAGTTTTTGTTAAAGCGGATAACGTAACAGTCTCAACAAAGGTTGCAATCTCAATTTGTAAATTCATTGTCGGAAAAAGAATAGAAAATGCAATAAAAGAGCTTGAAGAAGTCACAAGATTAAAAAGAGCAATTCCGATGAAAGGGGAATACGCCCACAGGAAAGGAAAAATAATGTCGGGAAAGTTTCCTGTTAACGCTTCAAAAGAATTTATTGTCCTGTTGAAAAGTCTCCGGGGAAACGCGAACAATCACGACGTTGAAGATCCCATTATCTCAGAGGCTGTTGCAAATAAAGGATCAGGCGTATGGGCTTCAGGCGGAAGAACAAGAAAAAGAACACACATAAAGATTATCGCAAAGGAAAAGAAATTAATTAATAAAAAGTCAAAAAATAAAACTGTAAAGGATAAAAAATTGAAGAAATAAAATGGAAGAAAAAAATATAGTAAAATTCAAGAAAGAAGAGTTTGCCCTCAGGGAAGAAATCAAAAATGAAATTGGAAAAGGAAAAGTTTCAAAAGTTAAAATTGAGTATGCTCCAATTGGGGAAAGAATAATAATTTCAACAAGCAAACCAGGATTAATAATTGGTCGTGGAGGAGAGAAAATTGGTGAACTTACTGAGATGGTAAGAAAAAGATTCAAGCTTGAAAACCCCCATATTGAAATTGATGAAATAAAAAACCCAGACTTGGACGCACAGCTTATCGCTGACGACTTGGCTTTGGGTCTTGAAAGATTTGGGGCATTAAAGTTCAAAGTTCTTGCATACAGAGCACTTCAGAGAATAATGAAGGCAGGAGCACTTGGAACAGAGATAAGATTAACTGGAAAACTTCCTAGTGCAAGGGCAAAGTCCTGGAGATTCGCTCAGGGATATTTGAAGAAAACGGGAGACTCTTCAAAGGTTGTTGACAAAGCAAAATCAATTGCGTTCACAAAACCGGGAGTTGTTGGAGTGAAGGTAAGTATCCTTGGACCCTCTGCGGTGTTAAAAGATCGTGTAAATGTTGATGAAAAATTAATTGAAAAATTAAAAGAAAACTCTGAGAAACTTGAAAAAAACTCAGGAAAAAGAAAAGTTAAAAAAACGAAAAATGGAGATAAAGATTAAATGGCAATATTAAAGACAAAAGAGATAAAAACTATGAGCAAGGGAGACAGGGAAAAGAAACTCAAAGAATTGAAACTTGAGCTTATGAAAGCAAAAGCAAAGGCTTCACAGGGAGGAAGTCTTAAGACTAAAGAAATAAAACGAACAATAGCAAGACTATTGACTATGGAGGAGAAAACAAACTAATGGAGATATGTCCAAAATGTGGCTTGCCTAAACCGGCTTGTATTTGTGACAAGATACAAAAAAGCTCGCAGAGAATAAGGGTAACAAACGACAAAAAAAGATACGGAAAAATTGTCACCCTTGTTTCAGGTTTCGACAACACAATAGATGTAAAACAAATCGCAAAAGAACTCAAAAATTCGCTTGCCTGCGGTGGCACCGTAAAGGACAAGGTAATTGAGCTTCAGGGCGAACACTCAAAAAAAATAAAACCAATACTCGTCAAACTCGGCTTTGATGAAAACTCAATAGAATAATGGCAAAGAAAAAAATAAAGACAACAGAGAAGAACAAAAAAGAAGTTCAAATTAGTGAAGTGTGCCACGACAAAGACTGTCCCGTTCACGGTAACCTTAAACTTAGGGGAAGGACTTTCAAAGGCTTTGTAACTGCAAAGCACGACAAGAGAATAACAATTTCATTTGAAAGAATGGTTTACATAAAAAAATATGAAAGGTATGCAAGAACAAAATCCAAAATGCATGCAAGACTCCCGAGATGTATGGAAAAAGATGTTAACGTCGGGGATTTTGTTAGAATAAAAGAATGCAGGCCCCTTTCAAAGATAATTCACTTTGCATATTTAGAAAAAGTTAACCCCTCGGAGGAAAATAAAAAATGAAAGCAATAAGTGCAAGAACGACCGCAGGATGTAACATTGGAACAAGAATGATTGCTGCCGACAATAGCGGAGCTAAATTCGTTAAGCTAGTAGGTGTCAAAAGAGGAAAAGGAAAGAAAGGAAAACAACAATGTGCAAAATTAGCTGACTGGGTGAAAGTTTCGGTTAAGTCCGGAAACCCGGATATGAAAGGCAAAGTTTTCGACGCTGTAATAATAAGACAAAAAAAATCTTTTAGAAGACTTAATGGAGAGAGAATTGCCTTTGAAGACAATGCTGTCGCGTTGCTAAAAGATGAAAAGGGAAATCCGAAAGGAACACAAATTAAAGGTCCGGTTGCAAAGGAGATTATAGAGCGTTGGCCACAAGTGGCTAAAATCGCCTCAGCATCATATTAAAATGAAAACATTCAGTAAAAAATGGTTGGGAAGTAAAAACCCCAAGAAACAAAGAAAATACAAAGCGAAAGCTCCGTTGCATAGAAAGAAGAAACTCTTAAGCGCCAACCTTTCAAAAATATTGAGAGCAAAATACAAGGCAAGAAATGTTGTCTTGAGAAAAGGCGACACAGTTAAAGTCATGAAAGGAAAGTTCAAAGGTAAAACAGGAAAAGTAAACAAAGTAAATATTTCGATGCTAAAAGTTTATATTGAAGGCGTTCAAAAGAAAAAACAAGATGGTTCAATGATCGACGTTCCAATTCGCGCATCCAATTTGCAGATAACTGAACTTAACACTGACGACAAAAAGAGATTCAAAAAGCTTAAAACTGTTCAATCAAAGGAAACTATAAAGAAGACTGAAACTAAAAAAGAAGAAAGTAAGGAGAAGAAAGAATGAGAAGACACATGAAAAGGGAAATCGTGCCAAAAAACTGGCCGATAGCAAGGAAAGGAACAACCTTCGTTGTGAAAAGCACTTCAAAAGGAATTCCAATCTTAGTTGTGCTTAGAGATTTAATGAAAATTTCAAGAACAAGAAAAGAAGTCAAAAAAGCAATCCATAGAAAGGACCTTTTGATCTCAGGCAAGCCAGTTAACGACGAAAAAAAATCATTGGAATTATATGACGTTTTGACAATTATTCCGACAAAGAAAAATTACAGAATTATCCTTTCAGAAAAGGGAAAGTATGACATTGAAGAAATTTCCGAGAAAGATTCAAAAGAAAAAGTATCGAAAGTTATCAGAAAAACAACATTAAAAGGCAAAAAAACTCAGGTTAATCTCTCAGATGGAAGAAACTATATTACAGATATAAAATGCTCTCCTGGAGATTCGGTGGTTGTTGATCTTGAGAAAAAAAAGATCGTAAAAACACTTCCAATACACGAAAAGTCAGAAGTATTAGTCATCGGAGGGAAGCACGCCGGAACAAAAGGAACAATAATTAAAGTTGACGAAGAACAAAAGATGGTTGAAGTAGACTCTAAAGACAAAAAGTTCAGAGCATTAATTAAACAGATAATGGTATTAAATTAAAATGAAACCTGAAAAAGAAAAAAATAAGATGAGAGAAATAAAGATAGAGAAAGTTGTACTCAGCGTCGGTGGAACTGGAGAGTACTTAGCTAAAGGGCACAAACTCTTAGAGATAATCACCGGAAAAAAGCCTGCCAAAATGACTTCAAGAAAAAGAATACCATCCTGGGGAGTTAGACCCGGCCTTGAGATTGGAACAACAATAACTTTAAGGGAAGAGGCCGAAGAAACTTTGAAGAGAATGCTTTCAGCAGTTGAGAATGTTTTAAGAAAAAAACAGATAAGTGAAAACAATTTTTCATTTGGAGTAAAAGAATACATTGAAATTCCGGGGATGGAGTACCAGAGAGACATTGGAATTATGGGTCTTGATGTGACTGTTGTCTTCAAGAGAACAGGGAGAAGGGTAAGGCTCAAAAAAATCAAAGGAGCAAAAATACCGAAGAGACAAACAATAAAACCGGAAGAAATAATTAAATTTATGGAAGAAAAATTCCAGACGAGGTTCAGATAATGACAGCAAGTGATTGGCACAAAATACTCAAACAATTAAATGCAAAACCTGCTTTGAAAGCCAAGTTTTTGAAGCACAACAAACCAAAAGAAAGAAAAATTGGAATTGCTGTGCAAAAGTGTGAAAAATGCGGAAGGTTTGGAGCCCATATAAATTCGTACGGACTTCACTTATGCAGACACTGCTTCAGGGAAATGGCTGAAGAAATTGGGTTTAAAAAATATTCATAAAATGGCACACGACGTAGTTGCAGATGCACTAAACATGATGAGAAACGCTAAGAAAGCGAAAAAAGAAGTTATTAGAGTAAAAATAATTTCAAATATGTTAATTGAGATTTTGAAAATAATGAAACAAAAAGGCGCTGTTAAAAAATATAAAATTGATCCAAAAGACAAATCCCTTGAAATTACGCTCGGCGACTTCACTGAATGCAAAGCAATAAAACCAAGATTCAGTTGTAAGAAAACGCAGGTTGAAATGTACAGAAGAAGATACCTCCCATCGAGAAATCTTGGAACTTTGGTTATCTCAACAAACAAAGGGCTTGTGACACACGAAGAAGCTGATGAAGAAAAAACTGGAGGAAGCTTGATAGCTTACTTTTACTAATGAAAAAACCGTTATCAAAGAAAATTGAAGTTCCTGAAGGAGTAACAGTTTCATTTAAAGATGAAACTCTTGAAATTAAAGGGCCGGAGGGAGAAGTAAAAAGAAAACTTAACCTCGGAAAAGTAAACCTCGCAGTTACTGAAAATGGAAAAGAAATTGAATTGTCCCACGCAAACGCAACAAAAAAGGAAAAGAAAGTTATGAATACAACTGCCTCACATATAAAAAATATGATTAAAGGAGTTACAAAAAAATTTGAATATATCCTTAAGATTTGTTTTGGACACTTTCCGTTTACAGTAAAACAGGAAGGAAGGAAGATCTCAATAAAGAATTTTTTGGGTGAAAAAGTCGACAGAACAGTCATGATGCCAGAAGGTGTTGATGTTGAGATAAAAAAAGAGATCATAACGGTAAGATCATCTGACAAAGAACTAGCCGGACAGGCATCAGCTAACTTTGAGACTGCAACAAGGATAAAGGGAAGAGACAAAAGAGTTTTCCAGGATGGAATATACATAATCGAAAAGGACGGAAAGAAAATATAAAATGGTCACTTTTTTAAGAACAGACGCAAAAAGATTCGGGAAGTTTGGTAAAGGTAGAGGTAAAAAAGCTAAATGGAGAAATCAAACAGGAAGGCATAATAAGATTCGTGAAGGGAAAAAAGGACACCAACCAAAAGTAAAGATAGGATATTCAACACAAAAGGAAAGTGAAAAAGTTATTACAATTAAAAGTCTGAAAGAGCTTGAAACTTCAAAGGCTAATACATTTGTTCTTGGAAGGGTCGGGAAGAAAAGCAAAATTGAGATTGCAAAAAAGGCAAAAGAAAAGAAGATTAAATTTTCAAACTTTAACCCGGAAGCATTCTTGAAGAAGTATGAAAAAACTTTGAAGATAGAAAACAAGAAGAAAGAAGAAAAGAAAACTGAAACTAAAAAAGAAGAAAGTAAGGAGAAGAAAGAATGATAATAAAGAAAAAGGAACTTGCAGCAAAGGCATTGAACGTCGGAAAGGACAGGATAAAATTTGTCCACGCAAGACTTGAAGAAATCAAAGAAGCAATAACAAAACAGGATATAAGAGATTTAGTTGTTGCCGGAGCGATAATAATAAAGCCGGTAAAAGGGAGAAAAACAAATATTAAGAGGAGAAATAAGAGAGGAACTGGGAAAGTAAGAAAAAAAGTCAAGAAGAGAAAAGAAGAATATGTGAAACTCACAAGAAAGTTAAGAACACACGTTAAAACTTTAAAGAAAGAAGGCACCCTTTCAAGGGAAGAAGCAAAAGAGATAAGGAAACAAATAAAAAACAAAGCATTCAAAAGTAAAGCAAATTTGAAATTAAATATTGAGGACATGAAAAAATGAAAACATTGAAGAGAAGGAAAAAAGAACATAAGACAGACTATTTAATAAGAATGAAACTCCTGAAGAGCGAGAGACCAAGATTGGTATTTAGAAGGACAAATAAATATTCAGTTGTTCAGTACGTAACAAGCGTGTCCGCCCAAGATAATATCATATTCGGAGTAACATCAAAAGTTTTATTAAAAAATGGATGGCCTGAAAAGCTAAGAGGAAGTTTAAAATCAGTCCCTGCAAATTACCTCACAGGATACTTCGTTGGGAAAAAAATATTAAAAGATAAACTCGAAATCCCAATAGTTGACCTTGGAATGCAAAGAGTAATTCCCAAAACCAGGATATTTGCGTTCATAAAAGGACTAATTGACGCAGGTGTTGAAGTTGCCTGTGATGAGGATAAATTCCCGGAAGAAGAAAGACTCCTTGGTAAAAGTACAAAAGAGGACATTTCAAAAACAGTTACGGAGGTTAAAAGTAAAATAAACAAATTATAAAATGGCAGAAAAAAATAAAACAAAGGAAAAAGAAGAAATGAAAGCAATTGAAAAAACAGCTAAAGTTTATGGAACAGTGTCAGAAGAAGGAAAGAAAAAATTTGCAGATGATAAAAAGGTTTCCGAAGAACTTTTGGAAGGAAATGAAGAAGACACCAACGGAGAAACTGAAGAGAAAGAAGAAAAGACAGAAAAAATTTCCGGAAGAAGAGAAAGAAAAGACAGAAAAACAGAAGAGCATGAAGCTCACTTGGCTGCATGGGTACCAAAGACCCAGCTAGGTAAAGACGTTAAAAATGGGAAAATAAGAAAAATTGATGAAATTCTTGATGACAACAAAAAAATCCTTGAAGATGAGATTGTCGACCTTTTGATTCCCGGAGTAAAAACAGATCTTATTGCAATGGGGCAAGCCAAAGGTAAATTTGGCGGCGGAAAAAGAAGAGCATGGAGACAAACTCAAAGAATTACTCAAGAAGGAGGAGTCCTAACTTTTTCAGCTATGGCCGTTGTCGGAGATGAAAACGGACACATTGGCTGGGGTGTTGGAAAAGCAGGAGAAACTCTACCCGCAAGAGATAAAGCAACAAGAAAAGCAAAATTGAATTTAATAAAAATAAAAAGAGACTGCTCTGCTTTTGACTGTAACTGCGGAGACCCTCACACAGTCCCATTTGAAGTTCACGGAAAATCCGGAAGTGTGAGAATAACTTTGATTCCTGCTCCCCAAGGAACCGGACTTGTTGTTGCTAATGAGCTTAAGAAAGTTTTAAAATTAGCGGGAATAAAAGATGTTTATTCAAAAACAGAAGGAAAAGTAAGAACTACTTTTAATTTAATTAAAGCTGTAATGATGGCGTTGGAGGAAACTAATAGAAAATGAAAGGAAAAATTGCGGTAATACGAGTAAAAGGACAAATAGGAATTAAAAGTGATATAAAAGAAGCTCTTCACAGAATGAGACTTAGAAGAAAATATGCATGCGTGGTCATTGAATCAACACCAATTAATCTTGGAATGTTAAAGAAAGTAAGAAATTTTGTTTCTTACGGAGAAATAAATGATGAAACTTACAAGTCTCTCGTCGAGAAAAGAGGAAAGAAAGACACAGACGGAAAACTTAAACCATTTTTCAGACTTGCCCCCCCAAGAGGCGGAGCTGAGACTAAACTTCATTATCCAAAAGGAATTTTGGGAGAGAACAAAGAAATAAATAAACTAGTTGAGAGGATGTTATAATGAAATTAAAGAAAAGATCTAAAGCGTCGAGAAGTCACGGGCGAGGAATGGGAACTTCAGGCAGCGGTGCAAGAAAGAATAAAAGAAAATCTGGAAACAAAGGCGGAATCGGAATGAGCGGAACAGGAAAAAGGGCCGACCATAAAAAGACTTTAGTAAACAAACTCTACGGGAACAATTACTTCGGGAAGCAAGGAATAACTTCACGCGGCACAAAGAGAGATACAAGAAAAAGAATTAATGTGGGAGATATCGAACTTCACATTCAAAAATACGGAACTAAGAAGGGAGATTCATGGAACGTCAAATTAAAAGAGTATAAGATTCTTGGAAAGGGCGACGTAAAAAACAAACTCAACATTGTTTGCTTTGAAATTTCTTCTTCCGCTCGTGAAAAAATTGAAGCTGCAGGAGGAACAGTGACTGTTAAAGAGATTAAAGTTATTGAGACTCCAAAAGTTGTGAACCCAAAACACGAGAGAAACAAAGAGAAAAAAGAGTAAATTGGCATTGTTTTTGAAGCGAATACTAATCTTTAAAAACTACTTTTATTTTCAATAGAAATGAGCCTAAAAGGAATTTTTTCATTCATTCCGGAGGTAGTTCACCCCGAAGAAAAGAACCTTAGTTTTAACACTAAGCTAAAGTGGACTTTAGTTATCCTTGCTGCATTTTTTATTCTTGCAAATATCTCCCTTTATGGTCTTGCTTCGAGTGCTCTTTCTAGATTTCAATATCTCGCAATTATTCTTGGAACTGATTTTGGTTCAATAATTTCTCTCGGAATCGGTCCTATCGTAATGGCTTCAATTATTTTGCAACTTTTAACCGGAGCGGGAATTGTTAATATAGATACGAACACCGTCGAGGGAAAGAAATTTTTTCAGGGACTGCAAAAGATACTTGTCTTCTTTTTTATTATCTTTGAAGCATTCGTTTATGTTTTAATGAATGGTCTTCAGGCAGAGCCTGGATATACGTGGATTGTAATATTCCAGCTTATCCTCGGAGGACTTGCAATTTATTATATGGATGAATTGTCAACTAAGTGGGGATTCGGTTCTGGGGTAAGCCTTTTCATTGGTGCCGGAGTTTCATGGAGATTAATAACAAGTGCATTCCAATTTGTTGACCAGCAGGGAGCAAACTGTTTAGTTGATTTTGCAAACACTGCCTGTTCAGGAAAAGTTTTGGTTTTGGTGCAATCAATAATAAACAGAGACATGACAACATTTTTCTCTGCAGGCGCTGCAATAATTGTTACAGTTCTCATTTTCTTAGCAGTTGTATGGGCTCAGTCTCTTAAAGTTGATATTCCTCTTTCATACGGAAAAATAAGAGGATACGGGGTTAACTGGCCACTTTCATTTTTTTACTCAAATGTTATTCCTGTTATTTTAGCAGCTGCATTGATTGCGAACCTACAGTTATTTGGAGGTCTTTTAGAAAACTGGCTTGGACACGCAACCTTTTTAGGGCATTTTGTTAATGGACAGGCAGTCAGCGGACTTTCATTCTGGCTCGGAAGCACAGATATTTTGGATCTTGCAATAAAAGGGGGCCTTCTTCCTCAATACTTGATACAGGGAGCAGTACACATAGTTGCATTTGTGATTCTTTGTACGATCTTTAGTATTTTCTGGGTGAAATCTTCTTCGATGGATGCAAAATCCCAGGCAAAAAATATTGCAGCCTCGGGACTTCAGGTTGCAGGATTTAGACAGGATATAAGAATTTTAGAATCAATTTTAGACAGATATGTAATGCCCCTAACTGTAATGGGTGGAATGGCTATTGGATTGCTCGCTGCGTTTACGGATTTATTTGGGGCTCTTGTTTCAGGCACAGCAATACTTTTGGTAATCATGATTATGTTCCAGTTCTACCAGTCAATTGCTCAGCAGCATATGACAGATATGAATCCAGCAATGAGAAAGTTCATGGGCGGACAATAAATATAAAAACTTTAACCAATTCTAAAAGTCATGACAAAGAAAAAAGGTGATGACAAAGGTTACGAATCCGGGGGGATTGCTTTTGTTGGATTAATTCTTATTGGAGTCGGAGTTGGATTTCTCGTTGGGGATATCGTTTCTTACACCCTTTTTGGTATAGGGGCAGGATTCATTGCAATGGCAATATTTAGAGCAATTCTTGGAAGGAAATAAAACAATCAAACAATTTAAAAACTGTTTTTTGTTTTGTGATTATAACCAACGGAGATTAAAATGTCAGACAAAAAAGGAAGTTTCAAGATAATTATGATTATTATGGTATTGTCGCTTTTACTTGCGGCATTCTGGAATCAACTTCCATGGCTCTCGGGTTCTATTCACGCAGTTTTAGACCCCACAGCAGGTTTTCTTCTTAATTGGAATTTAACTGTTGGAATGCTGATCGTTGTATTTATAATTACAATTTTAACGACGATAATTCAGAAGTATGCAACAGACCAAAAAACTTTGAAAGAGATGAAAAAAGAACAAAAGATACTCCAAGAAGAAATGAAAAAGTTCAGAGACAATCCTGAAAAAATGATGGAGCTTCAGAAGAAACAACTCGAATTTATTCCAAAAACAATGAAGCTTTCTATGAGGGCATTTGCTTATACCGGAATTCCTTTTATACTATTTTTCAGATGGTTTAATGATTACTTCATCGCAGCAGGAAACCCTGTGTTTTTAGGATTTATGGGATGGTTTATATTCTACCTTTTGACTTCAATAATTTTCTCAAGCATATTGAGAAAGTATATGGACGTCGTTTAAGCACAACACTTAAAAAACAAATTTATTTAGAGGAATCATGAACGAAGAAGAATTAACTGAAAAATTTAGGGTTTACGAAACACAGATTATGCAAATAAATGAACAGCTTGGAGCAGTGGAATCTGCAACACTGGATTTACAAAAAATAAGTTTGGGGCTTGAAGAAATAAAGGAAGGTGAAGAGATACTCTCTCCAATGGGAAAGGGAATTTTCGTAAAATCAAAAGTTTTATCTGAGGAACTAACTGTTGACATTGGCGGCGGAAACTTTGTAAAAAAAACAATCCCTGAAACCAGAGAATTAATTTCTGAGCAAGTTAAAAAGCTCAATTCAATGAAGATGGAACTTGAAAATGAGCTTCAGAGAATTGATGAAGAAATTACAAATACGATGAAAGAGCACGAAGAGTCTCATGAACATGAACACTCCCACGAGGGGCATGAACACAATTGAATCTCAAGCTTAATTTTCAAGAACCTTTAAAAAATCATTTAGACTCTTTCTTTTATGCTTGAATCTTTGATAAATCCAAAAAGAGCTGAAAAAGGTCCCTGGAAAATGATTTTTATTGGGATAATATATGCTTCACTCTCTTTGTTATTAACAAAATTATTTTTTTCAGGAGACCCCGTTTTGATAAAGTATTCTGGGCTTATTGTTGTAGCTTTTTGTACAATGTTTTCGCTGCCTTTTATGTATTATATAATAAGGCAGGAAGAGCGGGAAGATGAATATATTGGGGGAGGAATAAAAAGAATTTGGAGTGTGCATAAAGATGTGATTCTTTCACTCGTTTGGTTATTTTTAGGATTTGTAATTGCATTTTCATTTTGGCTTTTAGTTTTACACGACTCTAATTTACTGAATGCACAAATACAAACATACTGCTCAATAAACTCACCAGGACAAATAACTGCATGCGTAAACCAATACTCAACCGGAACATTTGTCGGACCAACGGGAGCTGCAACATCCGGATCACAATTTGCGAGCATATTAACAAATAATCTTTACGTTTTAGTGTTCACACTTTTGTTTTCACTTATCTTCGGGGCAGGTGCAATATTTGTTTTAGCATGGAATGCAACGGTAATTGCAAGTGCCGTCGGGGTTTTCACAAAGTTTCAGATTGCTGACATTCCGATGGGGCTCTTGAGATACATGATTCATGGACTCCCAGAGATAACCGCTTACTTTTTAGCGGCATTAGCCGGGGGAATTCTTGGCACTGGCTTGATAAGAAATGGAATAAATAATAAAAGATTTCTTCACGTAATTGAGAACACAATAATTCTTTTATGCGCAGCAATTGCAATTTTAATTATTGCAGCATTAATGGAAGTATATCTTACTCCTTTATTTTTTAGTTAATTAATATCCGAAGTTAATTAAATTTAAAAGTACAGGCTTCCTGAAAGAGTAATGGAAACGATCGTGTTTTTAGGTGTGCTCTTTGTTCCAATAATCCTTATATCCTTTTTGATAACCTTATTTGTTACTCCACTTTGGATAAAAAGAGCAAAAAAAGAAAAACTTGTCGGAAGGGATGTTCATAAAACGAAGAAAGAGGATATTGCTGAATCAGGAGGAATAGCTGTTTTAATTGGATTTATTGTCGGTGTTTTTTTGTATGTTGCATTAAAAACATTCTTTTTTGAAGTTGAGACAAATTTAATTAATATTCTGGGCCTTCTTTGCGTTTTATTTTTTGCTGCGGTTGTTGGAATTTTTGATGACCTTTTAGGATGGAAAAGAGGACTTTCAAATAGACTTAGAATTGGCTTATTATTCTTTGCGGCAATTCCTTTAATGGCCCTTGGAGCCGGAACTTCAACAATGTTAGGAATCAATTTTGGTTTAATTTATCCTTTAGTGTTAATCCCCATTGCAATTGTTGGAACAACTTCAACATTCAATTTTCTAGCAGGATATAACGGGCTTGAAGCAAGCCAAGGAATTCTCATATTGGGTGCTCTTTCAATTGTAGTATTTTTATCAGGAAGCCCGTGGCTATCCGTTGTGATTGCATGCATGGTGGCTTCTTTAGTCGCATTTTATTTATTCAATAAATACCCTGCAAAAGTATTTCCGGGAGACACCTTAACTTACCCAGTTGGTGCATTGATTGGAGCAGTTGCCATCCTCGGAAATGTTGAGAAGATTGCGTTATTTTTCTTTATACCTTATATCCTTGAATTCTTCCTTAAGTTAAGAGGAAAGTTGAAAAAAGAAAGTTTTGCAAAACTGAACAAAGATGGTTCAATAGAAGTTAAAGAAGGCATCTATGGTCTGGAGCACATTGCAATAAAAATTCTTCAAAAGGTAAAACCAACGCATAAAGCTTATGAGTGGGAAGTACCAATTTTGATAAATTTATTTCAGATAATTGTAATTGTTGTTGGTTTAATTTTATTCTTTTAGATGGAGATTTTTAACTTATTATCTAAAATGTAGCCGTACAAACATTTATAAGCATTGTAGCCGTACAAATGCTATGGCGTTTACAGAAATTAAAAAAAGGAATGGAGCAGGGTATTATTATCGGGTTCTTTCTATTAGGGACGGGGGCAGAATTTCTAAGAAGAGAATTTACCTGGGGAAAAATCTTTCTAAAACAGAATTGACACTGAAAGAATTTGCAGCCGATAAAGAATTTTATGCCGTTAAGAGAAAAAGATCTGGGGAGTTTGAGAAAATCAAAAAGAAACTTGTCCCCCTTCTTAAAAGAAAAGAGATAAAAAAGGCGGGAATTTTTGGAAGTTACGCAAGAGGAGAAGAAAGAAAAAATTCAGATATTGATATTTTAATAGAGCCAAGCAATAAAACAAAGGGTTTTGAATTTTTTGACCTGCAGGACGAAATATCAAAGAAACTCAAAAAAAAGGTTGACATCATAACTTATAATGGCATTAACCATTTAATTAAAGAGAGGATTTTAAATCAGGAAGTTAAAATAATATGAAAGAGAAAGAGGATTTCGTTTTTCTGGAACATATGTTAGAGAGCATAGAGGCAATTGAAAAATTTGCAAAAGGTCTGACTCTGGAAGCTTTGCACAGGAACAGATTAAGAAAAAGTGCAATTGTTAGAGAATTGGAAATAATCGGCGAGGCAGTAAAAAATGTTTCTCCCCAGTTAAGAGAAAAACACAAAGAGATTCCATGGAAAAAGGTTGCAGGAACAAGGGACTTAATAACTCACAGATATTTTGGAGTTGACTTGGAGGTAATTTTTGACATTATAAAAAAAGATATCCCGAAATTAAAAAAGCAAATTGAGAAAATAAAAAATGACTGAAAATTTCATAAAGTCTGAAGGGGATGATATGAAAGGGTTGATTAATCGTTTTAAAAAAAGAAATTTTACAGGTGACACAGGTCAGGCGATAAAAAATTCTTCGTATCAATTAACAACCAACATTGTTATGAAAGTTGGCTCTTTAATTTTTACAATAATTATCGCAAGGATGCTTCTTCCTGATTTGTTTGGGTTATACAGCCTTGCACTTTCTACGATTGTTTTGTTTGGAGCTTTTTCTGATTTGGGTTTAGGATCCGCTTTAATTGCGTTTGTATCAAAATCCCTGAGCAGGGGAGATAAAGAAAAAGCCAAAAGCTATTACAAAAAAATATTTAAGTGGAAACTTTGGTTACTTGGAGCAACTTCAATATTACTTCTTGCCTCTGCCTATTTTATTGCAAATTATTATTACAGTAAACCTATCTTCTTAGCTCTTGTTGTGGGAGCAATATATAATCTTTTAGTTGGTCTAGAAGGATTTTTTGAAAATCTTTTTCAGTCTGGCAATAATTTTAAATTTCCAAACAGAAAAGAGATAATATTTCAGATTGCTAGGCTTATTCTTGTTCCGCTTGCAATATTTTTAATTCTTAAAACAAATGCCAGCCAGGACATCACTACTGCAACTATACTTTTATCTGTGAGCCTTGCTTATCTTATTGGAGTCGTTTATTTAAGGATAGTCTCAAAAAGAAAACTAGCTTTCTTAAGCGCGAAGTCTAAAGAACTAGGTTCGGAAGAAGTTAGGAATTTAAAGAAATTTATTTATCCCCTAATTGCAACTCTTCTCTCTGGAGTTTTCTTTGGATATATCGACACAATAATGCTCGGTCATTATGTAACCTCAGACTTTATCTCTTATTACAGTGCAGCGTTCAACATTATCAGCAGCGTATCAGGGATAATTGGATTTACGGCTCTTGCACTTTTTCCTATATTTTCAAGGCTGGAAGGAAAAAAGCTTGAAAGAATATTTGCAAAGGCGAGGAATTTTACAATTCTCATTTCTCTTGGTGCAGGAATACTAACTTACTTTTTGTCAACGTTAGCAATAAAAATTGCTTACGGGGATGCTTACTTAACTTCGGTTGTAATATTAGAATTTTTTAGCGTTCTCGTTTTAATTCTTCCTCTTTTAGGGCTATATAATAATTATTTAATTTCAAGAAAGAAAACTGGGATAATTGCAAAACTTCTTATTGCAACAACATTGCTTAATATTGTCTTAAATTTCTTTTTTATAACTTACGGACTGCAGTTTAGCCAGCTTGACGCGGTTCTTGGAGCATGTTTTGCAACGATAATTTCAAGGTTCGCTTACTTTGCAAGTTTATTTATTGTAAGAAGACAAGACCGAAAAGAATTAATTAATAAGAAGGATTAGATTAAACAAAGGTACTCGGATAAATTGAGAAAGACACGTGCAACCGATGGCGATTTTTACGAGGACGACGGCACGGTTCTCAGGATGATGACGATTTCAAGAGAAGTCTTCTTTAGAAAAAGAGGTTAAAAATTATCCCTGCTATAATTAGAAAAGTTTAAATAATAGTAGGGTAATTATATTACATGGAAAATTACATTGAAAGAGATTTGGAAAAGGAAATTGAAAGTTACATAAAAAACAAAGAGATTTTGGCAATAGTCGGGACGAGAAGGTGTGGCAAAACAACTTTATGCGAGATGATTTTAAAAAAGCAAAAGGGTAAAATAAACAAAATAAGTTTTGATGATGTTAATATGCTAAGGCTCTTTGAAACAGACATCGATGCATTTATTGAAGAGCACATAAACGGCTATGACCTTGTTTTCATTGATGAAGTGCAGTACTCAAAAGATTCCGGGAAAAAATTAAAATACATTTATGACACAAACTGGACTAAAATAATAATCTCAGGTTCAAGCGCAGCCGAGATATCCATCCAAAGCCTTAAGTATCTCGTCGGGAGAATCCTTGTATTCACGCTTTTTCCTTTTTCGTTCAGAGAATTCATTCGCGCAAAAGAGTCTGTTTTGGAGAAGCATCTTGATGGAGAAAAAATTTCTGAAGTTATTCTTGAGAGACTTAACAAACACTTATCCGAATATCTCCTTTACGGGGGATACCCCCAAGTTGTTTTAGAAACCGGGAGAGAGAGAAAAATAAAAGTTCTTAACGGAATATTCAGCACTTATCTCTTAAAAGAAATAAAAGAAATTTTGGAATTGAGCAACAATTATAAATTGATGAATTTGATGAAAGCCCTTTCCCTTCAGACGGGAAATATAATAAATTACGACGAGCTTTCTAAATTGAGCGGTTTCAAATATGCTGAATTAAAAAGATACCTTGAAGTTTTGGAGAAAACATTCATATTAAAACAGGTGCAACCTTACTTTACGAATAAAAGAACGGAGATAGTCAAGACCCCAAAAGTTTATTTTTTTGACCTCGGATTCAGGAATATAATCATAGACAATTTTGCAAAAGAGAGAGCCGATATGGGAGCAATTTATGAGAATTTCGTTTTCATCAGTTTTTCGTATCACGGAGGCAAATTAAAATACTGGAACACCAAATCGAATGCCGAAGTTGATTTCGTACTTGAGAAAAATCAAAAATTAATTCCTATTGAGGTAAAAACAAATTTGCAGTCCCCGAAGGTAACAAAGTCTTTTAGGAGTTTTATTGAAAAGTACGATGTAAAAAAAGGTTATTTTTTCTCCCAAAATTTCACAGGAGAAAAAAAAGAAAAGAAAACCAGAATAGAATTTTTGCCTTTTGCTTCTATAAACAAAATTCTTTGAATTTCTTGAGACACCGTTCTCGGAGCTTGCTTTGCAACAATAATTTCAAGATTTGTTTACTTTGCAAGTTTATTTGTTGTAAGAAGAAAAGACAGAAAAGAACTTATTCGGAAAAAGAATTAATTAATTACAAAATTTCCTGTTCTAAAAATTTCTATTTCTGGAGGAACCTTTCCCGGAATTGCTTTGATCTCATCAGGCGTGAAAAATCGTGCTTCCTGACCTTCATTCAAAATAATATCTTCCGGATTCAACTTTGTTTTCACATGAAATGCTATCCCGACCCTTTCAGGAGAAGCAACATCAAAAAGAAAAGATAATTTTTTGCCTGACAAATCTACACTTATCTCCTCTTTTATTTCTCTTACTAAGGCATCTTTGAATGTTTCCCCTTTTTCTAAAGAGCCCCCGAACGGACCCCAACAATTGGGGTAAAATATATTTGGATTATTATCTCGAAGCTGTAAAAGAAATTTTCCCTCCTGATTTTCTATGAAGCAAGTTACATATGGAATCATCACTTATTAGAGTGACAAGAGATTTTAAAGATAATGGAAAAAGGTGAATTTATTCTGAAACTCTCTTTGCATATAACATAATCACAAGATGATCCTTCCCATCCTTAAATTTCACGTCAAATTTCACTGGCCTCTCTGGAGACTCTCTAAAGAATCTAAACACCATCCCTTTTGATTTAAGGAATAAAAGAAATCTTTTAAGAATCTGAATTTCCCTTGTATAATCTTTGCTACTAAAGTGCAATTCGAAAATTGATTTATCAAAATTCCACTTTTTGGGGTTTTTCATAAACCAGTCTATTATTTCCCATTCTGCACCCTCAATGTCACATTCAAGACCGTCAAAGTTATTTAATTTCAGAACATCCCCTATTGACACACAATTAACGACCTCTGAATCCAATGCTTTTACATTATACTTTGTAACCGATGCACTGACATCAAAATTATTCGCTTTATTTATTTCTAAAGTTTTCTTATCTGAAGAGATTACTGCATAATTATAAGGCAATACCTTATGTTTTAACCGATTTAGCGAAATATTTTTTACCATAGTCTCAAACTTTTCTTTTTCAGGCTCAAATGAATAAATTTTATTGCAACCTTGACTGAGGTAAATTGCACTATCCCCTATAAATCCCCCGAGGTTTAATACATTCTGGCACGAAAGTAATGGTCTATAAATTTCATCATTAAAAGATTCATATAATAGGAATCCCCCTTCTGGATAAAATAAAAATTTCCCCACCCTCACTTTTTTATTCGATTTTACACCAAAGAGCCTTTCTAAATCAAATCTTGTTTTATTTAGGTAACCAAACTTTTTGAACAAAAACCTTGGATTAATCCATAAAAGGTGATAAATAAGAAAAATTGACGCAGAAACATTCTTATTGAATTTATTATTAATAATAGTTTTAATCCTTTCTCTCATTTTATTAATTAAAAAATATCATTTAAATAGATTATTGTAATTTGTGAAAAAATTTATCTTAAAGCCCCTCTATAAATTTCTCCTTGTCAAAAATCGCATTTTCTATTTTACCTAATGGAACATTTCCAAGATAGTCTATGAGAATAAAAGCCCGTATTCTTTTTACACCTGTCGCTTCGGCAATATGCATAAGTGCACTATCATTTCCTAGATATTCATTGCATCTTCCTATAAGGGCTGCTGATTTTCTTATATCCTTTTCTGATATAAAAAACACTTCCTTTTCTAAATAATCTTTTAAACTCTCTTCAAAGAAAGACTTCATGTTAATTTCCCCAGGTCCAAGAAAAAGGAAAACTTTTTTATTTTTAGAAATAATCTTTTTCACAATTCTCACATAATCCTCCATAGGCAATCTTCTTTCCGGATGATCTGGATTGCAACCAGGGTGGATTGCCACAACATAATCTTTTTTTGATATCTCTTTCTCATTTAAGTAAATCTCTTTGAACTTTTCTTCTTCATCTGATAAATAAATCTTTGGTCTAACCCACTTTGCATTTTTTTCGAATGGTAAAAGATTTGTGACAAGGTTAGATTTATTATGCACTCTTTCTATCCAAACTTCCTTTGCGGCGCCATAAAATTTTGAAATAAATTTCTCTCTTCTTGGTCCATGCGAACATGTAGCAACGAAAATAGTTTCTTTTGGATTTATCTCTTGTCTTAATTTCTTTGCAAAAGTAAAATTGCTTAATGGATTCTTTTCTTTGGGGATAAGAAAGGATTTTTTTATATAGGGATTGAGGTTTAGAATTTCTAGTGCAGGCTTTAGGTAAACTAAAACATATATATTATGCCCCTGCTTGCCTAAAAGTTCAATTAATGGAATTATGTTTATCGTGTCCCCAATGCCCATAAAAGAAGTTAAGATTATATTTTTCATAAATAATTATCTCAAAAAGAATTTATAAAAATTATTATTTATAAACATCAATCTTAATCAGAAGAAGTCTTTCCTTCCAAATCCACTTTCATGTCTTTTCTCCATGTTGAAGTCGCAGGAATTTTTGAAGGGTCACATCTATTCTTATATTTGCCTGCGATATCGATTACTTCTTCAAGAAGGCCATCATCAAGATAAATTGGCTCCCATCCAAGGTTCAAAAAATTATTCGTAGCAACTCTCAGATTATTTTCTTTTGCCTCTTTTCTTGGGTTCTCGTAATATCTTATCTGGGCTCCGGTCATATCCCTAACTTTCTCAGCTAAACTTTTTACATTTAAAGATTCTGCATTTTGATTAAAGACTTTGACTTTTTCTCTTTGTGTAGGCGGATTTTTTATTGCCATCTCCACACATCTTGTTGTATCCTTTATATTTATGAATGCCCTCGTTTGTCCGCCTGTCCCATGAACTGTTAATGGATGCCCTACTTGTGACTGCATCAAAAATCTATTAAGAACAGTTCCATAATCCCCTTCCCAGTCAAATCGATTTATCAGCCTTTCATCCAATTTTGTCTCGGGGGTTTGTGTTCCCCAAACAATTCCCTGCCTTAAATCAGTAATTCTGACGTTGTCATTCTTTGCGTAAAATTGGAACATTAAAAAGTCAAGAGCTTTTGTATTATGGTAAACACTTGGACTCTGCAAAGGCCAAGGAAATTCCATAACCTTATCTCCTTCATCTGTTGGAACTTTTACATCAATATAACCCTCCGGAATATCCATAGGCGTTGTAACATAACCATTGTTCCCCGCAGTTCCCAAATGCACTAAATGGGTATCCAGACCAGATTCGACAATAGCACAAAGAGTATTATGTGTTGCATTAACATTATTATCAACGGTGTATCTTTTGTGTTTTGGACTCCTCATGCTGTAAGGTGCAGAACGCTGTTCTGCAAAATGAACTATTGCATCAGGCTTTTCAGTATTTATAAAATTAAGAAGCCCGTCATAATCCTTTGCTACATCTATATTAGAATATTTTATCTCTTTACCCGTTATATCCTTCCATGCAGATAATCTCTCTTCAATACTCTTTATGGGCGTAAGGGATTGGACACCAAGTTCTTCATCTATTTTTCTTCTGCTTAAATTATCAATAATGCTGACATCATAACCTTGCTTGGATAAGTGCAAACTTGTTGCCCATCCACAAAAACCGTCTCCACCAAAAACAGCGACTTTCTTTCCCATCAGAGTAG
>JBJKQI010000010.1:0-39861 GCA_046705565.1 Candidatus Pacearchaeota archaeon | reverse complement strand
GATTTTTAATTGAACCCAGAACATCAGTCCCTTTTCCCTGAAGAATATAAATTGTAATCATCAAAATCACTAAAACTGCAATCGAGATTAATATCCATGGGAGATACTCTGAAACAATTCCTTTTTTGTTAAAAAAAAGGTTCCCCCTCTTCATAAAAAACAAAAGAAAATCGATTTAATAAATATTGCTAAAAGCTAAAATAAACTATCCCAGGAGATTTCCTAGTACAAAAATACTTAACAAACTCAAAGCAACGATACTCAAAAGAGCGACAACAAAATAGAGCCCCATACCTTTCTTCAAATTCCTGCCAATTTTGTTTATCCTTTCAAGTTGGTCTTCCCCTGAATCAATTGTCACGAGCGTTGAAGTTAAGATGAATATTATTTCAATTAAATAAATGCCAATGGAGATTTGTAAAAAGTATGGGGGAATCATATTATTCTGCTGGAAAATTCCATTCGGCCCAACGAGATTTGCAAGAGTCCCGCCAAGACTTGACACATTCGCTAAATTTCCTAGTTGAAGCATTCCTAAAATTGAAGTGATCATAGCAGCCAACCCAATAACAATCCCGGAAAGTAAAGGAGCTAAAAAGGTCATATTTGATTTCATATCGCTTATTATCTCAGCAAGCAAATCTTTCAGACGTGTCGTAATTTTATCAAGATTCTTAACATATTCCGAAATGCTCATTAAGCTAACCGCTGCAATTTTCAATCCTTTCTTCGAAGATTCAACTAAAATCCTCATTGAAGTTGCAATCAAATTTGAAGGAAAAAGTCTCAATGCTCCCCGATGCTTGTCAAAAATAGCTCCTTCAACACTCATCCCCATCTGGCGTATATTATAATTAACACGACGGAAAAATTCTCCTGTACGCAAGCCCGTCGAAGATTCTGCAACACGTCCGAATACAAGCTCCGGAGGAACGCCGTTACCCAACCTATTCCCAAGTTGGAAAAGAGAATTATTAAACTCGGCTTCAAGTTCCTTTGTTTTTTTTCTTTCAACAATAAGCTCTTTTGTTTTACCTTTGTAAGCCATAGAAAAGAAAATTGCAATAGAGACAGGACAAAACATCCCAAGCAAGAGAGCTCCCATTCCAAAAGGCCCCTTAACTCCGGCAGAGGTTGAGACAAAACCAAAGAAATTTCCACTTCCCAAAAAAGAAAGCCCCAGCTGCGAAAAAGTGTAATCTTTAGCTAAGCCCAGCATCTCAGGAACAGGGGTGAATTGAAATATGATTGGTAAAAGACTTATAACAAAAAGAGGGAAAGCTATTAAGAATGCTTTTCTGTAAGGGGTGTTACTTTTATATTTCGGATAAAGGGGATTTCTCTCTAGTAAATTTGTCTCCCCATAACCCCCCGGCCTCATTGACAAAACTTTATCCGTTAAATAATAAACCAGAAAAGGAACAATCAAATTGAAAAGAAGAAAGACATGGACGTATGTTAATAAGCCCCCCACCATCGCTGAAGCAAGAGGAATTAAAGCCAACCCTAATGTTGGTAGAACTACCCCCAGCATATAAACATTCGTCAAGGGACTTCGAACAGAATGACTAAACTTTAACATTTTCTCATAGACTCCATCTAAAACTACCTGAAGAGCTTTTTCTAGAGTAGAGATTCTCCTTCCTTGGTCGGGTTCAAAAAGGCTGGATTCTATTAAATGAAAACTTTCAATAAACTCCGGAGAATAATCCCTCCATGTTTCAAGATAATGGTCCAGGCTTTCTTTTATTGTTGAATACTTCCCTACCTCAACATCATAAAATATTTTTTTAAAATCCAAAGAGAGAGGGTAATCTAAATGTTCCGAAGCAAATTGGATTGCTCGCTCCAAATTTGAAGTGTGTCTCATATAAACAACGATATAAAGTATTGCAGGCACCATCTGGCTTGACGCCTTAAGTCTCCATTTCCTTGCAATTCTATCAGGAAAACCGTTCAAAAAAGAAAATAGAAAAAGTGAACTAAACACAATTAAGAAGAAAAATAGCAGTGGAAAACTTGCAATATCCCCATTGTTAAAAAAAACAACTGCAACAGAGATCATTAAACCAAACATAAAAAGCAGAAGAAAACTAACAACAGAGAGACTTATTGCCTGCCAGGGTTCAATTGAAAGATGGGCTGAGTCAATTGCCCTACTAATCTTTTTTTCATCTTTTTTAGACGGCTTTAACTTTATTATGTTTCCGAGGCTGTTCGCCCACTTTTCATAGCCAGAATATTCTCTCTCAATTTCCCCTTTAAAAGTTTCATAAGAAGAGCTGTACTTTTCATCAGAATTTGAATTAATTTGATTTTCTATCTTAGCGCCGTACTTTTTTAAGATTTCATCTACAGTTGGTTTTGACATAATCCACCTCTTTAAAAACAAAAGAAAAATAATTAATAAAACCTTCTAAATACAATTACTCAATATTCTTTATCTCTTTATTAAGCCATTCCTGCCAACGAGGAAAAACAACATCTCCGACAGGTAGGCCAAGTTCCTCGATTACTTCATCTGAAATTCTGTGGAACACGTGATTTGCTAAAACATTAAATTTAGCTTCAAGAACTTCTTCATGACCTGAAGATTTGGCAACTTTAACAATTTCATTTTTTACCTTAGAGCGAAGAAGAATATTATCATAAACTGCATCCCAATTTCCTGCCCAGCCTTTTACTTTTGAAGCAATGTCTTTGATGACTTCACTCTCTCCATTGATAAGTGCATCAGAGGCTTCCAATTCATCTTTCTCAACATCATACTTCATCAAATCACTAAACCCCCTCTCTAGCACAGGGTCTTCCTTCCAATGCTTTTTCACTTCGGAAATTTCCAATAATCTTCTCCATGAATGCAAACCATCTGCAGATTTTATCGGGTTAGCCACAGCAATGATATCTGTTGCTTTAAAGCTCGTTGCTGGAACCCCTAAATCATTTACAACCCTGTCAAAAACTCCGTATGGTGAAGCACCGTGAATTGTGCCGGCTACAACATTCGCGAGAGCTCCGACACGCATTGCTTCATAAAGTGCTTTTGCCTCAACTGAACGCACTTCACCAATAATTAAAGAAGAATCTCCCAAACGAAGGGAAGTTCTTATTCCATCATCAGCTGAAACTTCATTTCCGGTTTTCAAAAGGGCTGAACGCACTTTCATTCTTAGAATATCAAAATTTAATTTTCTTAAACTTTCAATGGGTAGTTCAAGAGAATCCTCAACAGTTATAATTCTTGACTTAGGATTTATTTCGAGCATAAGACTTCCAAGTAAAGAGGTTTTACCTGAACTTCTTGTTCCAGCAATTAAAAGTGTACGAGCCCCATCAATTAAAAAACTTAACAACCCCGCACCAAGGGGATTAATCATCCTATTTTGAATGAACAAAGGAAGCGTCCACGGATTTTCTCTGTGTCGTCTTATTGAATAAGCAAGACCATCCGGACTTAAAGGATCCTGAATTATCGCAATTCTCGCACGAAGCTTTGCAATTTCAAGTTGAGTATCTAATATAGGATTAGCTTCGTCTAAAGGCCGGCCAGAAACCATCCTAAACTTTGCAGCCCAGCTATCTGCATCTTCACGACTTGGCAGAATATTTGTTACACATTCATCATATTCGCTGTGCCTCACATAAACTGGGGTCTGTGAGATTGGAGCATTAAGAGAAATATCCTGAAGATTTTTATCCTGCAACAACACTTCAACGAGGCCAAAACCAATTGTGTGGCGCACGAGAACCTGCGAAAGTTTCATAAGGGAAATGTAATTCAATTTTATTCCTTTACTTCCAGCCAAATCTCTTATCAAATCTTTTGAAATATTAAAGAAGACTTTCCGCGTTCTCTCAACATCTGTAAACTCTTCGGCTTTTGGTTGGTGTTCAATCAACACACCCCTTGCAAGATTCAAAAGCACATTCTCTTCTTCTGTTAATAAAGATTCTGGAGGAGATAAATAGTAGTAAAGTTTAGACTCGTTTTTCTTTTTTAAGATCGTCACATTACTCACATCAAAGTCATCTACCGATACTTCATACTGATCAACAATTTGGGCCTCCTCTGGAATGTCAGCCACAAGCCTAGTAAATGTAAAACTGGGTATTATATCCGGAATAAAAAGTTTTGAATAAATCTCTCTCGAACCAAAAGAATAATTTGTCAGATAAGGTCGTGCATCAACAATTATCTTCATCTTTTCAACAGTTGCAAGAGTTTTATCTAAGAGCCTTATGTAATTCCCCTGATCAATTTTTTCCTCTTCATTCAACCTCTGGAAAAAAATCTTTGCATCAACAATAATTCTTTTAAGAGTATAATAAGCCCCAACCGGATCTTTCTTGAAAGAGTATAAAAAAGAAAACAAGTCGTTATATCTTTTTGAGAAAAAGGACTCATTCAAACTCACAAGTTTTTTGTGTGAAAGAATCTCCTCTTGCTTTAGAAAATAAACATAAAGACTGGCCACTTCTAAAAGATAATTTGTTTCATTAAAACCATAATTATAACTTTTGTCCGTCACAAAGATCATCCTCGAAACATTTGGGTTCTCAATTAGTGCATCAACCGCCATTTCCATCACTTCCGGATATCCGGAAACACTCGGAGGATAATTCGCTCCATTAAAATTAAAGTATAAAATATCCTCGCCACCCTCTCTTTCAACTCTGCTAGAATATACCTTCTCACCTTTTTCAAATTCCATCCTATTAAAAAGAATAAATGGTTTATATTAATTTGTGAAAAAAACTTCAACCAAAAGAAACAAATTTAAAGTGAGCTTTCCCCATTTAGTATATGGAAGAGGATGAAACCCAAGAGCAAAATTATTCAAGTCTGATGGATCTTGAGGAGAGACAAAGGATAATAAAAGATAGACTAATTTTAATTGGACAAAATTTAATTGACTTTCGCGAAAAATACGAAGAGGAAATAATTGAACTAAAAAAAGAAGTTGAAATTATGAAAAGAGGAATTGAAAAATTAAAGGATTTTATGGAAACAATCTCAGGAGAATTCTCAAAGTTTGCAAAAAAAGATGACCTTGAAATATTAAAAAAACAGGCTAAGATGTTTCAACCATTGGAATTTGCAACAAAAGAAGACTTAGAAAAGTTAAAAAGTAAAAGAAACATTAAAAAGTAATGGCGCTCCTTGAGAGAATTAAAGAGATGAAAGAGAAAGGTCTCTCAGAAAAGAACATTACAGACAGACTAAAAGAAGAAGGAATTTCACCGATGGAAATAAATGATGCAATGAATCAATCAAAAATAAAAGAGGCAGTTTCAGGAGAAGATAGTTTCTCAACAAAAGGCATGACTCCTTCAATGATGGGAAATGAAGAAGAAGAAAGTGCAAATCCTTCAGGTCAACCGGCCGAAGAAACATACGCTCCATCTCCTACACCAGACTCCTCACAAGATTATGCAAATTATTCATACCAGGAAGAAGGAAACTATTCCCCAGACAAAGCCCAGGGAGGAAGTGAAGAATATTATGAGCAACCAGAAAACAATGGCTATGCGCCAAACCAGAACTATTCAATGAATTCTGAAACAATGATTGAAGTAGCCGAACAAGTCTTCTCTGAAAAAACAAAGAAGATTGAGGATGATTTGAAAACACTTAAAGAGGCTAGAGCAATTATGGCTCCCGCTTTAGAAGACATGAATGAAAGGCTTAGAAGAATTGAAAAACAATTTGACAAGATGCAAATTGCAATTCTTGATAAAGTTGGTTCATTCGGGAAAAATATTGAAGCCGTAAAAAAAGAAGTTGAAATGGTTGAAGATTCTTTTGAAAAATTAAACAAGAACAAAAAATAATTTATAATTTGGAGAAATCTTTGATTTCACCTTTGAAAAAACGAACAAAGAAAAATCAAAAAGACAAATTAAATAAAATTAATCTTATAAAAAATTATTTAATGATGCTGTCCACCTTGATTATTTTGCTGATTCCTTCTATTTCTCCTCGCACTGGCTAGTGGAACCCCAATAATTACCCCTAAGACAAGAACACAGATTATTATTGTTGTTGAATATTGGCTAACCCAATACCAAGAACCTCCCCCAAAGATATCTCCGTTCCATCCAAAAGCATCTGAAAAACTTTGGACAAGAATAATCACCCCGGCAATTCCTGCCAAAATCCCAAAGAACCATCGTGTCCAATTTGAACCCTGCCCATTGCCCCACGGAACAAAAAGCCCCAATAGAATCATGAAAGTTAAAATTATAGAAAGGGCAACACCTAACCTTGGAAATATTTCTGAAAAGAAATAAGAAACAAATTGAAACTGTAAGGCCATTAATGCAACTGCAATTGAAACAATAAGATTAACCACAGTATTATTGTTTCCCAAAAAATTTGAGTGAGATAAAATTGCATAGACTACTGCAAAAATCATAAGGAAAGGTAAAACATAACTAAAGACTCCCGCATTTTCCAATTGATATAGAAAATTTCCGATATTTCCTCCTCCGGCAATTCCAAAAGAAGCAAGTGCAATTAAACCTCCAATCATGCAAAGAAAAAAGAAATATTATTTATATACATTTCTGTTCGGCATTAAATTTAATTTTTAGGGTCTATAAATAAAATCTCCAAAAAATAAACTTCTTATTGACGAGAAAATTTGATAAATGCCAAAAAAATTACGGTTTTGTACTACCCCCAGTAGCTTTTCCCTTACCAACCAAAACAGCAACAACAGCTGCAACAACGATTACAACAAGCAAAAAGTTCGTCCAGAATCCTTCAGTTCCTGATGCAAATGCCCAATTATACACATTTTGTATAAACGTCCAAAGTCCGGGGAACGAACCTGTTGCCCAAAAAATTGCAACGATTAACGCAATTATAACAAGTACTCCAAAAAGCTTCAGAACTTTACTGTCTTTCCCAAAGGAAATATTTCCATTATTAATAAATCCCCAAAGAACAAATCCAACAAAAATTACAATTACTCCGACGGTCATAAATAAAATCAAATTATTCACAACAATAACGGGATAAACTACCGAAACAAAAATTAATGAAATAATCAAAGATACAAATGCATTAATTTGAGCCTGTCCGTCTCCCAACAACTTAGACTTCTGCAAAAGAGCAAACATAATAAAAAACATTAACAAAAATGGATACAAAAAACTAGTAAACAATGATGCCTGAAGTATATTTGACATTTTAGATTATGTCCGCACCTTCTTCAAGGTCCATTTCTTGGCTTGGAAGTGCAGCTTTATTTATTATAAAGATGTCACTAACTGCTTTTACGAATTGGTGAGGAATTACAACCCCCCTTGCACCGCCAAGAACAGAACTTAGTTGAGGTGCAACTTCAATTCTCCATCCGTCGACTTTATTCTCAAACAAATTTGCTTCTTTAATTTGTCCGAAGAAATCTCCCTGATCAGTATAAACTCTCTTTCCCAAAACCTCTGTTATTTTTTTTACTCTCATGGTAAAATTGTAGAGAATTTTATTTAAATAGTTTTCCATACTTTTCAGGAGCAGTTTATCTCTCTGTTAATCTAATAAGCTTTATAAAAAATCGAGAACTTAGAAAGGGATGTTAACAAGAAAAGAATTTTTTTCAATAATCACAATCTCAATAGTGTTGGGGTTAATGATTTCTCTTGTTGAAAGTTGGAACCTTCTTTGGACAACAACTCTCTTTGTCTTTATAGCAATACTCGTAAATGTTATAGCAAAAAAAGTAATTGCATATTATCTTGATTTAGACATAAACATAAAAATTTGGGAAGTGAAACAGTTTTGGGTGAAAAAGCACATGCATTCAAAAAACCCAATCTTGGCGGGAATTTTCATCCCTTTAATAATAAAATTTCTGTCTGTTGGGCTTATAAATTGGATGGCTTGTTTAACCTTCGATGCTTCTGGGAAAACTTACAGAGCAGCTCAAAGACACGGAATATACTCTTTTTATGAAGTCTCAGAAGAAGAGATTGGATGGATTGCAGCATCCGGAATTGTTGCAAGCATAATCTTCGGTGTAATTTTTTATTTAATCGGGGCAGAAGCCCTTTCAAAAATAAGCTTTACATATGCATTTTTTAATATGATCCCCCTATTTGATTTGGACGGTGCAAAAATCTTCTTTGGAAATATAACGCTCTGGACTTTCTTAGCAATAGTTTCAATTCTGGGTGCACTAGCAACATTTGTTATTTAATTCACACAACATATCTTCCTTTGCAAGGAATTTTAAACCGCTTCGGTTTTTTATAAAAAACAAGCATCTCCTTGTTCTTTGGATAATCTTTAAATTTCCAATTTTTGTTAAAATCTTTGTAAGACTCTAGAAGATGTATCCCGTTGTGAAACCTTACTCTTTCGCCTACATAGCGTCGACCCGGGTCAAAAAGTAAAATAATTTTTTCTTTTTTAAAATGTCCATAGGGTACAACATAATGTCCATCATCGTTCCCATAACTCCCTCCCCTCTTCCACGGTCGATGCAATACAACTGTGCCGCCGAGGTCAAGTATTTTTGTAACAGTATTTATGTCCGAATGGTTTGTTGTAAAAAGTCCAAGATTGTAATACTTTGCAAAATTTACCCAGTGTAGAGTGTCTACACCGTTTTTTTCAACATCATAATATTCATCAAATTTTGCGGAAGTCTTATTCTGATTATAAAGTTTCATAAGCTTTTTAGAAAATTTTTGTTCGGAAAATTCAATCCCCTTCAGTTTCTTTAGGACAATCCTGCCCGCACTGGCACCACAGTGGTTAACTTTCTCCATCCCCTTTCTATAAAAAACAGGAGATACAATTGAGTTGTTTGTTAAAGGCATTTTGTAATTGGGGGTTTAATTTAGTTAGATGAAAATATGATTTGCCGTCGGTTTATAAAGTTTTCACCCTCGCTGTGGAGGTACCAAAAGATTTTTAAATGTTTTCAGTTAAAAAAACAAAAAGGTAAAAAGATGGCGTTTTAAGGCCTAAAAAACCAAATTGGGGGTTTTCTCCACTCAAAAATTCACAAACACATTTATAACTTAAAGCTTATTTTTAGGAAGATGGAATTTTTACAGAATATAACACCAAGAAAATATCAGAAAGAGATTTTTGAAACTTGCACTAAAAAGAATTGTTTAGTAGTCCTCCCAACAGGCCTTGGAAAAACGCTAATTGCGCTAATGCTCACAATTGAGAGAATGAAAAAATTTCCTGGGGAAAAAGTGCTTTTTCTTGCCCCCACAAAACCTTTGGCAGAACAACATTTAAATTCATTTAGAAAAAGCCTTCCCGAGCTCTTTGGTTCTCTTGAGCTTTTCACAGGCGCAGTGAACTCAACAAAAAGGAAAAAAATTTGGGATACGGCAGATATAATTTTCTCAACCCCCCAATGTGTTGCAAATGATGTCAAAAAAAATTTGTACAATTTAAACGAAGTGTGCTTATTAATTGAGGATGAAGCCCACAGGTGTGTAAGAAATTATGACTATAACTACCTTGCAAAAAAATACATGGAAGATTCCACTCACCCACGGTTAATTGGGCTCACAGCCTCCCCGGGAAGTGACTCGGGTAAAATAAAAGAAATATGCAAAAACCTCTTCATTGAGGAAGTTGAATTAAGAACAAGAGATTCCCCGGATGTAAAGAGTTATCTCCAGGAGTTGGAGTTTGATAAGAAAATTGTTGTACTCCCAAAAGAGATAATTGAATTAAGAGAAATTCTAAAAAAGATTTATGAAGAATATGTAGATGAACTTAAACTCAAAAATTTCCTTTTTGGTCCTGCGAATAAAATAAACTTAATTGAACTGCAAAGAAAATTAGGCAATCAAATTTCAAGAAATTTAACTGCACCATCAAGTTACCATGCAGTTTCTCTTGTTGCCCAGGCAATAAAACTTTCTCATGCACTTGACCTTCTAGAAACCCAAACACTCGCAAGCTTTCAGAAATATCTAAAGAAGATTTTTGATGAAGCCAATAAAGGAAAATCACGGGGGGTTGTAAAACTTGCAGCAAGGGAAGATTTTTTTGTTCTTTACAAAAAAACAAATAGCCTTCTTGAAAGAGGATTCGAGCACCCAAAAGTTGAAGAGATAATCAGAGTTGTAAGAGATGAGAAAAAGGAAAAAACAAATCCAAAAATTATTATTTTCACACAATTTAGAGAAACTGCCGACTTAATCTCAAGGAACATAAACAAATTGTCAGGGATTAATTCAAAAGTTTTTGTCGGACAGGCAAAAAAAGAAGGAAAAGGGCTCTCCCAAAAGGAGCAAAAGATAATTATCGATGAATTTTCAGAAGGAACAATAAATGTTATATGTGCAACATCCATAGCTGAAGAAGGTCTTGACATTCCAGAAGTGGATTCTGTAATTTTCTACGAACCGGTCTCTTCGGCAATTCGTTCAATTCAGAGGAGAGGAAGAACTGCAAGGCTTGCCAAAGGAAAATTAATAATCTTAATCACAGAAAAAACAAAAGATGAATTTGCATATTACGCCTCACGCTCTCGTGAAAAAAAGATGAAAACTTCAATTGAGAAAATAAAAAGAGATCTAAACAATGGGAATTTATACAAAAGAGAGCCTCAGCAAAAAACATTATTTTAAATTCGCTAAATCTTTATTAAATAAAATTTTCTCTGATTTTACATGACTAAAATAACAATCTCGGGATTGCCTGGTTCTGGAAAAACTACTGCTGCGAGGATTATTTCAGAGAAGCTCAAAATCCCATTTTTATCTATGGGTGAAATTCACGGCTTGGTTGCAAAAGAAATGGGGATTACAATAAATAAATTGATGGAACTCGCTAAAACAGATTCAAGAATCCATTATGAAGCAGACAAAAAGACAATTGAAATAGGAAAAACAGAAAAAGACTTTGTTATTGAAGCCTGGATTGCTTATTACTTCATCCCAAAATCCTTCAAAATTTTCCTTCATGCGAAGGAAAAAAGCACGGTTGGGAGAATAAGAAAAACAAACCGCCCAGATGAACCCATTCCAAAAAGTGAAAAAGAAACAAGGGAACAAATAAAAAGGAGACTAAGAGATACTGACGAAGGATTCAAAAAAGCATATGGGATTTCATTCATGGATAAGACAAACTATAATCTTGTAATTGATACAACGAATATCCAGCCAAATGATGTCGTCGAAATTATTTTAACAGTACTCAAAAACATAAAAAAATTTAAACAAAAGACCTTTTCAAATAATATGTATGACATATTTCAAAAAGAAAAAGCTCCCTCGGAAAAGCCGAATGAGATCGTTGAAGTGGATTTTCGTGAGAAAAATTCCCTTGTTCCGTCTGAATTAATAAGACAAAACTTAACAGTTGAATTTAAGGAATTAAAGGTGGCAGATTATATTGTGAAAGATACTGCAATCGAAAGAAAGACTGCACCGGATTTTTTTGCATCTGTTTTTGATAAAAGGATTTTTTCACAACTTAAAGAATTAAACCAATATGAAAAAAAGCTTCTTATTGTTGAAGGAGACTTGTCTGGAAAAAACTCCTTGCACCCAAATGCACTAAAGGGACTTTTACTTTCAATAACCCTTAATTATAATATCCCTATCATTTTCACAAAGGGTCCTGAAGAAACAGCTCAGTACATAAAATTGATTGCAAACAAAAAGACAAAAGAAACCTCAATAAATCCAAAGAAAAAGAACCTCTCCCCCAACGAGGAATTGCAGTTTATTCTTGAAGGATTCCCGGGAATTGGACCAACAAAAGCAAAAAGACTCTTAGAAAAATTTGAAACATTAAAAAAGATTTTTTCCACTCCCGAAAAAAATCTGAAAACAATTTTAGGAAAAAATTCAAGCGAGTTTGTGGGAATTATAAAAAGAAAATACTTGAAAGATTAATTATTTAATTAACCATAAATACAACGCTACAATTAAAGCTAAAATTAAAATTCCAACCACCCATCTCCAAAGCGCCCCTTTTTTTTGTTCTTTTACCTCTTCTTTTTCTCGCTCTTCACGACCGGCTACCTCATTAAATTCAAACTTTTTTTCCTGCTCGACTTTTTTCTTTTCCTCTTCCGAAGGTTCCCGACTTTCTTCAAAGATGGATTTTGGGTCCCTTTGACTTTTTTCTTCAGGTAATGTTATGTCTTCATCTGCCATAAAAATCAAAAAACTTCAAAGGTTATAAATCTTTTTTAGAAAAAGCAAAATATCTTTCTCCTCCAAATTCAAACTCATCAATGACTTTAAAGTTATCTTCAATAAACCTCCATAACCATTTGCCACTGGCCTTAAAACTCTCCTTTTTATGCAAACTTTTCGTTGCACTGCTCAAAACAAAAAAATCAAAAAGAGAGGCACACTCAAGCAAGAATTTTTTCGTATAATCTTTTTCAAAAAGTTCTAAAGAAGAGAACGTTTTAAACATAAAAGCAATTCTCGGCCCGCGTAAAATTTCAACCAATTTTTTTAGCTCATGCAAATTAAATAAGCTCATGTGGACCGCCTTTGCATTTAATTTATTCTTGTTAAAGTATTCGTTCATCAAACTTACAAATTGCCCTAATGCCTCTACTGCTAGATAATTTACTTTCAAAAAAGCAGCTTCAAGAAAATTGTAACTAAATCCGTTAACGCCCGCGCCAAAATCAACAACCGTAACTTTGTTCTTAGTTTTCAAAAGTCTGGAAATCCTCCCATAGATTTCTGGATAAAATTCAAACCTCTCCCTTGAAGAAAGGTGTTTTTTCAAGACCCAGGCCCATCCTTTTTTCAGAGCATTCTTAGAAAACAGTTGCCTGCTAATGTAAGAGGTATAAATCTTTTGCAAAAGCCCCCTCGTTAATTTAATTTTTTCTTCATCCGAATAATCTAAAGTATTAAATTGTGCAAGAGCTCGTTCAACGTCCTCAGCAGGCAGTTCTGAAAACTCTTTTTTCTCAGTTATCCTTTTTATTAATTCTTTTTTCATCATCTTCAACATAGAACCTCAAGTGTTTTTTTAAATCATTTCTTACTCCAATTCTGCCACTTTTTTTTATTTTATAATGTTCCTCATTTTCTTCAATCCAAAGATCTTTGCAAGAATAAATACTTTTCCCATTAAACTCTCTTAAGATTAAGAACCTCGAAGTCAAAAGCCCGGGCCCGCCAGTGCGCCCCACAAAATTAATAGGTCGAACTGCACGAACTAAAATGGCCTGTGCATTTCCAATTTTTCCGGTAACAAAATTAAGCATCAAATGTTTGTGAACATTTTTTATAAGAACAGTTCCTGGTTTACCCCACATATAAAAATTATCTTTTCTTTTGCCGAACCTCGCCCATGAAGCAGGATCTTTTTCACCAAAATAAGCTTCAGCCTCTGTAATCATGCCCTTAAGAAATTTCTTTCCAACTTTTCTAACAAGAATTTTCCCAATCAAGTCTTTTGCGACAACGTCCGCACGCCTTTCAAAAAAACTTTTTTCTAATCTTTTCCCCATCAAGCTTATAAAATTTAATAGATTTAATATTTTATGCCAATAAATGTAAATGACCCAGAATACCTAAAAGCGGAATTGGAGTATACCAATGCAAATACAAATGAAGACAAACTCCTCGCATTAAGAAAAATGATTTCTCACGCACCTAAACACAAAGGAGGAGAAAACCTAAGGCAACAATTAACTCAAAGAAGAAAAAAATTGGAGGGTGAAATTGAGAAGAAATCTAAAAAAGGCAAAGGCGCAAAAACAGGAATAAAAAAAGGGGAAATGCAGATTGTAATTGTTGGTAAAACAAATTCCGGCAAGTCCTCTCTTCTGAATATTTTAACAAATGCAAATGAAAAAGTCTCATCAGTGAAATTCACAACTAAAGAACCAAAAGTCGGTATGATGGATTATGAAGGAGCACAAATACAAATCATTGAAATACCTGCAATAGAAGGAGAGAATTATGAAAAAGGAATTGTTTACACAGCTGACACTATTCTTTACCTCGTAAAATCTTTTGAAGAGATTGTTGAATTAAAAAAACAAATTCAAACAGAAAATGCAAAAGAAATTATTGTAGTAAACTTTTCAGACCTGCTTCTTCCGGAAGAAAAAAGAAAACTTGAAAGAAAAATGCAGAGTAAAAAATATAATTTTCAGATAATTTCAACCTTCCCTTTTATCAAAGAAAATGGAATTGAAGAATTAAAGAAAAAAATTTTTGACTCATTTAATGTAATAAGAATTTTTACAAAAGAACCTGGAAAACCAAAGGCAAACAAGCCGATGATTTTGCAACCGGCATCCAATGTAAAGGATGTTGCAGAAAAAATTCTAAAAGGATTATCAAAAAGAATTATTGAAACAAAAATTTGGGGACCTTCCTCAAAATTTGGAGGACAGGTTGTTGGATTAACCCACAAATTAAAGGATTTAGATACTGTTGAATTTAAAACAAAATAAAAAAAGAAAAATAAAAAATTAATTTTACCTCTTTGACCAGGCAGCAATTCCTACAAAGACCCAATAAACTGGCTGGATAATCAAAAATATTGCCCACCATCCTGGCTTCTTTATTGCTTCAAGAAGTTTCCAATTCCAGATTATCTCGAAGACAAAGAATGCTATTCCTGCTAAGAGATTGATAATTGGTATAAAAAAACCGATTATCAAAAGCCATGGCCACCAATGCATCTTTGAACCTCTGTAAGCGATTATCAAAGGACCAACCCCCGGAATCCATGCAATTCCCGGAGAGCTTTGTTTGTTCTTTCTTGCAATTGCCATATAAGCAAAAGAGAGGTATATGTAAGCTCCTATAACCAGCAGTAGAAGAACCACCAACAAGGTTGCACCTAATGCAAAGAGACTTGCAGCCTGACCTTGGCTAAGTTGCGTTGCAGTCAACTGTGTTGCTGCATCTAAAAATAAAGTCATTTCCTTAATTAATTACCTCCTTTTTTGTTTTTGTAAATTAAATAGGATTTAGAGTTTTTTAAAATTATTGTTAATTATCTTGTAATTTTAAAACTGTTAACTTTTTCAAGAAGTTTTTTTGCTTCTTTATTTTTTTTGAAATGCTCTCGGACAGGATCCAGCAATTCATTAATATAATTTGCACAGGTGTTTTTCAAATCTAACGGATGAACCTTGCCTTCCAGAAAAGATTTCTCTAATTCACTGTAAGAATTGAATTCTAAATTTCCGCCAAATTTTTCAGGCCTTTCAATTTTTACTTTATCCGTTTTTTCAAAAACAATATACTTAAAATACTCTAAGATTGGATTGTCTTCCTTTTTCCCCTCGGGACAGTACGCTTTTTTGAATTTGTTTTCGACATCTTCTTTTGTGTCAGTCATAAAAATTGCAGAATTTGGATTTGATTTGCTCATCTTTTTTGCTATTGCGGCTTCAACTCCTATTATACCCGTCTTTGGAGGTTCTGTTAATCCCATAAGCATATGATGGCTCACAATGACCGGCGGAACAAGGCCTATTTTTGGGAAAACGTCTCTTGCCAACATGTTTACTTTTCTTTGATCCATCCCGAGTTGAGCAATGTCTGCCCCAAGGTGATGAATATCTGAAGCCTGCATTAAAGGATACAAAATTTGGGCAGAAGGATTTGAGATTGATTCCTCTCTTCCCATTATTTGGCCGCATCTTAAAACTCTCTGGACAGTTGCGTTCATTGAAATTTTTAACACAGTCTCCCAATACTCTGGATGCTTTTTAATAAAATCACTGGCCCAAATAAATTCGACATTTTCTAAATTCATCCCACAGGCTTTCCAAACCTCAATAAAATACTTTCCAACAATTTTTATTTTTTCGAGATCTCCACCCATTTTATTGTTTATCATGCCAAACCAATCTGCAACCCAAAATTTGAACTTTATTCCCGTAGAGGTTAATTTATTTACATTTATTGTTCTAAGTAATCCCTGTGCAATATGAATTTTCCCGCTCGGTTCAAATCCGTCATAAGCAACAGGGTTCTTCTTTTTCTTAAATAAATCCTCTAGTTCCTCAAGAGAAATTATTTCTTCGCCAACTTCCTTAACTAATTTTATTTTCTCCTTCAATTCCATACCTCCCAAAACAAAAACTTCTTATTAAACATTTCGAAAAACAACTTGAACACAATAAAAAACTTAAATGAAAGATACTTTGAACTAAAAAATGCTTTTGGAGATTGCCTTGTTTCTCGTTGCCGGAATCCTTGTTGGAACATTTACAGGTTTGACGCCCGGAATCCACATAAACCTTATTTCGGGAATTTTAATTTCGCTTCCACTCGTAGGGCTAAACCCTGTTTACATTGTCACTTTTGTTGTTGCAATGGCAATAACTCACACTTTCCTCGATTTTATTCCATCTGTGTTTTTAGGATGTCCAGATACAGATACTGAACTTTCAGTTTTACCGGGGCACAATTTTCTAAAAAAAAGCAGAGGTTATGAAGCAATCTACTTAACAAACATTGGAAGTTTTGTTGCAATAATAATTTTAATTGCAATTTTAGTTCCGTCAATTTTTATAATAAAAGATTTGAACAGTGAGATTACAAGAATAATCCCATATCTCTTAATTGCAGTTTCCCTTATCGTAATTTTAACCGAAAAACACAAATTCAAGGGACTATTTGTCTTTTTTCTTACAGGCCTTTTAGGCTACTCACTTTCTATTTTTACAATAAATCAACCACTTCTTCCATTACTAACCGGGCTCTTCGGTGCATCAAATATAATTATTTCAATAAAAAACAAAACGAAAATTCCACCTCAAGAGATCACAAGACCAAAGGTTAATCTAAAAAGGCCAATTGCCGGAGCAATAATTTCTGCGCCGTTTTGTAGTTTCCTTCCAGGAGTTGGTGCCGGGCAAGCAGCAGTGATTGGAAATACTTTCGTAAAAAATGATCAAAGACAATTTTTGGTCCTTCTTGGAATTGTAAACACCCTCGTCATGGGATTTTCATTTATCTCACTTTATGTTTTAGGAAAAACAAGAACTGGAACTGCTTCGGCTCTTAAAACCTTAATTGGAAGTGTAAACTTAAATTATTTAATTTTAATAATTGCGGTTTCTCTTTTCACAGGAATAATTGCATTCAAATGGACAGACACAATTGCAAGATTTTTCTCAAAGAATTTCAAGAAAATAAATTATCAAATTATTTCCTATGCGACCCTCACAATCCTAGTTACGGTGGTTTTGCTTGTTTCAGGACCAATTGGATTGGCTGTTCTCATTCTCTCGACACTAACCGGAATTTATTCAATTAGCCTCGGAGTCAAAAGAACAAACATGATGGGAAGTTTAATTATTCCAACAATACTTTACTATCTTGGATTGATCACAGTTGTTTAAATTAAAATAAAGTCTTTTGGGATTCTATTTTTAATTTCGACAAGTTATCAAAAACATTCTCTTCGCAATTATGAGCACCAAGTTCATGATGAAATTTATCTTCATGAGAATCTATTAAAAAATCCCCATGAAAGTCACTACCAGAGGTTAGAATTAAGTTATGTATTTTTGCAATAGATTTTATTTTTTTAATAAATTCTTCACTTCTTTTTTCATTCCTGTCCCCTTGGTCAAATTCAAGCCCTCTTAAACCTCTTCTAACAAGTTGGCTTATTTTGGGTTCTTCTAAAAGGGCTTTTGACTTTTTAGTTATCCAGGGATGAGCCAAGATAGGGATTCCTCCCGCACCGACAACAATTTCAATTGCTTCTTCAGCGGAAATTTCTTTTATTTTATTCCATCTAATCTTACCAAAAATAAGCGAACTTATTTCAGACAAAGAATTTCTAAGGTTTTTATTATATAAATAATAAAGTATGTGCGTCCATGTGAAATTATTGTTTGCCAGGGGAAAAGCTTTTTTCAAATCTTCAAAGGAAATTTGAATTCTTTCCAGACTTAACTGAATACAAATTTTTTTCATGCGTTCAAGATATGGTTTTTTTATTTTTTCTAAAGAATCTAAAAATTTTGAATCTTCAATATTAACAAAATATCCCAGAACTTCTCCTCCCCCAAACTTGATTTCTATTGCAGGGATAATTTTTACCCCCTCTATTTTCCCGACTTCAATAGCTTCCTTAACACCGGAAACGGAATTATGATCTGTCAAAGCCAACATTTTTACCCCATTATTCTTAGCCCTCCTTACAACTTCTGTAGGGGATAAAACGCCGTCGGAATAATAACTGTGACAATGAAGATCCGCACATTTCATTTTCTAAAACCATTGTCCCAATTTTTCTTGCTTTTCAAGTTCACGTCCAAAGATGCTGTCAATATATCCTTTAATTAGAGCAAGATTTTGTTGCATATACATGCTCAAATTATACTGTTTTGCAAGATTAAGTGCAGGCTCAAGATATTTTTTTATTCCGCCTTCATTAATTGTAAAAATTAATTTCCCGCCGCAAACCGGACACTTCCCAGAGAGAGGCACCCGACGAAGAATCTCATTGCATTTGACACACCGAAATTCCTGTTGCGAAAATTTCCTTAGGTTACCTCTTAAATCTCTTATGAAATGTCTGTCAATCACAAGACGGGCTGTGTCAGAAGTGTCAACAGCTCTCAATTTTTCAGCAAGTTTCATTTGATGACCGACTTTTTCAACCATATTTTCAAGAAGCTTATACGAAGAACAAAGAACTCCTTCATTTATGTCTTTAGTGTCATGCGTAAACCCTAAATCTCTGAAAGGGTCTTTTCCCTCTTTTAGTAGACTTCTTACCGTCGGTAAAACAACTTTTGAAGAGTGAACTCCTTCCTCAGCCAATTTATAAAGTTCATGAGGATACTCCCAAACTGCCTCAAAGTCCAGGATCTGGTCATCAACCTCTCCTGCATCTATTTTGGAATTTAAAACTAAGGGGGCATCCTGATTTCCTCCCCTATGACTTGGCAAAAACTTTCTTGAAAAATTAATTAATACATCCCCCAAAAGCATTATTGCAGCTTCATCCCCATCACAATCACGTCTAATTGCTGCATGCATATAAGGACTTGCAACAATTCCCAGAGCTTTTGAAAAACCGATAAATCTACATGCGACACCGGCACAATTGTGGGGGGCCATACAAACCCCTAAAGTTCCCACAAGGTCCTCCTTTGTTTTTACATTATAATAAGAATTTAATCCATAAATTTTTGTAAGCTCATCATCAACAAAATTACATATCTTTATAAAAACGTCAGCCCCATCTTCGTCAGGGGTTTCGGGAGAGCTGGGAATTAAAACATCGTGGGGCATAAGCTCCAATATTTGATCATCTCTCTCAAGTTCTTTTCCATAAACATCCTTATCATAACCGAGCTCTTTTAATTTTTTAACACTAACTTCAATTTCTTTTGGTTTAAATGAAACTAACGGCAACTCAGTTCCATCCATTCTTATAGTTCCGTCCTTATTTACCTGTAATCCGTATTTTGCCCTTAAGATACCTTTTGATAAAAGTTCGGGGGTTTTTTCTTCGGAGCTCATCCCTCTAATACCTTTTATTAAGGGGGGCATCTCATCTTTAATCATACCTAACCTCTCTTTTTCAATATTAAAATAATGATTCACATCAAGTTTTTGGGTACAATAAGAAATTCCTTCACGCGAAGAATATTCTATTTTTTTCTCATAAGCTTTTTCTTTTATATCTGTGAAATAATATCTCTTTTTTGTTTTATTTAAACAAACTTCACAGGTTCTATAAATTGTTTCCCTATCACAATTTTCACAAAAATACATTGGAAAGCTGCTCTTAACAAAACCCGCCTCGCACGCAGCACCTACACTTCTAAGTCTTCCCCCCTCTTCACCGACGGGAAACAAAACATTTGGGCTGCCGGTTAGTTTTCTAACTTTAGCCTTTTCAGGTCTGCCCATCCTTGTTCCAATAAATTCACCGGCCTTGTCTTTAATAATAACTGAAGACAAAAGATTCACAATTTCTAAAGGAGATTCTTTTGGATATTTTATTTCCAGGCCATTCAATTTAATTTTATCTTTTGGAAAATTATTAACATTGAGTCCTAAATTAAACAAAAGAGCTTCACTCGTCTTTTTGTCAATCACAACACTTTCAATTGAAACCAAATGAACCACCCCCAAAAGTTCAAGAGCACGCTTCCCAATAGAAAAAACTTCCCTATCTTTTTTTGTCCAAGGCAAAGTTATTTCGCCATCAACATTTGCATGTCTAATCCAATTAATAAATCCAAAAAATTCTCCTCTTGAAATTTGTGTCCAATAAAAGATGTATTGAGGATGAAGAGGAACTTTATATTGCTGACTTATTTTAACGGCTTCTTCAAAAGGCACACCATAATAATTCATTTTTCCGTTGAATCCCTTCTCTTTCAAATCAAGATTCCACCATTCCTCTACATAACCCGGTTTAATTAATTGAGAATTTCTATTTAAGACATCAGAAAATGGAAAAAGCATGTCTCCTAGATAGATTATTTCTTCAATATCTTTGTAGATATCCCTTGCTTTCTTTAAAGAATCTGGTTTAACAACACTCCCATTTTTTAATTTGACGATTGGACCGTCGACTTCGTCACAAGTTGTGACCGTGCACCCTTTTGTTGGCTTTTCGATTTTGAGTTGAGTTCCCATCGCAAGAAAATCGTCTGTTATCCCCATCGTTGCGGGGTGGACTGAAACTGCACTGAAACCTGAAGATCTTCCACGACCATACCTAAATCTAAAACCCCCCGAACGGGCCGGATGCCCATAAACAGGACGACCTGCAACCAAATCTTTTATGTATGTAGCAGGTCCACTTTTTTTGTCTTTTCCGAGAGTTCTTTTTTCATGAAGTTCTATATACTCTTTAAGCCAGTCAAAACCTGTAGATTTTATACCATTTTTCTTCGCCTGATTAAGGAGCCTAAACCCTTTTGCCGCCTTCTGTGCAAGGCCCTCTCCAAGAACAAGGCAAACTCCACTTCGAAGATTGTTTGTATTAACCCTCTCAAGATTTTTATAATTTGAAACTTCCATTTTCTCCGACGGATCTCCTGCAACCTGAATAGGCAAATTTTTTGCAAGAAAGACAGCTTCCTCTTCAGTTGGCATATACTGCAAATTTGCAATTCTATCATGAAAGTCGGAGAGTTCCGAAAAAACTCTTCTTATCTCTTTTTCCGTCGGGTCATACCTTGCATAACCAAATTTTTCTCTCATAAAATCAATTAAAACTAAAGCCATACATGAAGCAGTAGTTCCTGCTGAACGAATTGGTCCTGAAAAGTTTGCAATAATATACTCTTTTTTATCCCTTGTTTTTCCGACTTCAATTCCTGTATATCCTTCAATCGGGCTGGAAACAACCCCCAAAGTTAAATATGCTATTCCCACTCGAATTCCTGCATCCATTGCCTCCAAAACATCCTTGAATTGACAAAACTTTTGGTTAGAAATTTCATCTGCAATCTTAAAAACTACCGTTGGGTCAAGCTTCCCATATTCTTTTTCTAATTCTGTTATTCTCTCAGAAATCCCAGAATTCATCATCTGAGGGTAAACTGTAGAAATTAAACCAACAACTTTTTCAGCCATACTAAGGGCAAGGGGAATTTCAACTTCTCTAACAGGATCAAACCCTTTTTTTCTTGCCTCATTTGCAACTGCATAAATTTTATCAACTTCGGACTTAAAATTTTTAAAATATTCCTGAGTCTCCATTATTCATCCTCCCTATAAAGCCGTACACCATCTTCACCCGTTTCAAAATCAAGGATTTTAACTTGTCTTGTTTTCAAATTCAACATTGGCACTTTGCAATGATCCGGCTTGTTACCAAATTTCTCCTGATAAGAGCTAAACCCTTCCCAACTCGAGACAGAAATAACAAGAATATTATTAAAATATGCGAGCCCACTTTTGTGAGTATGCCCGGAAACAAAAATATCTGGAATTTCCCTGATTAAGAGTCCATCTTTTTCAAGAGGAAAATATTGAGTTGAGGTGTGTGTGGGAGCCAAATGCCGGTGTTTAAGCAAAAATTTCATAATCTTCTCCGGTTGATTCATTGCCTTATCCGCAATTAATTTTGGAACGGCGTTAGCATAATATGGAAAAGAAAAACCATGATAAGTTAGAATATTGAACCCATCGAATGTTTTCGACTCTCCTATTTTTATCATCGCCGGGTTGCCAGTTATTGTAACATTTTCTAACTCATAAAGAGGCCAAGCATATTTTTCATCAAGGAGAGGTTGAGGTTCCATCAACCGAACACAATCGTGATTCCCAGGAGAAATTATTATTTGAATATCCTTTCTTATTGTTCCAAGAATTTGGGCGATCTCACTAAATTGTTCCTCTAAATTAACAGTCATTAAATCAGGCTCCTGGTTGGGGTAATTTCCAATGCCGGTCACCATGTCCCCCACAATGAAAAGATATTTTATTTTCTTAACTTCCGGGGTCCCAGGAACTTTTCCATTCAGGTAATCAATAAATCTGGAGAAGTCCTTTTTCAAGAACCGTTTACTCCCATAATGCATATCCCCAATAAAAAGTGCGTACTCTTCAACATCTGATTTTTTTCTCTCGGGCAAATTTGCCTCGGGAAAAACTAATTCATTTACGAAGAGAATCTCATTATTTCCCATCCCTTTAAATCCAATTACAGAGTCTAAGACAATATCATCCGCTTCTTCTACAAGGTTTTCTTTCGAAGCACTGATTAATACTTTCATCTTGCCTGTAAGATCCTCAATATCCAAGATTATATTTTTATTCTTAGTCACTCTTTTTTCAGTTACAATTCCAATTACAGAAAACTTTTGTTTATCATTAGAAATTTTATTAATAGAGACGAGGTTTTCAAGTAAAGAACTTCCTTCAAGAACTCCCTTGTAGAATTCATATCTTTTTCTAAAATGAATAACAAAGTCCTTAACTTCCAATTTTTTTGAGGGAGTCTGGGGAGAAGAGACAACTTTTACCTTGGGCCCCCTCTCAATTGGCCTTGGATTTTCCCTCTCCAACCTAAAAGAATTAGTTTTCCCCCCAAAAAGATTAAGTTTTTTGTTTATTTCTTCTTTGTTAAAATTTTGAGCAATAGAAACCTCATCAATTATTTCTTTAACCCGCTTTTCATTGTTTCTCAGTAAAGAAAGTGTTAGAAAATTTTTCCCAAGAAAAAATTTTATTCTCTCGAGAAGTAGTGCAGCAAGGTTGGGGTTGTCAAAGGACGAAAAAAGTTCAAGTAGAGTTCCATCTAACAGGAGATCTTTCTTCAAACAGAGATTTTGCAGTTCTTCTTGTGTCATCTTGAAATAAATTAAGCATAATTTAATGTAGAGGTTAAAATTTCTTTAGATTTTTCCATTACCGCTTCTGGAAGTATGAGTCGTATTTCCCTCATTCTTCCCCCCCTTCCCTTAGAAATAACACGAACATTTATTATCCCAAGCATATCAAACTCCTGAATAATGTCTCCTACTCTACGTTGGGTAAGAGGTTCGACTTTGTAAAGATTACATGCCTTTTGGTAATTCAAGTAAACTTCCCCGGTAAAAAAAGGGCTCCCTCTTTTCTCTTCATAAAGTGAAATAATTGAATTAAGGACCATCTGAAACTGTTTTGGATGATTACTAATCACATCTATAATTTTATCTTTCTCGATTTTCTGTTTTGCCTTATCTATATGCTCAACTTTAACTTTCTTTGCTCCTTCTCTCTCAGCTAATTCTGCGGCAACTCTTAATAAATCCAATGCACGTCTCGCGTCCCCAGATTCCCTCGCTGCATAAGCCGCACACTTTGAAACGACCCCTTCTTCTAAGACTCCTTCTTTGAAAGCCCCTCCAATCCTCTTAAGGAGAATATCTTGAATTTGTAAAGCATTATATGGTGAGAAAACAATCTCTTCCTCAGAAAGGGAACTTTTCACACGTGGATCAACATTATCTAAAAAAGTCAAATCATTTGAAATTCCTACAAGAGAAATCTGTGACTTGGATAATTCGAAGTTTAATCTGGTAAGATTATATAAAAAATTATTTGAAATTTTATTCACAAGTTGGTCTACTTCATCAAGAATTAGAACAACCAGCTGCTTCTTTTCTTCAACAATTTCAATAAACTTACTATAAACTGCCTGGGTGGGTAACCCCGTTGCAGGAACTTCTCCGCCCAATTGCCGTATAATCTCCGCAAGAATTCTATATTCAGTATCTGCAACTTGCTTTAATTTACAATTGAGGTATTGAATCCTAAGTTCAAAATCAATATTTTCATTTTTCTGCATTCTTTTCTCTAAAGCTTCTTGTACCTTTAAGATAGAAAGAGTTTTGCCCGTGCCTGTATTTCCGTACAAAAAGAGATTACTGGTCTTTTCACCCCTTAAGACCGGCGCAAGAATAGAAGCAATTTGTTTTATCTCATGATCTCTGTGGGGAATATTTTCTGGTTTATAGTTTGATTGTAAAAGAGATTTATCTTTGAAGATATTATTCTTATCAAACGAATCAAAAATTTTGTCTAGTTCGCTTTCCATCTTTTCTTGTTTTTATTTTAAAGGGGGTGAGACGTCTATTTCTTATGGAAAAAATGAAGTCCCCGAAACCCTCAACGGAAAAAAATGAAAAGTGTATATAAAAGATTATGACTACTAAAAAAGAAATACACCTTTATTTCTTATGGAAAGACGTATAAGTTCAAGTTTATATAAAACTATAAATTTATCTTTCTAAATAGGTTATTAATTTATTATTATATTATAAAAAGATTATATAAATATATAATATATAATATAAATTTTTTTAAATAAAATAAAAATACAAAAAAACAAAAATCAGTAAATTTTTATTTTCCAAAAGAAATAAAGGTGTGACACACCCCAGACACCTTTTTTATTCAAACTACAAGGAGAACTTAGCAGACTTCTTTTGTTTATATAATTTTTAATTAATTTTTAAGTTATAACATTTATACGATTAATAATTTATTTACCTTCCTTCAAATTTGTCTTTTAATTTTAGAAACTCTAAAAATCCTTTTCAAATAGAGATAAATTTATAAATAAATTATCTTTAACAATTGCATGCAAACAGAAAAAATACCTTTTAATGTAATTTTGGGTAAAATGATTGTTACTAAAGAGGGTAAGAGGCTAGGGTTTGTAAAAGATGTTACTTTTGAAACGAAATCTGGAGAGCTAATAAATTTAGTTGTGAAAGACTCTACAATCTATACAAAAAATTTGAACCTCGAAAAATCAAGTGCAAATGAATTGCTTATTCCCTATTCAGCAATTATCGCTATTGGGGATTTTGTTGTTGTTTCCGAAGAGGATTTAATCTAATTTTTTTAAATTTTATACAAATCTTTAAAAAGAAGGTTTTTTTGGTAACATCATGATTAAATTTTTGGGTTTTGGATTAACAAAAATAAGTGCAGAGCGGTTTGTTTCTGAGTTTACTGAATTAAAAATAGATTCTTCTATGAATGTAAAATCTATTGAAGAAAATTTGGCCAAGCTAGGAGAAGACAATCAAAAGGCATTAACTATTTCTTTTGGATATTCCCTTGATTACTCAGATAAAATTGCAAAGATTGATCTTGAGGGTAAATTAATTGTTGGCGTTGATTCAGGAAAAGCAAAAGAAATTATAAAAAATTGGAAGAAAAAAGAGCTTGACGAAGACGTTAAAGTTGAAATATTTAATATGATTCTTATAAAATGTAACATAAAGGCAATTCAGCTAGAGGATGAGCTTGGTTTGCCAGCTCATTTTAGAATGCCTTCTTTAACTTCAAATAAAGAATAATCCTTTGTTCTTGTTTAGAAATCTTATTAAATTCTTTATGACTTTTTTATTTTGTTAAAATGAAAATTTCAAAGCAAAAGAGGGAAAAAATTTCAGAGCAAATCCTGACACTCCTTTTTCAATCTAGCCCAAAACCCCTTTTTACGGCACACATTTCAAGAGAGATTGCAAGAGATGAAGAATTTACAAAAAACATTCTAAAGGAGCTATTAAAAAAAGGATTAGTTTCCGAGGTGAAAAAAAATAAAGAGGGTATTCAATACTTAAAAAGGTCCCGATGGATTCTTTCCTCCTCTGCTTATGAAGCTTACAGAAAATATCAATAATTGTGGTTTTTAATTATCTTAATTTTTTTAAAGTGAATAAACTTACTTTTTTTATGGATAATATAAAAGGAGCTTTCTTGAAGGTAAAAGAAGAAATAAATGAATTAAGGGAGGAGCTCTCAAGGTTTGACGAACTAATTGTAGAAATGGGAAACGCCTTTTATAATTTAGACAAAAGAATGAGAATTATAGAGGAAAAAGAAATCCCCACACAAAGGGAATCTTTTCAGACGCAGGAGCCCAATATTCAGACAAATAGACACATTTTTAAGCCTTTAAATGACCAAAAAGAGGGTATTTCCAATGGAAATGAAGGGGTTCAGACAGACAAACAGACAAACAGACAAACAGACATTTTAAGCCAAAAAGGGGGTTTTTCATATAGAGAAAGCCCCAAGAATCTCCCAGAAACCCTTTTTCAGGATGCAATAAATACCTTAGATTCTCTTGATTCGTTAAAAAAAGAGATAAGATTAAAATTCAAAAGGTTAACTAAGCAAGAAATAACTGTTTTCAGTGCAATTTATCAGCTCGATGAAGAGAGAGGTCATTCGGATTATAAAACCCTCTCAGGCCTTCTCGGATTATCTGAAAGCTCCCTTCGTGATTATGTTAGAAGGCTCATAATTAAAGGAATTCCCGTCGAGAAAAACAAAATAAACAACAAAGAAATTCAGTTAAATATTTCTTCTTCTCTTAAAAAGGTTGCATCCCTTAATACGATCTTAACACTAGTAAGTCTCTAGATTTTTGTTTATTTTCTCCAAAATAAACAAAAAGGAGAGAAATTCTGTACAACGAATAACTTTCTTTCTTCAGCTAACACAACCCTTCCTTTCCCGACGACAAAGCATGCTTTTACTTATCTTTTGTTTTTACCTCTTTTTCTTTTTTAGCTTGGGAAATCCTTAAAATCCCTCACTTTTTTATAAAAATCCTTCTGTTTTGAATCCTATGCCTTGCATAGAAGCCTCACTTTTGGACTTTTTTTAATTTTTTTGTCTTTAACTCTCATTTTTCTTCTTTTTATTGTCTTTTTTTGACTCTTTTACTCTCACTTTTTGCTTTTTGAGTATCTTTTCTTTCATTTTTTCAGGTACATATATCCTTTTTTTACCATTTTTCTCTATTATTTCCTCTATTAAGCTCTCACTTTTCGATTTTATGGAGTTTATTTGACCCCTTATTGTAGATTTTTCTTTATTTAGCATTGCAGCAAGATCCTCATAGCTCAATTTCATGTCAGTATTTAAGAGTACTAAAAGAATTGCTCTTTCGGTAACTGAAAAACTGCTTAAATTTGGTGTTTGAACATCTGTTTGAACATCTGTTTGAACATCATAAACAGGCGTTTGTTTATTCAACAGCCACTTATCTGTTTTAAACGGCTTGTTTAAACGGCTGTTTGTGTTTAAATCAACAACCACAGAAACCATATTTTTTAATTCTTCAAAGTCTTCTTTTAGCGACGATAAATCCTCTTTTATCTCATTTATCTCATTTCTGTGAACTTTTTTTTCAGAATCAAGGTGTTTAATCCACTCACCAACAGATAAAATATCCTTTTTAACTGCCTCAAAACCAAATTTGGTCTCTTTTTGCACCTCTTCAATTTTGTTTTTTGACTTGAAAAATCCAAACATATTATTTTTAGGTATGTTTGCTTTAAAAACTTTTTCTTTTATTGACGAGAAAAAGGTAATTTTTGCCTTTTTTCAAGGGGTTCTTCAAGACCAATTTTAATAATAAAAATGGACCAAAAATAACTGTTTAAACAGCATAGGAATAAAAAATGGACTAAAAACAGCTGTTTGGACGGGCTTAAACAATCATAAACACCGTCCAACACCCAAAGAATTAAGCGTAAAACAATGGTGTCATTTGCCAGCATTATATTCGGTAAAAGGGTGTTTGTATTGTTTGGACAGCCGTTTAGCTTTGAAAATAAAAGGTGAAATCTAATAAAAATTAACTTAAACAACCTAAAATTTCGCCTTTTTAAACAAAGGTATCCTAAGTTAATGAAAGTTTTCTAAAAATTTTGGGGTCTTTTGTAGGCAATTTTTAGTCTTTTTTTAGATAAAATAAATTTCAAAAAAGCAAGGTAAAAGTTTCACCCAAATAGAAAGGGGCTAAATATAACCCCTAATAGACCAAAATTTTCTAGAAAATGAGATATTACTGAAGAAATTAACAAATTTTAAGCAAACCCCTTAAAATAATTCGGATAATCTAAGAAAAAATAAGTGCATACTTTTCTTTCCAACGCCCCTAGCAAAAAATCAATTTAAACCACTGAAATAATTCGCATAATCAAAAGGGGGTCTCCACAAGAGTTTTTAAATAAAGTAACTCATTTCCCAAGTAATACTTTCACACACAAAAAGTTCTTATAATCAAATAAAAAATTAAAATAAAATTGGGAGGTCTCCTAAAAAAGCATCGAATAAATCCATTTTTAGCCTCTCTGAACGCATATTTTGTGTTTATACACAAAAAGTTCGTACAAGATATATTATACGAACTAGGTAAAATTAGCCTTTTTGCCATACTTTGTATGCCCTAAAAAATCAAAGAAAAACAAATAAACATTATTGTCCGAATCCAAATTCAAAAAAATTTACCTATTAAAAAAGTAAAAGTGAGAGTTAGGAATGTGAATTTCAATTTGCCAAAAGGAACCTAAGTGAACAAAGTCGACCAAGGACATAAAAAGAAAAGTTGCTCACCGAATAACTTTTTGAATAAGAAAATATTTAATTCTCACTAGTTCCACAAAACCTTAAAAGCAATTTTTCTTTTATTTTACTCGATGAAAGAGATTAAGATTAAGGGAGCAAGAGAGCACAATTTGAAAGACGTGAGTCTCACAATTCCGAAAGATAAACTCGTTGTACTAACGGGGCTATCTGGATCAGGAAAGTCAACACTTGCTTTTGACACTTTATACGCCGAAGGGCAAAGAAGGTATGTTGAAAGCCTCTCCTCGTATGCAAGACAATTTTTAGGGGTTATGGACAAGCCAGATGTAGATTCAATTGAAGGGCTAAGCCCGGCAATTTCAATAGAACAAAAGTCAACATCTAAAAATCCTCGCTCAACAGTTGGAACCGTAACCGAAATTTATGACTACTTAAGACTTCTTTATGCCAGAATTGGAATCCCATATTGCCCAACCCACAATGAAGCAATAGTTTCCCAAACACCTGAAATGATTGCTCAAAACATTCAAAAAGAATTTCCGGGAGAAATCACAATCCTCTCTCCTGTTGTGAGACAAAAAAAGGGAACATACGAAAAGCTAATTTCAGATTACAACAAAGAAGGATTTTCAAAAGTAAGAATTGATGGAATTGTTTTTAGAACAGACGAAAAAATTTCCCTTGAAAAATACAAAATGCATGACATAGAACTTTTCATTGATTCTGTGGAGTCAAAAGATTTATCCCGCTTAACTGAAGCAGTTGAAAATGCACTTTCAAAATCAGGAGGACTCTTGGTTGCAAAAGGTGAAAAACAGGAAAAACTTTTTTCCTCAAACCTAGCATGCCCCAAATGTGGAATTGTTTTTGAAGAGCTTCAACCAAGGATGTTTTCATTCAACTCCCCTTTTGGTGCCTGTGAAGACTGCCACGGACTTGGAGTAAAAATAGAGTTTGATCCAAATTTGATAATCCCTGACGAAAACATTTCAATCATTGATGGTGCAATAAAGATTTATGGTCGAATGGAAAACTCGTGGCGTCAAAAGCAAATTGCGGTTGTCGGAAAAGCTTTTGGCTTCGATTTATTTACTCCAATAAAAGAATTTACCAAAAAGCAAAAGGATGCATTACTCTACGGATCGGGTAAGGAAATAAACGGAAAGTGGCCCGGCGGAGCAAAAATGCATTTTGAAAATGGATGGGAAGGGATAATTCCCCAGGCAGAGAGACTTTTCAAAGAAACAACCTCTGAATACAGAAAAAGAGAATACGAAAAATTCATGAGGGCAACAGTTTGCCCGACTTGTAAAGGAAAAAGGTTAAAAGAAAAAATTCTCTCCGTAAAAATAAATAATAAATCAATTATTGATGTAACGGACCTTTCAATTAAGGATGCAAGAGAATTCTTCAGTTCAATAAACCTTTCAGCAAAAGAAAAAGAAATTGCAAGGCAAATTTTAAAAGAAGTTAAAGATAGGTTGGAGTTTTTAGACAACGTTGGACTTAACTACTTAACACTTTCAAGAAGTGCCGGGACCCTCTCAGGGGGAGAAGCCCAAAGAATCAGGTTGGCAACTCAAATAGGTTCAAATTTAACTGGGGTTCTTTACGTTCTAGATGAACCCTCGATTGGTTTACATCAAAGGGATAATAGAAAATTAATTGAAACTCTACACAAATTAAGAGATTTAGGCAATACTCTCGTTGTAGTTGAGCATGATGAAGACACCATTAGAGAAGCAGACTATGTTGTTGATATGGGTCCGGGTGCCGGAATTCATGGAGGAAAAATTGTTGCAGAGGGGACGCCAAAGGAGATTGAAAAAAATAAAAACTCTTTAACTGGAAAATACTTAAGCGGAAAAGAAAAAATTTCCGTGCCGACAGTTAGACGTGAACCCGGGCCCCTAATAAAAATAAAAGGGGCAAGAGAGCACAACTTAAAAAATATAGATGTTGAAATTCCAACCCAATGTTTAAATTTAGTTACGGGTGTTTCTGGCTCTGGAAAGTCAACTTTAGTTAATGAAATTTTATACAAGGGTTTAGCAAAAAGAATAAACTTTTCCAAAGAAGTTCCTGGAGAGCATGACAGAATTTATCTGGATGCTTACATTGACAAGGTTGTAATTATTGATCAATCCCCCATTGGAAAAACTCCGAGAAGTAATCCCGTAACTTACACAAAGATTTTTGACGAAATAAGAAACGTTTTTGCAGAGACCAAAGAAGCAAAAATGAGGGGTTACAAGATGGGAAGGTTTTCTTTTAATGTTAAAGGAGGGAGATGTGAAAAGTGTAAGGGGGATGGTACAATCAAAATAGAAATGAATTTCTTGCCAGATGTTTATGTTGAATGTGAAGAATGCCACGGAAAAAGGTATAATCGGGAAACTTTGGAAGTAAAGTACAAGGACAAATCAATTGCAGATGTTTTGGATATGTCAACTGAGGAAGCTCTTGGCTTTTTTCAATTTCTTCCCTCAATAAAAAGAAAGCTTGAGACTCTCGTAAAAGTAGGTTTAGGTTATATCAAACTGGGGCAAAGCTCAACAACTCTTTCAGGGGGGGAGAGCCAAAGAATAAAATTAACCAGAGAACTTGGTAAACGAACAACCGGAAAAACTTTATACATTCTAGATGAACCAACAACAGGGTTGCATTTCGAAGATGTTAAAAAACTTCTTGAAGTGATGCACGAATTAGTTGAAAAAGGAAACACAATGGTGGTTATTGAACATAATCTTGACGTTATAAAATCAGCAGACCACATAATCGATCTTGGACCTGAGGGAGGAGATGGTGGAGGAGAAATTGTTGCAGCTGGGACTCCTGAAGAGGTCGCCAAAAATCCGCATTCCTGGACAGGGAAATTCCTTAAAGAAGTTCTAAATAAGTAATTCCAAAATAATTTATACTTTCATTCTTAATTATAATTATGGACCCAACAAAGATTTCAAAAATTCCAGAAAGCCCGGGATGCTATTTATATAAAGATTCTTCAAAAAAAGTAGTTTACGTCGGAAAGGCAAAAAACCTCAAACGAAGAATTTCAAGTTATTTTTTTGATAAAGATCTTGATCCAAAAACAAAAGCGCTTGTTAAACATATAAGAGACATCGATTTTATTGTAACGAACTCTGAAGTTGAGGCATTACTATTAGAAAATAATTTAATAAAAAAGTTTAGACCAAAGTATAATATAAATCTAAGGGACTCTAAATCATACTCGGTAATTGAGCTTACAAATGAAAAGTTTCCAAGACTAATTTCTTCAAGGACTGAGAGGATAAAAAACAAAAAAGTGGACTCAGAAGTTTTCGGTCCTTTTCCATCTGGAAAGACAAGGGATTATATTATTGGAACACTCAATAAAGCTTTCAAATTAAGAACTTGTAAAAAACTTCCTAAAAAAAAGTGCATCCGCTATGACTTAGGACTTTGTTCAGCGCCTTGCATAAATAAGATTTCAAGAGAGGATTATCTTAAGAGCGTTGAGAAAGCAAAAATGATTTTGAAGGGAAAAAATGATGAGCTATTAAAAAAGTTAAAAGAGGATATGAAAGAATTTTCTTCTAAACAAGATTATGAAAGAGCGCTTGTTCTAAAAAACGAAGTGGAGGCGGTGGAGGCCTTATCGGAAAAGCAGACCGTTGAGAGAATGAAGTCTTATGATGAAGACATATTAAATTTTATTTTAACAAACGGGAAAGTTTACTTAATTTTGTTTAACGTGAAAAAAGGAATACTTGAGAATAAAAGGTCTTATGAGTTTGATTTTAAAAGAGACTTCCTTGAAGAATTCTTAATCCAGTATTATGATGAAAATAAAATTCCAAAAAAAATAATTTTGCCTGAGAGGGTTTCAGATTCTTTAATTGAATTGCTCTCTTCAAAAAAAGGAAAAAAAGTTGAGGGGGTAGTTCCCGCAAAGGGGGACTTAAAGTCTCTTTTGGAATTAGTAAAAAAGAATGTTGAAATTCAGTTCTTTGGAAATTTGGAAAAAGTTAACGCTTTAAAAAAATCTCTTAATTTGCAGTTTTCACCGGTTGTTGTTGAATGTTTTGACATTTCTCACCTTTCCGGAACCGAGGTTGTGGCTTCAATGGTTCAGTTTAGAAATGGAAAACCCGACAAGTCAAATTACAGAAGATTCAAAATAAAGTCTTTTACAGGTAACGATGACTTTCGCGCAATGAATGAAGTAGTCAAGAGAAGATATTTAAGGCTAAAAAGAGAAAATGAGGCAATGCCTGATTTGGTTGTAATTGATGGGGGAGCCGGACAACTTTCCTCCTCTATAAAAGCGCTTGAAGAAATTAACGTTAAACTTCCAATAATTTCATTAGCAAAACGAGAAGAAGAAATTTATTTGCCTGACGGAAACATTTTAAGGTTTGATTTGAAAGACAAAGGTTTGCTATTCTTGAGAGAAATTCGTGATGAAGCTCATCGTTTTGTAATAACTTTTCAAAGGGAAAGAAGAACCAAGAAGTTTTTTGATAGGGCTTAATTTTCTTTAATCCTTAAATTTTTAAACCCGACGCTCGTCGGCTTTTTATGGAATCTAAAAAATTCAAAATAGTTTCACCGAATAAACCAACAGGCGACCAGCCAAAAGCGATTGAAGAATTAGCCAATGGAATTCGTCATGGAGCTAAAATGCAAACTCTTCTTGGAGTAACAGGTAGTGGAAAAACTTTCACAATCGCAAACGTTGTTGAAAAAGTTCAGATGCCGACACTTGTTATAGCACACAACAAAACTCTCGCAGCCCAACTTTATGAAGAATTAAAAGAACTCTTTCCCGACAACAAAGTCGAATACTTCGTTTCTTATTATGATTATTACCAGCCCGAGTCATACATCCCAACTACAGACCAGTACATAGAAAAAGACGCCGCAATAAATTCACGACTTGACCAGATGCGTTTAGCCGCCACTTCTTCAATTCTCGCGCGAAGTGACACCATTGTCGTTTCATCAGTCTCGTGCATTTATGGGTTGGGAAATCCCGAAAACTATCTAGGATTCAGATTCTCTCTTGAAAAGGGACAAGAAATCGAAAGGAAAAAAATTTTGTATAAATTGATTGCTTCTCAGTACGAACGAAATGATATGGATCTCTCAGCGGGAAAGTTTAGAGTTAGGGGAGACACAGTTGATTTCATTCCATCAGGCTTTGAGAACATTATAAGAGTTGAATTGGAAAAAGACAAAATAATTAGAATTGTTGAACTGGACAAAGTCACAGGAGAAAAAGTCGAAGAGTGGGATCATTTCACGGTTTACCCAGCAAGGCATTTTGTAATTTCAGACGATGAATTTGATGAAGTGAAGTCTTCAATTTTAAAACAACTAGAAGAGGATTTGCCAAAATTAGGACAACTTGAAGCCCACCGCCTTAAACAGCGAACAATGTATGACCTTGAAATGATAAAAGAAACAGGCTACTGCAAGGGAATTGAAAACTATTCAAGGCATTTTGATAAAAGAGCCCCCGGTGAAAAGCCATACTGTTTATTAGATTATTTCAGAGAAAATTTTTTAATTGTAATTGATGAAAGCCACCAGACAATTCCTCAACTTCATGGAATGTACAAAGGAGATTTAGCCCGAAAGAAAAATTTAATTGATTATGGTTTTAGATTAACTTCCGCGTATGATAACCGGCCGTTAAGATTTGAAGAGTTTGAGGAATATTTGAAAAAAGAAAAAACAATTTTTGTTTCGGCAACTCCCGGTTACTATGAAACAGAACACTCTTCAAAAGTTGTTGAGCAATTAATCAGACCGACGGGGCTTTTAGATCCAGAGGTTGAAGTTCGCCCTGCCAAGTCACAGGTAATTGATGTAACAAATGAAATAAGAAAAACAATTGAAAAAGGCAACAGAGTTCTAGTCACGACCTTAACTAAAAAATTAGCAGAAGAATTAACAGATTATTTAGCTGAAAATGGAGTTAAAGCCAGATACCTTCATTCAGAAATTGACACCTTAGAGAGAACCGAAATAATTAGAGAGCTACGCCTCGGAGATTTTGATGTTTTAGTCGGAATAAATCTTTTAAGAGAAGGTCTTGACATTCCAGAAGTAGGATTTGTTGGAATTCTTGATGCAGATAAAGAGGGATTTTTAAGAAATGACAAATCATTAATCCAAACTATCGGAAGAGCCGCAAGAAATTCAGAGTCTAAAGTTATCCTTTACGCAGACGTTATGACCGAATCAATAGAAACCGCAATAAGTGAAACCAAGCGTCGTCGTGAAATTCAAATGAAATATAACGGAGAACACAATATAATCCCAAAGACAATCATAAAACCAATAAGAGAAAAGCAGGTTGAAGTAACAGACACAAAGCACATACCTAAAAAAGAAATTCCAAATTTAATTATAAACTTACAGGAAGACATGAAAGAAGCAGCCGACAAACTTGATTTTGAAACCGCAATTAGGTTAAAAAACAGAATTGCTGAATTGCAAAAAAGAATTGAAAAGTAATTTTACTTTTCATCCCTTAACACAACTTTATATTTTTTGTCAAATTGTTTTTGTTTTGATAAATTTATTGCACCTTCAACAGTAATTGCAACTCCTGCAAAAAACCAAAACCAATCTGAATCAATATTGAGATGCAGTAACAGCTTTAGCAGAGTTCCCAATGCAAGTAAAATTCCAAACAACAAAAGCACTTCATACTTTAGATATATTCTCATGAAAAGAATACCCCCCTTATAAGAAGATATAACCCGGTTCCTAATATTATCACACTTATTGCTTTGTTTATTCTACCAAGTGTTGCTGGTTTTACTTTGTGCTTATTGCGTATTACAATCCAGTTTAGGAATAACACTGAAACAAATGAACCAACAAAAGTAGAAACGGTTAAAATAAATGAATAAAGGTAGTTTCCTCCTATTCGGCTAAGTCCCAATATTGCATAAAGAGCAAGGAACGAAAAAATTACAAATGGACTTGCAAGGGCAACTGAAACTCCTTTGATAAAATCCTTTTTGCCGCTGCTTTTTCTACCTTGTAATGAAAATTTTGTTGAAAATTCTCTCAACCCTACAGCAATAAGAAAAAGTCCACCAATTGTCTGGATTGCAGATTCGTGTGAAATCAAAAATCCCGAGATCATTGAAATTCCAAAACTTGCGACAAGAGCATAGACTCCATCAACAACAGAAGCCCCCATTCCGGCATAATAACCTCCATGCTTCTTATTTTCAATACTCTTTTTTATACAGTAAGCTCCTACCGGTCCAAAGGGAATTCCGGAAGTGAGGCCCACAAGAACTCCTGAAAGAATAATCCACAAAATAAACTCAAAAGTCATTTTAATTTACTGAAACTATTAAATCGGATTCTCCGCTTGTTTTTTCAAAACTTACCTCTCTTTCTAGGATAAACTTGTTTTGAATATTTAAAAAAGTTGTCTTTGAGATTTGAGTTTTGTAGACATTGTTGTTATATGACGAAGAATAAATATTTTCATTTCCATAATAAATTCCGTTTCTTAAAACCTGTGAGGAACTCCTTTGGTAATAATTATAATTCTGCTGATTTGCGTTCGAGTTTCCGGTAGAATAAATTAAGAGTATTATCGCTGCAAGAACAATAACTATTAATATCTCCCCAAGAATAAATTCAACTTGTTTCTCTTTTTCCATAAATAAAAAAGAATTTTTAGGTTTATAACTATTTATCTGCTTTATTAACATATAAAAACCAATCTTTCTTCACAAAATTATGAACAAGATTGTTGTAGCAAACTCCCTCGTCGCATTGCTCTGTGTTTATCTGGCTTTTGCCGTTGACTGGCTCTTTTTAATTGGTGCAGTCGTCCTTATGTTAATTAATCAGAAATTATTAATAAAAAATAAAAAATAATTTATTTGATTCTCCAGAATTATTCCGAAGAGTTTTCGTTTTCTCTTGGCTTTGCCTCATTTACAGTTAGTTGTCTGCCTTCGACTTCTTTACCGTTCATCTCAGCAATAGCTTTGTCGGCATCAGCATCGTTAACAAAAGTTACGAAACCGAATCCTTTAGACCTGTTCCGATTAAATTTGTCAAGAATAACTGTTGCAAACTCTACTTCTCCAAACTTGGAAAAAAGTTCTCTTAACTCCTTTCCTTTATATTTGAAGGGCAAGTTTCCTACGTACACTTTTTTACTCATTTTCATACCTCCCGCCCATTTACTCTAAACCTCAAAGGGAGAACTATTTTATAAATCTTTTTTAGGCCCCAGTGAAAAATTATTTAAACAAAGTTCGTATAATCTTATCAGGACACCGCACCGATGAATAAAGAGGAATTTTTGAAAAAGCTCGAGGTAGAGTTAAAGATAGGGAAAAATTCAGAGTACACTTTGAAAAATTATATAAAGTTTAATGAAAACTTTCTTGAGTATATAAGAAAAGATCCGGATAATACAACCGAAGATGACGTAAAGCTCTACATTGCGCAAAATCTTTCGGACAGGTCAGCTATCTCAATAATTATGTTTTTGGCTGCATTAAAATTTTCAACTTCAGCAATTTTAAAAAAAGATTTAACAGCAAACATTCGTAGACCCAAACGTGAGAAAAAAATTCCGACGGTTTTAACAAAAAAAGAGGTTCTCGATTTATTTAGGGCAATTAATACAAAAAAATCAAAACTCATGATTTCGCTTATGTACGCGGCAGGCATGCGTGTCTCGGAAGTTGCTACACTCAAAGTAGATGATTTGGATTTCGACGAGAGTATCGGGCACATAAGACAGGCGAAAGGAAAAAAGGACAGGGTTTTTAATATTCCAAAATTTTTGTTTTCAAGATTAAAAAAATATTCGGAAAAACAAAAAGAGCGTGGTGGAAAATATCTTTTTGAGGGACGTGACGGGAAAAAAATGTCTTCGAGAAATTTGCAAAAGATTGTAAAGTATGCCTCCAAGAAGGCAGGAATAAAAAAAGATGTTCATTGTCACACATTAAGACACTCCTTTGCAACTCATCTCTTGGAAGATGGGACAGATATAAGATTCATTCAGGAGCTTCTGGGACATTCGTCTCTCTCAACAACAGAAATGTACACCCATGTCTCAGCCGAATCACTTAAAAAAATTAAAAGTCCTATTGATACATTAAGGATACAAAATGAGTGAGCTTGACAATTTAAAAAAAGAGAATGAAGTCTTGAGAAAAGAAATTGAAGAACTCCGTCGTGAAAAGGAGAAATTAAAAGATGGAATGAAGAAAAAAGCAAGTGGGGGGAATGTTGTATCGCGTGCACCTTTTGGCTATAAAATCATTGAAAACAAATTAGTGAAAGCTCCAAATTTTCAGGTTGTCGAGAATATATTTATGGAATTTCAAAACAGCAAGATAAGTTTAAACAAGCTTGCAAAAAAATATGGTTTTTCAGTTAACGGTGTTAAGAAGATTTTAAGAAATTTCACTTATCTTGGAAAAGTAAAGTTTGACGGCGAAATTTATCCCGCTATTCATGAACCCCTAATATCCTCAACGCTTTTTAATCACGTTCAGGACAAACTTGAAAGACTTGGTGTTAAATAGCTTTTTTTACAACAATCTTTTAAAATAGTCTTTTCTTTTTCCCAAAAATGGAAAAAGAAATTGGGGTTCTTTACGTTGGAGGGGACGATTCAAATCATGCAGGAACTTCAAAAGGGGAGATTATTGTGAGTACATTCTCTTTTTTAAGAGAGGATAGCATTGTAAACCGTTTTAAAAATACCCGAGATTATCAAAGCACTGTAAAATGGTTAAACAATGAAAATAGGGACTACAGATATTCTGCACTTACCTCAGAAAAATACAGGCATTCAAGCCAGAATTTAGTTGAAGTAATTCCAAAAATGGTTACTAAATATCTCCTGGAAGAAAAATTGCACCCAGGAAAGTTAAATATTTATTTAGATGGAAGACTTGAAAGAGGTGCAAAACAAGCTATAAGGGATTTTCTTTTTGAATATACCTGTATAGAAAAAATAGTTGTAGATAACTTCATAAAAAAGAATTTAAACAAAAAAGGTCGCATAGAAAAACATCCTTTGTGTCCTGCAGTGGTTTATCATGCAGACGTTCTTGCACCATTTAAACACAGCATACATTTCATACCTCGATTTAACAAGCTCTGAAAAATTTATGCATTTAAAATAAGGTTTTGTAAAATAAACTTTATTTATCTGTAAGAAGTCTGTCTCTTTGCACGGGCTTTAGAATCCCCTGGCTTACGAGCTTCTTTACGTCGCACGTCGGCAACAAGCAGGTTTCTATCGTAATCTAAATATGCCGCCTTAAGTTCTTCTGACTTTGAGAATTCAACAATTGCTTTTGCAATAGCAAGTCTTGCAGCTTCAATTTGTCCTTTTTCTCCGCCGCCTATTGCAGTCGAGTCTATATTAAAATTAATTTTTCCCAAAACATTTTGTGCAATTTTTATTGGTTCTTCAATTTTCAGTTTATCAAACATTTGAAGGTTTGTGTAATCACGGCCGTTAAAGGTAACTTTCCCGTTCCCGTCATAAATTTCAGCACGTGCTACGGCTGCTTTTCTTTTTCCCGACGTGTGAATCTTTTTGTATTTGTTTTCTATTCCTGCCATCTTATTTCTTTGTAAACTCTTTTACATTTGAATATTTAATTTTTCTTGGAGCCTCAATTGTCTCAATTTTTTCTTTTTCAAATTCTTTTGGGATTCTTGCATAACATTTTATTCTCTTTAGAGCCTCTTTTCCTCTTCCAATTCTGTGATTTGGAAGCATTCCGCGAATTGCTCTTTTTACAATTTTCTCAGTTGTGGAGTGGTGTTTTGGTCCTTTCTGACTAGACCCGAATCTTGATCTTTTTGCTTCAAAATTTTCTTTTGTTGCCTTGAAGTTTCCTGTGATTATAACTTCGTCGCAGTTTACAACCGAAACTTCTTCTCCCTTGAGCGCCAGCTTAGCCACATAGGTTCCAAGTCTTCCAAGAACAACTCCTTTTCCGTCAATTACTTTCATTTGATAACCAGAACCCCCTTCGCATCTTTATTTTTTTGAAT
>JBJKQI010000009.1:0-5101 GCA_046705565.1 Candidatus Pacearchaeota archaeon | reverse complement strand
TCCTTAGAATCCAAATGCTTTTATAAGAAAATTTATTGCCCCTGTTTCTAAAAAAATCCAAAGAAGAATGTAACTAATTAAAAACACTGGGGAAAATTGTAACCCTCCCTTAATCCATACAATCTTTTTCTTTTGCAAAATTTTTATTTCTTCCTCTCCAAGTCCATCCCAGGAGGCATTAATTGTCTTTCTTCCAACGCGCACATCATTAACAAGCCAATCCCCTTCAGTTAACTTGGAAGTTGAAATTTCTTTAACCATGCAAAATTCATCAACTGTTTTTATAAAAATGAAAAAGTACGAGAAAAAGAAAATAAATACCCCAAGATAAATTAAAGAATTAACAAAAAATCCGAGTATAATAAATATAACCGCAAAAAAATCGTAAAGGATAATTGCCTTTTTCTCTTCCTTAAACAATTTTTTGAATCCTTTTTTAAATTTGCCCGAGTGTCTTATCGCCATATATACACTCCCAAAAATGCTATAAACTGCCCCCACAACAAAAAATAAAAACAAGAACGATAGCAACATTCCTAAATCATTTCCCAAAGACCCTAAAGAGAAAATTGGTAAAAGAGCTCCAAGAGAAATCATTAATTTTGTGTCGCCTCCTGCAAAAAGTTTTATGTAATAAAAAAGATTGGATAAAATAAAAAATACAAAGACTCCAATTAACCCCTCATAAAAAAAAGAAAAATTCTCGGGAATTTTGTAACCAAAGATCACGATATAACCAAGCACCACAAAAATGAATGAATAGATTAAAAACCTAAAAACTTCATGCAACCTACTTTCATAATAAGTCCCAAAAAAGTTCAAAATTAAAAGAATTGCAATGGCCCCAACAAAGATGGGAAGTACAAAACCCTCACCCGAGCCAGAGAAGAGAGAATAAAAATATCTAAAAGCAAGCGCAAAGATTATTAGGCTAAAATTGATCCAATTTGGAATATCTCTAGTTTTGAAATCATAAACTGTCGCAACTAGAAGCCAGACCAACCCTATTCCTAAAAGAATTTCCACCTCTAACATTAAAAGAATAAGAAAAAGTGGTTTATAAAAATTTTAGTTTAGTGCTTGCCTTTCTTCTTCATCGGTCTGTCTTCGGCATTTCTAAGTTTAACGTCCCCACTTCGAAACTGCCCTCCTGATTTATAGGGGTGCTTCTTTTTTTCTCGAAGTTTATCTCTTCCTTTATTTCTTCTGCCTTCAACAAACCTTGCCATAATAAAAATAGAGGTATAAAGTTTAAAATATTTTTGAAAAAAAAGAAATTAAATTTTATTCAAAAAATTCCAAAATCATCCCTAAGAACATTTAAAGAGTAATCCTTTAAACTTTCAAGAAGAAGATTATATTCTTTTTTATGTGGCTCTACATTGACTTTGTATTGACTATTTCTTTCAGAAAATTTCTCATACACTTCTTTGGATGTTTGCTCATTGCTATGATTTTTTCTTTTAATTCTTCTTGCAATTTCAATTTCATTGCCGCATTTTATAAAAATGCCAAGAGAGGTATTTTTATTCTTTTTCAAAAAAAACGGTCCCTACCCCTTCAAAGATATTCAATATTGCATTTCCATACAGCAAGCGACAATCTTTTCCATTTTTAGCCTTCTTAGGCCAATGATAATAATTATTCTTTTTCTCAAGATTATGAATTATTGCATTTACACTTTGAAGAAAATAAGATTCTTCAAATGAGGTAGTGTACCTCCCCTTTTGATTTATACCTTCAGAGTTCTTCCAAGTTACAATAGAATTATTTCTTAATTCGGTGCTCACTACAAAGTCATCCATCTCCAGAAGGTTAACTCGACCTTGCTTGGACATTAACCTTAAAATAGCCTTGCTTAATTCAGTTTTTCCGGAACCCCCGTTTCCCGAGATAAAAAGAAATTTCTTTCTTGTAGAAAGTAAATACTTTACAACTTTACTAGCAACTTGCTCAGAAGTATATATTTTATCTGAAACTTGATTCTTATTTTCTATTTCCATTAAATAATTATAAAACCAAAACTTTTAAGGATTTAGTTTTACTAATTCAAGATAAGTCTACTCAACCTAAAACCTTACTTAGCTACATAACAATTTCCGCTTGTTAAAGCACTCACATCATATCCGCCTGTAACTGCAGTTGTAGTTCCTGATTTGCCATTTATTTGTATATCACTACACTGAAGACCACAGCTTATTGTTGGACAATCAGGAATGTGATATTTTGCAAATGCGCTTACGTGCGAAAAGACAGCACAAGATGACTTCACGTTCAAGTTGTCTTCATTAACATTTAAAGTTCTTGCAGCAGAACAATAACTAAATTGACTGTTTATTGAACAAGCAGAATTACAATCCTGTATAACCTGATCAACATTTGAAGGATTAACTAAACTTTTTACAGAAGTCCAACCCGTAGCAAATCCCCAGATTAGTGCAACCAACACGATTAACCCCAACACCAAAAGAACGATTGTACTTGTGCTTAACCCCTGACCTCTTTTGTTTATCCTCTTCACCATAATAAAAAATTCAGGTAAAAAATATTTATAAAACTTCCTATGGCACGCTTGGTGCAAAGGACGAAGACGGGACCTGTGCTTTCACAGAAAATTCTACGACTTTACTCCCCCCAATAACTCCAAAAAGCCCCCCTTCTGTCGGCGAGACATTCATCTCAAAATAATCTCTTCCATATTCCGTCGTCAAATTAAATATTTTTTTTAGATTAGCGTCAGACATTCCGCTATTTTTGTAAAACATATATTCATCAGCAAGAGAATTTATTTTCGAGGTCTGACTAACTCCTGCAAAAGAATTGCTTATTTTAAAGTCAGAAATAAAAAAAGTCAAAAGGGCAAAAGCACATATTGCAAAGATGCCAATAACCAAAAGTGTAACAGGCAAGTCCCCCCTCTTGTTTCGTCTTTGAATTTTTTTTATCATCTTAAAGAATAATCTACAGAAATCTCCTTTTTGGTACTATTATAATCAAGAGAGAAATCCCCGGCTTCACTCATCTTAGATAGTTTTTTATCCAAGACCAGTTGATCTGACGAAGACTTTAAAGAAACATATGTAAAAAGAGATTTTTTCAGGAAAAGATCCGTTCCTTCAAAGACCTGTGAGGAAGTAAGACTCTCACGAAAAGTATCCCCTACTTTTTTAGTGCCAGAGAGAAGAGAAGAGCCAAGAATAAAAAAGACAAGGATAACAATAATAATTAATGTTGCAACTATCCATGTCAACGTTTCACCAATCTGCCCTTTTGAATTTATTTTTTTATTTTGTGTTTTCATTTACTTTTGATACCACCGCTAAAATATTAACGGAATAAATCTGGTCATTAGGAGACTTCATGTAAAAAGTTTTGTTTGTACAGGTTGCAAGATTTGTTTTATCAGCAACATTAACAAAGCAGTCCGACCTAAGATTAGTATTTCCCTGGGAAACACTAAAAACATTTTGAGAATATTCCACTCCTTGCGAGATATTAACTGAAACATAATATGGAGTTGCCGTGAACTCCCCCTGCACACTAAAATTAAGAGTACAGTATTTTAAAAAATTGTCTCGGAATGCCGGTTTAAATACTCCACCAGGAGAAAGAAGTTGCGGATTTATCTCACCCCCAAAATAAATACAGTTAGCAATATGGTCTGCAAGAACTCCCGACTCGACCTGTCTTACATCATACGGATTGCCATAATAAGAATTAACCATTAGGACAATTCCCGTCGCCACAATCACCAAAATCGCAAACCAATACAAAGACAACAGCTTGCTTCCTTTTTTATTTATTCTTTTTATCATATCTTCCTCCTAAACTCTAAATAATAGTATCCATCAAACTTTCCATTCGAACCTTTTTCCGCTCTGACTGTGCTCACATTTATATCATTAAAAAATTGGTAACTTTTTTCCGAATTGTTACCCAACTTAACTGTAACATACTGGTCTTTTATAACAAGAGACTGATCAAAAGGAAAGCCATTCTTATCTGCAACTTGCATTGCGCTATTCATATTTATTTTCATTGACATCCCCGGCATAGCAGAATCAATCAAAAGCGCTACCTGTTTAGAGTAAGAGTCTTCAAGAACAGATGCACCACTTCCCTGATTCACAAGAAAAATCACAAGTATTGCAAGAAATGCAAGATTAAGAACGAGAAAAATTATATTTTCAACCAGCATTGCCCCCCTCTTTTTAACAACACTTCTCATAAATAAGAAAAAGAATTACAATTAATAAAAGTTATCTTTAGTTAACTTGATGTCACAATCATACTACAATTAAGCGCATTGAATTCTGGGGAGTTTACTTGGATTAATGAAGGAGGGATAAAATAATTTCCACTCGGTCCCTTCACCGACGGAGCAAGAAATAAAGTTGATGCTCCATATCCCAAAGCACCACCCGCAGCCCCCGAAACAGTCGCTGCCAAAACAATCGCAGTAACCCCCCCAGAGAGAATTGCAGATGCCACATACCCGCCAGCAATAGCTCCCGCCGTGCCGGCGGTAATAATCCACCCTACCGTGCTTTTTGAAGTGGTTATACCAATCAAGGAGTAATACTGCTTTGTCAAATCAACTTTTCCAAAATCCCCCTGATATTTGAAGAGTCCGTTAAGCAAAAAGTAATCCTGATAAGTTTGTCCCGTTGACATTTTTGCAGTTGCAAGATAGTTGTAAAAATCTTTTTTATCAAAAGTTTGTCCGTTAAAAATTTTATCCACAGAATTGTCAAAGGCTATCTGCGAACATATTGAGCAATAATTTTCGGGGAACGCGGTCGATGGAGCGTAATCAATTTTACCCTCACCAAACATCCACCAACAGTTTGCCATCTGATCGGCAAGAGCCTGATACACCTGAGTTTTGTTTTCAACTTTTATTATCGTTGGTTTTGTCATTTGTTCACAAGTTCCGTCAGCCGAAAGGCAAACATATTGTCTTTGACATTTCAGTGGAAAGGCGCTCGTCGGAACGACGGCACTCCCCCGCGCAACAACTGAGTTATGACAGACGTCCTGTGCAGTTTCTCCTCCAAGATTAAGTCTAAGAATAAAAAATAATATCACCGCAAAACTTGCA
>JBJKQI010000008.1:0-29871 GCA_046705565.1 Candidatus Pacearchaeota archaeon | reverse complement strand
TCATTAATGTGCTTTCTTAAAACATTTATTGCAGCTTCTTTAGTCAAAGCTTCAATATCCGCACCGACAAAACCATGGGTCATTGAAGCTATCTTCTCAAAATTGACATTTTTCCCCAAGGGCATCCCACGTGAGTGAATTTTTAATACAGCCAATCTCCCATTCTTATCAGGGACTCCTATTTCAATTTCTCTGTCAAAACGTCCCGGTCTACGCAAAGCCTGATCAATTGAATTAACTCTATTTGTTGCACCAATTACAACAACTTTTCCTCGGGAATTAAGGCCATCCATCATTGTCAACAGCTGACTGACAACCCTTCTTTCAACTTCTCCCTGAACGTCTTCTCTTTTAGGAGCAATGGCATCAATTTCATCAATAAATATAATTGAGGGAGCATTTTTCTCGGCTTCTTCAAAAATATTTCTTATCTTCTTTTCTGATTCTCCATAAAACTTACTCATTATTTCGGGACCATTCAGCAAAATAAAATGTGCATCTGATTCGCTTGCAACTGCTTTAGCTAAAAGTGTTTTACCAGTTCCGGGGGGACCATGAAGTAAAACACCCTTTGGTGGACTCACTCCTAACTTTTGAAAAATCTCTGGATGCTTCATTGGTACTTCTACCATCTCTCTAATTTTTCTTATCTCATCTCCCAATCCTCCAATGTCTTCGTAATTTATTGTTGGAATCTTCTCTTCAATCATATCAACTGCTTTTGGATTAAGAACTACTTCGGTGTTCTCAGTTATTATAACCGGGCAGTTTGGGTTCGTTGAAACAACAATAAATCTTAGTTGGGCCACCCCTCCTCCAAAATTTCCAAAGCCCATCCCCCCAAGAATATCTCCCAGATTACCAAAGATATCATTAAGGTCTCCCATGTCTTCGCCCATTAAATCTCTTCTTCGCTGAACACCTCCCAAAACAACAGTATCTCCTTTCACAACAGTTCTTCCAAGTAATCCCCTCTTCAGACCTTCGGGATCCCCCTGCACCATTATTCCCTTTTGTACTGGAGCAATTGTAACTTTTTTAGCCTCTTTTATTTCTGCTTTTCTAACAATAACCTCATCACCAATAGACACACCTGCATTCTTTCTTAAGACACCATCAATTCTGATTATTCCTTCACCAACATCAGCAGGATAAGCTCTGTCAGCAATTGCAATAGTGGATTTATTTTTTCCAATTAAAATTGGGTCTCCTCTTTTCACGTCAATTTCCCTCATCAAATCAACATCAAGTCTTGCAATTCCCTTGTAAACATCGTCCTGCAAAGCCTCAACAACCTTAAGTTTCAATTCTTTTTTCTTATTCTCTTTAGCCATTTTACTTTTCTTCACTCCTCTTTACTTTTTTTGAATCTTTAAATATTTCTGTTTTGTTTCTCTCGGGATGAGCCGAATCCGTAAATTGCCTTGCATGAAGAACGGGTTTGTTGTTTTTAATTATTTTTACTTCTCTTGCTTTCACCACTCTGGAACTTGGATTACCATTTGGATTATTTTCTATATTTTCAGTATTAAACATTAGATTTAATTTTCCAAAATCCTGAAAAGACAGTTTTACCATATTATTTATCATATTTTCCTGTTCCTTCATAAAATCGACAATTTCACGAGGGATAGAAACTGCATAAGAATTGCCGACCATTCTCATTTTCACTTCATATTCTTTTTTCTTTAACCTCATAAAATTTTCGTACTCAGATTTGTCATTTGGATGAACAACGACATTTCCACAAGAGGAGCATTTCTTAACTCTAAGATTAAATCCGTTTCTGCTCATAAGAGAATTCTGCATTTTTTTTCCACACTTGTCACACATGATGTCGTAATCAAATATATCTTGCATTGTATACACATAATGTATACATGGGTTTAAAAAGATTGTGGACTATTTAATATTCTAAAGTTTTATTTACCATAAAAGGATATAAGGTTATGGAATCTTCTATTCTGGCACTTATAATAACTGCAATAATTGCAATTCCTTTATCATTCTTTTATGTAATTCCCTATTTTTTCGGCGCACCTTACGAAAAATCCAGCAATAAAAGAATAAAGACAATTATTGAATTTTCTCGAGGGTCAAGAAAAGCTGCGGAACTCGGAAGCGGAGCCGGACACATTGCAATAAAACTCGCAAAAGAAGGAATAAATGTTGACTGCTTTGAAATAAATCCTTTTCTTGTTTTGTATACAAAATGGAAAGTAAAAAAATTAGGCCTTGGAAAAAAAATAAAGATTACATGGGGGAACTTTTTTGATTACAACCTCGGAAAATACGACGAAATTGTCTTTTTCCAGTTCTCAACAATAATGAATAGATTAGAAAAAAAATTTAAAAAAGAAATTTCCCCAAATATAAAGGTAATTTCAAATTATTGGAAACTTCCAAATGTAAAACCTATAAAAGAAAAAAATAGAGTTTATTTGTATAGAATAAATTCCACCAAACTTAAAAACTAATTCATCGTTTTAAAAAGATGAACAAAAAAGAGTTCAGAAAATCCGAAAAAGCATATTTTATTGTAACGATAATATTAGCCTTAATCTCTATAGGGTTCTGGCTCTTAAGATTAGACCCTGTTTATACCATTGTGTTAACAGCAGTAGCCCTTATTGCATGGTTCCTTTTTCTTTTGAAAAACTCGCTTAGATATGGCATAATCAAAAAACCTTCACAAAAAATGATCATTACCGCACTTTTTTTTCTGGGGATAATCCTTTCAATAATTTATCTTGAAATAAAAATAAGTAAAACAAAAGAGTTCATCGAAGTAAACCCAAACAGAAAAAATTCGAAGTTTAGTAATTTCTGGAAAAAATTTTGGTTTGTAGTTTGGAAAGATAATTCATTTAAAGGTTGGATTATTTCATTAATATTTTTGTTAATTGTTATAAGAGGAATCTTTTTTCCAATTCTCTCTCTTACAACGGGAACTTCAATGCCTTTAGTTATCGTCGAGTCCTGTTCAATGTATCATGAAGGCGGCGTTTTCTCAAATTTTAGTGCATGGTGGAATAGGGGGGGTCACGAGATGAAGTACTTTGAAAATAAAATTTCGGAAAATCAATTTGAAACTTTCCCGTTTATGAATGGCTTTAACAAAGGAGACATCCTTTTTGTTACCGGAGTAAAACCCCAAAATGTAAAAATAGGGGATGTAATAATATTTAATGCAGGAACAACTGCCCCAATCATTCACAGAGTTATGTCAATAAAGAATGAAAATGGGACCTACATTTTTTCAACCGAAGGAGATAACAATAACGGCCAACTTTCAGTCGAACAAAGAATAAACCAAAACCAACTTGTCGGAGAGCCAAGAGCAAATATCCTTCCGTATATTGGTTGGGTAAAACTAATTTTCTTTGAAAACTCAAAGCCTCCTTCAGAAAGAGGTTTCTGCCACGAGAATTAATTTAATTTTATAAGATTAATTTAGCATAAACTTTTGTTAAGCTCTCCAACATAACAACCACTTAATTCTCCGTCAAAAATATGGTTGTAAACATTTTCTTCAATGTTACTATAATTAAAACTGTAGCAACTCCCTACTTTTATCCAGCTCCAATTTTTTGTGCATACAAATATTTTATACTTATTGTTTGCCAAGGAATCTATTAAAGTGAGGTTTCCCTCATATTTTCCCGTTGAGTAAACAATTTCTCCTCCAGTTACATTTATTAATTTCGCTTTCACAATTGAAGATCCTGTATAATTTAAATTTGGAAAACCCTCTTGATTTCGGCTAAGATTACTTTGATTGTTATTTACCGAAGGGGTATTACTATAAGAAAAAATTATGGAAATTGCAACTAATGCAAAGACTCCTAATATTATCCAAGAGTATTTCATTTATTCCAAAAATTTATTTCTTTTAATAAAATTTAAACCCGACCACCAGTTTCCAAATCCAAAATAATTTCCTGAATTTGTTAAAACCGAAGTTATCAAACCCGAAGCGTAAAACCAATGGTAATCAAAAAAAGGATTTGACGACGGAGGGAAAAGTGAGAGCCACATTAAAAAGAGCATTACTAAACCAACAACCATTCCCGGTTTCATCGCAACACCCAAGATAAAAGTCAAACCTATAAACAAAAGCCCGAGCATAAAAAACCACGCAACAATGTGACTTGAAGCAATGCTGTGGAAAAACCCTGAAAAAGTCCCGCTTGTGCCAGCTAAAAATCCCGCAGTAGGAGAACCTCCAGCAAGCCAAGACTTCGAGGGAATTGTATTTATCCCAAACCCAAAAAGTTTATCCAAAAATGCCCACAAAAAGATAAATCCTGTTAAGATTCTAAGACTTGCCCAAAAGGCCTTATATTTCATTTTAACCATTTTTGAAAAACCCCATCTCTTTATTTTGGATATGTCTCTTTATTATCCTTGGAATTATTCCCGTTAAGACAAAATTTTTGTATGTTAAAATCCCGATGTAATTTCCAAGACTAAGAATCATTGCCCGAGTTTTATGATTATATTTTTTTAATTTTTTATTACTCTCCAAATTATTTAGATTGTTTATTATTATGTTGGCATGCTCAAGAGAAACCTGCGCTGTCTTTTCTTCTTTTATATCTGTCACATCTCCCCCAACAAAAATATTTTTGAAACCTTTAAGCTGCAAAAACTCATTTGTTGCAATATAGCCCCTTTCATTAACAAGTTTTGGAAAACTCTTCTTCATAAAATCTGAGTTAGGGGTAATTCCAACACATAAAAAAGAAATATCTGCTTTGATTTTGGTGCCTTTATTTGTGAAGTATTCATCTTCACTCCCTACTTTTTTAGAGCCTTTAATTAGTTCATTAAAGATTACTTTTACCCCTCTTCTTTTCAAAAACTCTTTCGCATATCTGCTTGCTTTCTCAGGCTGTCTTTCTATAAGACGCTGTGCTGCATGGGCAATAACCAATCTTTTTTTTGGATACTTTTCCACAATTTCTCCTGCAAGTTCTACCCCTGAAAGTCCTCCTCCGATAATTAGAATACTTTTTGATTTTTCCAGCTCCGAAAAATGATTTCTGAGACTCTCCCCTCGATTTGCAACAAGTGCGTCATGTTCCTTAAAAGGAAAGCTATACTTAGAACCGGAACTTATAACAAGATAATCAAATTTTATTTTTTTATTTCCAATATAAACTTCCTCTTTAGTTATTTTATCAACTTTTCCTAAGATAAACTCAGCCCTATTGAGATAATGGGTATGCATCACTTGTATTTCCTTAACAAAGGGGGGACTCACAATTGCCTTCAATATCGAAGGAGTAAACTCAAAGTAATCTTTTGTATCAATAAGTGTCACATCAAAATTAGTTTCAAGAGATTTGGCAATTTTACTTCCTGCAAAACCGCCGCCTATGATCACCAACTTTTTCATCGAAGAAAAGAAGTGAGAAACTTTTATAAAATTTCTGGAAAACAAAAAAACCTTAATTCATAAATAATATAAACTTAACTCACTTTTTTACGAAATGAAAGAGGGAAAAGATTTTGATTTAATAATAATTGGTGGAGGCACTGCCGGAGTCGAAATTGCTTTTGAATCAACAAAATTAAAACTCAAAACAGCCCTCGTTGAACCAAATTTAATGGGGGGCGTTTGCTTAAACACCGGATGCATCCCAACAAAAACTCTTCTTTTTTCTTCACACCTCTATTCAAAAATAAAAAACTCAGAAGAGTTTGGGATAACTGCCCCCAACATAAAAGTTGATTTTCAAAAAATAATGTCAAGATCAAAAGAGATTGTTGACTCTTCAAGAAAAAGCGTAGAATTAGGTCTCAATAACCCTTACTTAAAAATTTTCAAAGAACATGCAGTTTTTACCGGGATTAAAAAAGTAAAAGTAGGAAAAGGCGAAATTACAGGAGCAAAAATAATAATTGCAACAGGTTCAAAACCGCATGTCCCTCCAATTGCAGGATTGCAAAGTGTAGATTACCTTGTTAGCGGAACCCCAAATAATTCAAAGGAGGATATATTAAACATAAAATCACTTCCGAAATCAATTATAATAATCGGGGGAGGTTATATTGGTTTTGAATTTGCAACTTTTTTTTCAGAGTTAGGTTCAAAAGTTACCATACTTGAAGGCACACCAAACGTTTTGGGGGTTATCGACGATGAAATCCGTGAAATTTTGCTAAAAAAGTATTCAAAGGAAAATTTTTCAGTTTTAACAAACACCCAAATAACAAAAGTAACCCAGGATAAAGGAGCAAAAAATGTTTTTTTCAAAAATAAAGGTGAAAAGGAAAATTCAGTTTCAGGAGACACGCTTTTTGTTGCAACTGGAAGAATTCCTTCAAGCTTTGAACTTCATCCCGAAAAGTCAAAAATAAAAGTTAGTGACAGAAAAGCAATTATTGTAAACAAAAATCTTGAGACTTCATGTAAAGGGGTTTATGCTGTCGGAGATGTTACAGGAAAATTCATGTTTGCTCACACCGCAAAAAGAGAAGGAAAAATTGCCTTGAAAAATATAACCGCAAAAAATACTGAAGAATTTGATACTAATGCAATTCCTTGGGCAGTTTTTACTAACCCCCCCATTTCAGGAGTAGGAACAACTGAAAATAAATCTGGAATGAGCGTTCTCAAGGCATATTTTTCTCGCACGGCACGTGCAAGAATAATTGGAGAGCCCGATGGATTATTAAAAATTTGGTTTAACAAGAAAACTAAAAAAGTTCTTGGCGCCCAAATGATAGGATTAAATTCTGATGATCTTATAGGAGAATTCAGCGCCCTCATAAATTCAAAAAGCACAGTTGATGAACTTAAGAAGATAATTCATATTCACCCAACTCTTTCGGAAGTTGCGGAGAATTTAGTTGAAGTTAAAAAATAATCCTACAATTTTTTAATATATCCAACAACTTTATCAAGCGCAGTTATCGCTGAATGAGGGAAAAGAAAAACAGGAACACCATTCTTTTCAAGTTTATCAGACAATTTCTCTGTAAAGTCTGAGCCTGTTGAAATTACAATAATTGACTTTTTCGTCGACGATCTGGCCTGAGAGATTATATTCGTTATGTCTTCAGTTATCAAAGGAGTCTGGTAAAGTGCAACGACTATTATTATATCAACATTCTTGTCAGGCAAGATATATCTCAAAGCATCATTATATCTTTGTGTCGTTGCATCTCCTGAAATGTCCAAAGGGTTTCTTATGTGAACATAATCCGGCATTACTCTCCTGAGTTTTTTTTCTGTCTCGGGAGATAATTTTGAAAACTTAAGGTTTTTCGAAGCTGAAATCTCGTCTGTTGAAACAATCCCATAACCCCCACCATTTGTTATTACTTGAACCCTGTTCCCTTTTACAATTATCCCATTCTCCAAAAGACTCGCGACATGAAACATCCCTTCAAGGTTATCTGTTTTTATTATATTAACTTGCTCAAAAACCCCAAAATAAGTTTCTTTTGCTCCGGCAAGACTTCCTGTGTGTGAAAGTGTTGCCTTTTTTCCTTCGGGAGAAAGCCCCCCTTTAACAACAACAATCGGTTTCTTCTTTGCAACTCTCTTTGCTGTATCATAAAATTTTTTCCCGTCTTTCACACCCTCGATATACATGCAGATGACTTTGGTATTTTTATCATTAGCTAAATAATCAAGATAATCGGATTCGTCAAGCTGGGTTGCATTTCCATAACTTACAAACTTTGAAAATTTATAACCTCTCGCAGCAGCCAAGTCTATTATAGCCAGGCCAATTGCTCCTGACTGACAAACAAAACTTATCCCGCCAGGTTTTGGAAATTCCATTCTTTCTCGTGGAATGAAAAGTGCGTTCATTGAAGACTGTGCGTCGTATATTCCAAGGCAATTAACTCCAACTGCCCTCATTTTGTATTTATTTAGAAAGTTTTTTATTTTCTCTTCGAGAGTTTTATCTCCCATCTCAGAAAATCCGGAGGAAACGATAATTAAATCTTTTATTCCTTTATCTTTACATTCTTTAACCGAATCAAAAACAAATTTTGCAGGAATTGCAATTATTGCAAGATCAATTTTTTCTTTTATTTCTTTAACATTTTTATACGACTTTTTCCCTAGAACTTCCTTTGCATTTAAGTTTATAGGAAAAATAATCCTGTCCTGATTTGATTCTAAAAGATTTCTAAATAAAACGTGTCCAACTTTCTCAGGATTTCTGGAAGCTCCTATAACTGCGACCGTTTTAGGATTAAATAAATTTTTAAGATCAACCAAGTTTTTCACCTTATAAAAATAAAGAGTTTGTATTTTTTAAAATGTAGGGTTTTTGCATAATTAAATTTCAACAAATAAATGGCTAGGATCTTCAAGATAAGCCTTAAGAGTTTCAACAAATCTTGATGCTTCAGCACCATCAACAACTCGATGGTCAAAGGTTAAAGAAAGCGGCAAAATTTTTACTTTTTTTGTATAATCATTAAGATTTATCGCGTCAAAAATTCTTCCAACTCCAAGAATTGCACTCTCCCCTGGATTTATCAAAGGCGTTGCATAAGTTCCGCCAATTGAACCGTAATTTGTAATAGTAAAGGTTGAACCACTCATCTCTTCAGGGGTCAATTTTCTTCCACGCGCTCTCCATGCAAGATCATTTATTGATTTTGAAATTTCAGTAATTGTCATTTTGTCAGCATCCTTAACCGACGGAACAACTAACCCTACAGTAGTCTCAACCGCAATTCCAATGTTGTAAAATTTCTTCACAACTACTTCATTTTTTTCTTTATCTAAGTATCCATTAAAATAGGGGTTTTCCTTCAAAACTGCAATTGCAGCTTTCACAATAAAAGGCAAAAGTGTAAGATGTGTCTCTGTTATCTTTTTCTTTTCTTTTTCCTTTAAATTCCAAAGTTTTGTCACATTTATGTTTTCCATAACTGTTACCTGAGGAATCTCATTTGAAATTGTCAAATTATCACTTATTGCTTTTCTTATTCCTTTCAAAGGAATTCTCTCCACACTTCCCGAAGGAGTTGCAAGTTTTGTCACAGGAACTTTTTGTTGAGGAATCTCAGAAGGATTAGGCAAATCATTTTTCAAAATTCTCCCGTCCTTACCCTTTCCATTTACTTTCAATAAATTTATCCCATTTTCCTTTGCAATTTCACGCACCTCGGGAGATGCAAGAACTTTCTTACTCTGAATCTCTCCTCTCTTAACCGCAGTATGGGATTTGTACTCTACATTTGACTCTTCAGGAGCTTCTTCTAAAACTCCAACAACAGCAAGCCCTTTTTTTTGCGGAGTTTTTTTAACTTCTTTTGCTGCAGAAACTTTTAAAGGAACTTTTTTAGTGTCAAGTTTTTTTGCCGACACCGCTTTTACCGCAGGAGGCTTATCAGAAACTTTTTTTACCTCTTTAGGGGAAACCGAACTCCCGGCCGAACCGTCATCTATTGTACAAAGGACACCCCCAACTTTTACAGTCCCGCTTTTTGCTGCAATTCTTGTTATCTTCCCAGTTTTCGGCGACGGTAAATCGACAACTGATTTATCTGTTTCAACTTGAACAATATTTTGATTTTCTTTTACACTATCTCCCTCTTTAACAAGCCATTTAACTATTTCACCTTCCTGGATTCCTTCACCAACATCAGGAAATTTAAAATCATATGCCATTATTCTTTGTAGGAAAGCACCTTATTTATAGCTTTCTTAATTTTCTCCTTATTAATTAGATAAATATTTTCGTAAGATGCAAGAGGCATTATGATATCATATCCTGTAACTCTCTCAATTGGTGTTTTAAGTGAATAAAAGGTTTTTTCATCCTCCGTTATCCTCGCTGCAATCTCTGCTGCAACGCCCAAATTTTTTGGCGCTTCATGCACAACGACAACGCGCCCTGTTTTCTTAACAGAATCAAGAATTGTTTTTATATCTAAAGGGGCAATTGTCCTTAAATCAATTATCTCGACATCCGCTTTTAACTCTTCAACAGCCTCGGTTGCTTCACGAACCCACGAACCATAAGTTATTAAAGTAAGTGAACTGCCTTCACGAACAATTCTTGCTTCTCCCAACGGAATCATATAATCTTTGGCCGGAACATCTTCTTTAATTGCTCTATAAACTCTTTTAGGTTCATAAAAAATAACCGGATCCGGATCTCTTATCGCACTCAACAAAAGTCCTTTTGCCTCATAAGGCGTCGATGGAATTACAACTTTTATTCCGGGAACATGTGCAAAAAAAGTTTCAGGAGATTCTGAGTGGTGTTCCAGCGCTCTTATTCCGCCGCCGATAGGGCAACGCAAAGTTAAAGGACAGTTGTAAAGACCCCTTGAACGGTTTCTTATCCTGGAAGCATGATTATAAACCTGGTCAAGTGCAGTTATTGAAAACCCGTCAAACTGAATTTCAGGAACCGGCTTTAATCCCATCACAGCCATGCCGATTGAAGTCCCCATAATTCCAGCTTCAGCAAGAGGGGAATCCATAACACGATTATTCCCGTATTTCTTTGCAAGTCCGTCGGTAACCCTAAAAACTCCGCCATCTTCACCAATGTCTTCACCTAAAAGAACAACCGATTTATCTTTTGCCATAGCTATATCAAGAGCATTATTTATCGCAGAAACCATATTCATTTGGGTCATGCTGTAACCCCCATAATTCCTGCCAAATTGTAAAGTTCAGACTTTGAAATTTCTTCTATCTTATTATAATTAAAATATTTTGCCAAATTACTTTTAACACTTGAAATAATCTTTTCACTTTCTATTTTTTTACCGAGAACCTCCTCAGCAGAAATTACACTTACTTCATTATGATTATACCCGCAAGGATTTACTTTATTAAAATGTTTCAAGCCCAATTTATCCATGTAAAGAACAAACCCATGATATGCAACATCTCCCACAAATTTAATTCCCTTTGAACCAATCTTATAAGACCGTCCTTCATTTATGAACCAGACATCTCTTCTTTCTCTTTCTCCTTTTTTACCAGAAGCTATTTCAATATTTGGAACACCAAAACCTTCAAGGGTATCAAACATTACTTCATCAACAATTTTTTTATACATAGAAACATCAATATTTAATGAACTTCTTGTAACTCCCGAATGAGAGACAATAGGATAAAAAATATATTGCCCTGGACCAACAACAGTAGCACCGCCACCCCTGCTTGTTTCTGAAAATTTGATTCCTTGTTTTGAAAGTAAGTCTACAACATTTCCTTGAGTATAATTCTCTCCATAAATATCTTTTATCTCTTGGAGAAACTCATTACTAAATTGGTTGTGCTCTAAAGCAGACCCAAAATTTATTTCATAAGGGTGCTGCACTTGCAAAACAATATCTCCTATTTTATCATCTTTCCTCATATCAGCTAATCTAGTTTGTAAACTATATACTTCTTGATAAGGCATTAATCCTAAATCCACCCACTGAGCAACTCTTTCTTCCAAGTTCATTTCGCCTCCCCTGTACTCTTTATTTCTTCAAGTTCAGGAATTAAAACTTCTGGAATCTTTTCATACAGATAATTTATTATGTCGGAAGCAGGATATGGTTTCATTGCCTCAAAATTCTTAACGCCAGTTTCAATTTCTTTTTTAATCTGCTCCCTAATTTTTTTATCATTTGCTTCGGTTAAAATTTTCTGGCTCATCAAATATTTTTTGAATCTAGAAATTGGTTCAAACTTCACGTGAGCTTTTACTTCATTTTCACTTCGGTATTTTGTTGCATCATCAGAAGTTGTGTGGTCCCCCATCCTGTAAGTCAAACATTCAACAAGAGTCGGGATCCCTTTATATGCATCACTCAAGGCATCTTTTGTCGCTTTGTAAACAGCAAGGATATCATTTCCATCGACGCGAATTCCTTTCATCCCATAAGCTATCGCCTTCTGGGCTATAGTTTGAGCTTTTGTCTGCTCTTTAACCTGGAGGGATATTGCAAACTGATTATTCTGACACAAAAAAACAGTATGAGCATTAAAGACTCCGGCAAAATTCATGGCTTCATGAAAGTCTCCCTTAGAAGTCGAGCCATCACCAAAGTAACCTATTGCAGCCGATTTTTTCTGTTGATAATTAAAAGCCATCCCCGCACCTGCCGCATGAGGAATCTGTGAACCAACAGGAATCGAAGGTGTAAAAACATTTACATCTTTTGAACATGCTCCCCTCTCATCTCCTTTGTGATACAAAAAAATTCCCTCTGGCTTTGCTCCTCGCGTCAAATAAACTCCGTGCTCCCTAAATGATGGAAAAGCAATATCCGTTTTTTTCATGGCATAAGCAGAACCAACCTGTGCAGCTTCTTGACCATTTAAGGAAGCATATGTGTAGATTCTTCCCTGTCTCTGCAATAAAATCGCTTCTTCATCAAATACATGAGCAAGAACCATAAAATAATACATTTTCAGAAGTTCATCCTTTGAAAGTTTAGGCATTTCTTTTTTATTAACAATCTTCCCATCTTCATTCAGAATCTGAAGATAGACAATTTCACAATTATTTAACACCTTCATTTTAAACACAACAACAACGAGAAAATTCTTTATAAAATTTATGAAACAAAAGTTCTCGAGTATAAACTTTTTTAAGTAAAAACTTCCTTATAAAAAGATGAAAAAAGGAGTTCTTAATGCAGCAGAGTCACAGAAAATTATCAAAAAGTATGTTAAAGTGCCAAAGTCTCAGGTTGTAAAAAGATTTGAAAAAATAAAGCTGAAAGCTCCAATTGTCCTCAAAATACTTTCAAAAGAAGCTTTGCACAAAACAGAAATTGATGGAGTTAAAATTGTAATGGATTCTGCATCAATTAAACCAGCTTTTGAGGAATTATTAGAAACAGCAAAAAAACATAAACTAAAACTTGATGGAATTTTTGTTCAGGAATTTGTAAAAGGAGTTGAAGCAATAATCGGAATAAAAAAAGATCCCGTTTTCGGGCACATGATTCTCTTCGGGCTAGGAGGGACGATGACTGAAATATTAAAAGACACTTCCACAAGAAGGTGCCCAATAGAATTAAAAGACGCTGAGGAGATGATTGATGAATTAAGGGCTTCAAAAATTTTCCACGAATTTAGAGGAATGAAAGTTAACACTCAAAAAATAAAAAAAGCACTTGTAAGTATCTCAAAACTCGTTAAATCTCATAAAGACATTGAGGAATTAGATATAAATCCTTTTACTGTTAACGGAAAAGACGGTTTTGCCGTCGATGTTAGAGTGATAAAAAGGAAATAAAATTAAAAACAATTCTAATTAAAAAAATAAATAAGCTATTCAGGTTCTCAAAAACCCTGGACTTAAAGTCACACGACTCAAAAAAATAATTTACTTTTTCTTGCCAAAATCTTTGATTGCCTTTTCAACAAGTTGCATATACATAACTGACGGTCCGCCACCCATTAATACTGCAACCCATGCAGCTTCCATAATCTCCTTTTCATTTGCACCCTGCTCGAGGGCCCCATTAACGTGGTAAGCGATGCACCAATGGCAATGTGCATTGACAGACAATGCAAGAGCTATGAGTTCTTTTTGTTTAGAATCAAGTGCTCCCGGAGATTCAACAGCCTGCATAAAAGCACCAAAGCCTTTCATATGTTCCGGCCAATTCTTTGAAAATCGACCAAGCGAATCATTAGCTTCTTTTAAAAGGTCTTTCATATTTTCCATATCTTCACCTCCTTTTACATCTAAGCAAAGGACTATCCCTTTAAATTTTTATCTAAAGGCCCCCTAAAAATTCCAAAAATTATAGTTTACTTATATGCCTTATCTTTTGACTTTTGAATTAAACACAAACTATATAAATGGATTCACCAATAAAACCCCATGGAATTTTGCCCAAAATGCGGTTCAGTTTTGATGACAAAAGTGAAAAATAGTTCCTGTCCAAGATGTGGCTATACAAAAAAAGGAGCCATAAACTTGTCCTCAAAAGAGAAAATTGAAAAGCAAAAAGAAGTTGCAGTACTAAAAAAGGACTTCAAGACAGAACCAATAGTAAATGAAACCTGCCCAAAATGCGGACACGATAAAGCATATTTCTGGTCACTTCAAACAAGAGGGAGCGATGAATCAGAAACAAAATTCTTCAAGTGCGTTAAGTGCGGTCACACGAAGAGAGATTATAATTAATTTTTCTTAACTAAAGCAAAAAACAAGTTTTTTAAACAAATTATTTCTAACTCTGTTATGGCTCCGTAGCTCAGTCTGGTCAGAGCACTGGACTCTTAATCCAGGTGTCGAGGGTTCAAATCCCTTCGGGGCCATTTTCAAAATGGAATTAGTGGTGAAAAGAGGAAAGAACCTTTCTATTAGACAAATTCAGAAATGGAACAAAACCAGATTAGAAGATTGGAAAGAGGAGAGCCCTCTTAATCTAAAAAACAGAGAAAATTATGCAGATGACATTTTTTTTATATTATATAACAAAAATAAAGAAGTTTTGTCTTCTGGAAGATTAAAACCTGTGAAAATAAAATTTATGGGGAAAGAATATAATATCCTTGGAGGAAGTGATCTAATATCCGAAATAAAAGGGAAAGGTTATGGCAAAAGAGTAAAGAAAGCTCAAATGAGATATTCCAGATTAAAGAACAAAACAATGATTGGGTTCTGCTCAAAGGAAAATTCACCTTTTTATAAAAAATGTGGATTAAAAATAGCAAAAGATATGGTCAATAGATTTGTATGTTTAAAACAAAAAGAAGAAAATGAGGACGACGATGTCACATTTTTAGAGGGGAAAGACAAATTCTTAACAAAATTCCTAAAGAACCCTAATGAAAAAGTAATTATTCCAATTCCCCACTGGTAAGGTTATTTCTCCTTAAGTTTGTCCCAATACTCTGCTCTTTCAAGTTGGGCATAGAAATGCGACTTTCCTTTCATTCTAAGTTCCCAATATAAAATATTTCCGTTAACAGTATCAATTCGACGGACAATTTTTGTGAGAGCTCTTTTAGCAGCTCCCTTTGCCTGAGGAGTTTTTCCATTCGCCAGTCTTTCTTCTTCCTCACTCTTCCACTCCAAAACCGCAGTCATCTCATCCGTCGCTTCCAGATATCTTTCTTTAATTTCATCTTCAGTTAAAGGAGGAAATTTTATTCCTTTGTATCCATTGTTTGCCATAGAATAAAAAGTAAAAATTAATTTTTAAATATAACCAAAACTTTTTATACTCAGATTTTATTTTAATTTAATGGCGATAAGTTTTTGCAGGAAATGCAAAAACATCCTGCCCCCCAAGAATTCTAAAGAAGATTTAATTGTTGTTTGCCCAAATTGTGGAGAGTATCAGTTGATTAAAGAAAAATTAATCACAAAGGAAAAAAGAAAACCAGAAACCAAAAAAGGAAAGGGAGTTGGTGAAGGAAATCCTTTTGCAACCTATGAACACGTATGCAAAAAATGTGGGTTTAACAAAGCACAGGTTATATGCATCCCAGCAAAATATTCTGACGAAGATGATTTAGTTTTCTTAAAATGCGGGCACTGCGGATTTTCAGAAAGAATAGGAGAAGTTTATTGAAAATAATTTTCCAAATCCCACACTAACAAATAACCTTTGTTTTCCTCTTTTGAGGAGTTTCAGGGTCGGATAGTGATCACCTCTATCCGGTTCACTTAATTAGAACTTGTATGTTCTCAATTGCATCTGCAACCTGTTTTCCCTTCGGTGTTAGTTTTATGAGCTTGATTCTTCCTTTCTTGTCAAACTCAACCAACCGAAGAGCTTCGAGGGTCTGCAGTATTTTTACCGCATGGCTATAGGTGCAATCCACTTCTTTAGCCAAGACACTACCATACCTCATCCGCGTATTCTTCTTCAAAGAAACGAGCATTAAAGCCGGCTTTCTCCTGAAAAAGATGTCGAAGTTGTCTTCCATCTGGACATGTATAGTTTAATATATATTTTAGGACAACCCCTTCCTTATAAACATTTTGTAACCTATCTTTAAAACATCGAGTTACAAAAAGAAATTAAACGCATGAAGATAGATTAGGAGATGATTTATGACATTCCCAAAGAATTTTTATTCCAAGTCTATAATACATTGGAATCTAAAGTTTTCTCAATAAGAAACAGAAGAACAGAGATTTCTCTCAATGATATTCATGAAATGAATTATTTTAAGGCATGCTACAACCTTAAAAAATCAAATATTCCAAAAGAATCCCCAAAAATAAAAGAGGCTGAAAGACTCTATAGTCAGGGGGAGATATTCAAAGCTTCAAAGATATTAATAAAATTAGTAAAGGAAGTTGATTTTTTATCAAACCTCAAAAAAGAGGAACTTCCAGAAGAGATAAAAAATAACGTCTCAATAAACTAAAAAATTTATTAATTCTATTTAACAACCAATACTATGAAAATACTCGCAGTTTCAGATATCCATGGCGACTTGGGGTTAGTAAAAAAAGTTGCAAAAATTATAGATAAAGAGAATATTGACTTGGTTATTCTAGCCGGAGACCAAACATGGTTTAGTGAAAATACAGCGGGCCTTGTTGGCCCCTTAACAAAAAAACCAGCACTAATTATTCCAAGCAACCACGAAACTGAAGGAACAATCAAAAAATGGGAAAACATGTACCCAAATCTAAAAAGCATCCACGCAAAAAGCCAAATAATTGAAGGCGTGGGCTTTTTTGGTTCAGGCACAATGGATTGGGGACTAAATGGATTTGATAATTATTCTAAAAAAATATTTAATGAGCTTGAAAAATCTCACAAGAACATAAAAAAACTAAAAAAGAAAGTTATGATTACCCACGTTCCCCCTGCAGGAACTGCTCTTGAGCTTCTGGGTTTCACGGGCTCACAGGGGATAACCAAAGCTATAAAAAAATTTTCACCGAATTATCTAATTTGCGGTCACATTCATGAAGGAGCAGGGTTAATAGAAAAAATTCACTCAACAAAGGTCATGAATGTCTCAAGAACTCCCACAATTTTTGAAATATAAACCTCTTTTTTACCACGAAAAATCTTAAAAATACAAAAAATAAGAGAGTATTATAAGATGGAGATAGAAAGAAAATTTTTAATCAAAGAAAAAGAGAAAAAGTACCCCTGCTCTTTTGACATTGAAGAACTAAAAAAAGAAATAAAACAAAAAGGTAAAAAAATAATCCAGCACTACCTTCCAAAAGAACTTTCAAAAGAAATTTTTGGTATCTTAGGGTTTCATGCCAAATTCAAAGCAGAAGATTTTAGAATAAGAAAGTATGGGGAGACATTCTTTATTACAATAAAAACAAATGGGACAATGAAAAGGGAGGAGTTTGAAAAAAAAATTTCAAAAGAGGTTTTTGAGATACTCAAAAAATTAAAAATAAAAACAGTTGAAAAAATTAGACTTATAAAAAAACTAAAAAATAAAATAATTGAATTTGATTACTTCCCAAAGTATTCCCTTATAACCGCAGAAATTGAATTTAATTCTGTTTCAGAAGCAGAAAAATTCAAAACAAATATGAAAGAAGTGACGGGTGTTTCAAAGTACAAAAACCAAAATTTGGCTAAATAAACCCTAAAACTCGACGGAAAAAACGTAAGGCTTATAAAAAAGTTTTCTTAGAAAAATAATTATGGGACTTCATGAAGAAATTGAAGATTACAAAACAAAATTCGTAACCAAAGCACAATTAGGATATCTCATAACGGAAGTAAATGCAAAACATTTTGAATACTCATTTTACGAGCCAATAATACCTTTTTCAGAGATTATAAATCACAACCACGTCCCGGAAGAGGTGCTTGATAGCCTTGATAGCCTTGCAAAAGAGTATAACTTATCAGAATCATTTAAAGAAAAATTCACAATAGCAAAAAAAGCAAAAAGTAAGATTGAAGAAACCGTAAAAACCTTACGTTAGTTATCTAATTTCACCGGTCTTTTTCCACTGAATATAATTTTTTTCTAAAATTCTTATAATCTCATCTCTATCCTCAGCCGGGCCTAATCCTTTCCAGTCAAGTATAACAAAATCAACTTCTTCAACTGTTTTGTTTATTGCCTCAAGAATCATCTCTTCGGTAATTGGTGAAACATATTTTGGGATTATATGTGAAATCGCAGCATTTGAATTTAGCTGAAGTTTATTAAATGTTGGGCAATAATGTGGACCTCCAATTCCAACAGCAATTTCATTGTAAGGATTTTCTTTCCAGGTGTTAATTGCCTCACGAATTGTTTTAGCAATAACAAAAGAAGCGCTTTTATCCTTCCACTCTTCTTCGCTCCCCCCAACTTCAATAAAAACAGAGGGCTTATCTATTAAAGGCCCGTGATGAGTGACTTCCATTGTAACTGAATATCTTAAAAGTCCGGACTCATCACGTACTTTGTTCAAAGTATAAAATAAATGTTTATTAAAAAGCGCCGAAGTAGATCCCAAAAGACCGGCCTTTCCACCTCCCCAAACTTCTCTAAAATTTCCAGGCGCATGAATCGAAAGAGTTTTTTCGTGCTTCTCTGACTTATGACGTGAGGCAAAAATAACAAAGTCGTAATTGTTTATTTTCTCAAGGTCCAAATTCTCAGTCTTCAACATCTCCCCTTCAATTAGATGAAACTCAAATCCCCCCAAATCCATTAAATTCATAACAATATTTCTGGATGCAGGATCTGCCTTTGAACCAACTATTAAAAATTTCTTAAACATAAAAATTCCAAATCCTCTGGAATTATAAAATTTATTGTTCTCAAGAATAGTTTATGAAACATTTAAATTCTCTTTTTTCATAAATAAAAATATGGAAGAGGTACTAAAACTCATAATCGGCGTCGGTGTTCTAGCCTTGGGATTTCCGGTTGGAAATTTTCTCAAAAGCTTAACAAAAGACGAACAAAAACAGGGACAAAAACTCTTCAGAATATTAACCTTAATAAGCCTGTTAATAGGATTCTTTGGATTAATAATCTCAAATGATTGGTTAATGTTTTCATTTTTCTTTATAGCAATTGTAACCTCAAGAAATTTCCTCCCTAAAAAAAATAAAAGGAGATAATTACTTTCTCTTCTTTTTTTCTTTTTTAATTCTTATATAGAGGTCAGCAACAAAAAAAATCATACCTGCACAAACCAAGGCGTAGCCAAAAGCGCTTGTATCTCCATAAATTAATCCAACGAGAATGAATAAGAAAGACAAAATTTCAAGGAAAGAGATATACTTGAAGTTCTTTTCTATTTTTATTAGAAAGAGCAAGAAAACAATTGCAAAAAATGTGAGATATGATGTTAAAAGGTAGATAGTTAATGGGTCTGCCATAGATAAGCTATATCAATACATATAAAAAACCTTCCTATTTTGTTTTAAGATGTTATACATAATAGGGTTGGGATTAAATGAACACGGAATAAGTAAAGAAGGGCTTGATGCAGTCTCAAAATGTAAAAAAGTTTATCTTGAAAATTACACAGTTGATTTTCCATTCACATTACACCAGGTCGAAGAAGTGACCGGAAAAAAAGTATTAAGTGCAGACAGAGACAAAGTCGAAAACTTATCTATTGTTGACGAAGCAAAAAAGCTAAACGTTGCACTCTTGATTTACGGGGCACCACTATCTGCAACCACCCACATAACTTTAATTAATGAGTGCAAAGCGAGCAGCATAAAGTACAAGGTAATCTATGCAGGCTCGGTTTTGGATGCAATAGGCGAAACAGGATTACAAATCTACAAATTTGGAAAAACCGCATCAATGCCAAAGTGGCAAAAAAGTTTCGAACCTGACTCATTTATGGAGATAGTAAAAGATAACCAAAAAATTGATGCTCACTCCCTAATCTTAATTGATATAGGTCTCGAATTTAAACATGCAGTAAAACAATTAATTCAAGCTTCAAAAAAGCATGACATAAAATTAAACAAAATAATAATTTGCCAATCACTCGGAACAAGAAATCAGAAAATCTTATACCGCTCAATTGAAGAAGCAAGTGAATTTACAGGGGTGCAAAAACCTTATTGTATTATCCTCCCTGGAAAGCTTCATTTTCTGGAAAAAGAGACTTTAGAAAATTACGAAAAGAAAAAATAATTTTATAAAAAATCTTAAAAACTGCCCCTCCTTACTTTCTAAATGAACATAGATGAAACTGAAAAAGAAATTTTAGAATTTTGGAAAAAAGATAAAACTTTTGAAAAAACCCTTAAAAAAACACAAAATGGAAAACCTTACATATTCTATGACGGACCCCCTTTTGCAACCGGACTTCCACACTATGGACACCTACTTGCTTCAATATTAAAGGACGTATTCCCAAGATTCTTCACAATGAAAGGAAGGTATGTAAAAAGAAATTGGGGTTGGGACTGCCACGGCTTACCCGTTGAAAATGTCGCTGAAAAAGAGCTTAAAATTAACTCAAAAGATGAAATTGAAAAAATGGGCGTTAAAAAATTCAATGACTTTTGCAGAAGCAAGGTCTTGACTTACGCTAAAGAGTGGGAAAAACAAATTGATAGGGTCGGTCGTTGGGTTGATTTTGAAAACGGATACAAAACAATGGATACAGAGTACATCGAATCAATTTGGTGGGCTTTCAAACAGTTATACGAAAAAGGATACATGTACGAAGGTGAAAAAATATTAATGTACTGCCCAAGATGCTCAACTCCTCTTGCTAAATCTGAAATTGCAATGGACAATTCTTACAAAAATATAAAAGACCTATCAGTCGTTGTGAAATTCAAACTTCTTGACGAAAAGAACACATATGCACTTTCGTGGACAACAACCCCTTGGACACTGCCATCAAACTTGGCTTTAACAGTGAATCCAAAATTGGAATACGCATTTGTAGAGGATAAAGAAGATAAAAATATCTATATAATAGAAAAGGATTTGGTAAAAAACTTTTACAAATCAGCGGACCAATATAAAATAAAAAAATTAGTAAAAGGAAAAGAACTTGAAGGAAAAAAATACGAACCACTTTATCCATATTTCAAAGACACACCAAATGCATTCAAAATAATTTTAGGGGATTTTGTTACGGCAGAAGACGGAACGGGGATAGTTCACACAGCTCCGGCATTCGGAGAAGAGGATAATGCTGTTTGCAGAAAATATAAAATTCCAATGGTTCAGCCGGTTGATGAAAAAGGAAATTTCACAAATGAAGTTACTGACTATAAGGGAGAGTATGTGCATGACATAAATGAGAGAATTGTAATTGACTTAAAAAAGGCAGGCAAGGCAATACTCTCAAAAAAAGTAGAACATGAATATCCTTTCTGTTACAGGTGCGACACAAAATTAATGTACAGAGCACTTCCAGCATGGTTTGTTGATATTCAAAAAATAAAGGACACACTGCAAAAATTAAATCTTAAAATTAATTGGATTCCGGAATTTCTAAAAGAAGGGAGAATGAAAAATAATATTGAAATGGCTCCTGATTGGAACATCACAAGAAACAGATATTGGGCAAGCGCAATCCCTATCTGGAAAAGCGAGTATGGAAAAATAAAAGTTATAGGCTCGATTGATGAATTAAAAAAATACGCTAAAAATTTGCCAAAAGGAAAAGTTGACTTACACAAAGATTTTTTAGATAATATTAAACTCGAAATAAACGGAGAGGAATATTCAAGAATTCCCGAAGTTCTCGATTGCTGGTTTGAATCAGGCGGAATGACCTTTGCACAATTTCATTATCCATTTGAAAATAAAGAATTCTTTGAAAAAAATTTTCCAGCTGATTTTGTCGTCGAATACATAGGGCAAACAAGAGCATGGTTTTATTATATGATGGTTTTGTCAGCAATACTTTTTGAAAAGATTCCTTTTCAGAACGTCCTCACAACGGGAACAATTCTAGCTGAAGATGGGCAAAAAATGTCAAAATCGAAAAAAAATTTCCCGGACCCCCAGATTGTTATAAAAAAATATGGAGCAGACTCATTAAGATTTTATCTTTTATCTTCCTCTGTTATGAATGCAGATAACTTTAATTTCTCAGAGAAAGGTCTTGAAGAGACTTACAAAAAAGTCCTGGCGCTTCTTTATAATGTGAATAATTTTTACTCTTTATCAAGAGAAAAAGACGATAAAAATTATGAAGACTCAAAGAATATAATGGATAAATGGATCCTCTCAAGATTAAATTCTTTAGTGAAAGAGGTTGGGAAAAATTTAGAAGATTACAACACCGTAAAAGCATGCACGGAAATTAAAAATTTTGTTGATGATTTATCAACATGGTACGTCCGAAATTCAAGAGACAGATTTAATGAAAAAGATAAAGAGGCAGGAAAAACACTTCACTTTGTTCTTAACGAGGCTTCAAAAGTTATAGCGCCTGTGATTCCCTTTGCAGCTGAAGAAATGTTCCATAATTTAAATGGGAAAAAAGTTTCGGTCCACATGGAAAACTGGCCGGAGTTTAATGAAAAGAAGATAGATGTAAATCTTGAGTCTCAAATGAATTATGTAAGAGAAATTGTTTCAATTGGATTAAGGCAAAGAGACCAAAATAATGTGCCGTTAAAGTGGCCGCTCTCTAAAGTTGAAATTGTTTCAAAAGTAAAACTTTCACCAGGATTAAAAGAAATTATTAAACAGGAACTGAATGTAAAAGAATTATCTGAAAAACCATGTAATGATAAAGAGCTTGAAGTTAAAATGGACTTCAACTTAACTCCTGAATTAGAGTCGGAAGGTTACGCCCGTGAAGTCTCAAGAATGGTCCAGGCATTTAGAAAAGAGCTAGGTCTTAACAAAGAAGACGTAATTGAGCTTTATATAGAAACAGATAAGAAAGGAGTTGCAATATTAGAAAAACAGAAAGAGCTTATAAAGGCAAGAACAAATTCAAAGAAGCTTGAATTTGTAGAAAAAATTCAGAATCACCGAGGGAAAACACAAAATTTTAAGGTGAAAGAAATCATCGGAAAAATCAATATTGTTAGACTAATTGGGAGTAACGACTAAAATTACTTCTGGATAATAGCAATATTTAAAAAGTGAAAATCCCTCTGACTGTTAAGAAAAATGATAGTTAAAGATGAATTTTTGAGCAGGTTAAGAAAAATATTCGATTTAAATTTATATGAAGTTAAAGTATGGACCGCTCTTTTATCCCGGGGTACTTCAACGGCAGGTGAACTTTCAACCATCTCTGATGTTCCAAGATCTCGTACTTACGATATCTTAGAATCTCTTGAAAAAAAAGGATTTATTATTATGAAGGTGGGTAAACCAATCAAATTCGTTGCTCTAAAGCCTGAAGAAGTTGTAGAGAGAGTAAAGAAAAATCTTATGATTGACGCAAAGGAAAAAACAAGAAGACTTGAAACTCTTAAAGGAGATGAAGTTCTTGATGAATTAACAGGACTCTTCACAAAAGGAATCAAATTTGTTGAACCAAGCGATTTATCAGGTAGCCTTAAAGGAAGACAAAATCTTTACAACCATTTAGACATGATGGTTAGAGATGCCGAGAAAACAATAACAATGGTTACAACCTCTGAAGGATTAAATAGAAAAATGGAAGCATTGATGGCAAGCTTCGAGAAAGTCAAAAAAAGAGGAGTTAAAATTAGAATTGCTGCACCAATAGATAAAAATAATTTAGCTGTAGCAAAAGAATTAAAGAAAGTCGCTGAAGTAAGAAGCCTTGAAAACTTCAAAGCAAGATTTACTATTATTGATTCCAACCAACTTATGTTTATGCTCCTTGATGACGAAAAATTCCACCCAAATTATGATGTGGGTGTCTGGATAAACACAGAATTCTTTGCTTCGGCTCTCGAGCAAATGTTTGAACTTGCCTGGAAAGAAATGAAACCTATTAAATAATTTAAAAGATTATTTTCCAATAAATAAATTTTTAAAAACCTATCTCTAATAATTTTTCTCATGGGAACTAGAATTTTCCTCGAATATGACGGCATCAAACCTTCTGAATGGGTTGATATATTTGAAAAACCTGCAAAAGCATTAAAAAAATTTGTAAATGAATTTTATGTGACAGGATTCAGGAGTGTTCAAATCCCCTCTTACAGGTTTGACGGAGAAAAATATTCCAGATTATTTTTAAAGACAATTCCCAGAGATGAAATTAGATATGCAAAACAGATAGATAATGTGCACTTCCCAATTTTAAAAAAAGTTCCCCTTAATCTTGATGAAAGAATAGAAATAATTCAAAAGCTCGGAAAAAGATATCTGATAACATTGCCCAATGGAAAACCTGGAGAAAATTACTTTGAAACAAGGGAAAAGAAAAAGAGTTCTGAAAAAGAAAATTATCTGATAGACATAAAAAAGTTTGCCAGTGTTTCTCTTGATGCAAAATTTTCACTTGAAGAGCTGGAAAGATTAATTTTATATGGAAAAAATTAATTCCCCAAACCTTTCAAGGTTCCGCTAATTTTCTTAACATCAATTTTTTCAGGATAAATTGCAAATGAAGCTTTTACTTTATCAAGTGCCTGACGATTAATGGATAAAATATTATTTTTTATCCACATAGGGGAGGCTTCAGACAACCCCAAAGTTCCAACAAATTCTTTAATTGCTTTTTCAGTATTAATTTTCAAATTCTTTCCTTCAAGTAATAAATACCTTTTTTTCTCACGATGAGATGGAATCAAAGCCTTCATAAATGTAGTAAGAAAAAGTACTTTATATTATTATTGAAATTATCCAAATAAACTATTAATAAAATTTACAAGCTCTGCTTTAAATAAAAAGACCATCGCAAGAATAAAAACAAGAACTAGTAAGGTGATAGTAAGGGTTACTGTTTGCGCTTTACTTTTCACATTAACGGGTTTTACTTCTTTTTTCTCTTCCCCATATCCTGATATCTTTTGAACGGGAGCTTTTTTAGGTTCTTCTTTAATCGGTGTCAACTCTTCAGGCACTTTTGTTTTTTCAGGAGTTATAACTGCCTTTTTGTTTTCATTATCTTCTTTTTTACCAAATATCCCAAAGAATTTTTTCTCTTCGGGTTTCTTAATGCTTTGGTCTGGAAAATTCTGTTTGGGCGCCTCAGGTTTTTTTTGAACCGTCTCTGAGACCGCTGCTTTTTGCGGTTCGACTTTTGCGGGGGCACTCTTCGGCGCTTGCTCACCTTTCTGAACACCCTCTCTACTTTTAAGAACTTCAACTTCAGAAACTCCTTTTTGAAGATAAAGGTAAGCCCGTGCAGCATCTTCAATCTCTTCCTTTTTGTAACCGGATTGATAAAAACTCATCATTGCGTCCTTAAGACTCTGTCCTCTTTCAACTGCACTTTTCAACCCCCCAAGAATTTCTTGATTTGTTAAAAGATAATCCTCTTCTTTTACCATGGAATAATTAAGGTATTTACGTTTAAAAATTTGTTTAAATTTTCAAAACATCCCCATTTTTCATTAAATGAGAAGTTTTTCTGTCTGTATAACTAAACTCTTCGGCTAAATTTATCAAAGGTTCCTCTTGATCCTGAGAGCCATGAGCCGGAATAATATGTTTTGGCTTCAATAATTTTATCATTTCCCTCATGTCTTCACGGCTTCCGTGTCCATGAACATGCACATCAATCTGAAGTTTAACCCCCATCTTTCTTAATTTCGCATCAAGTCTTTTTCTTGCTTCAATATTAACTTCTACGGGGATTACACTTGATGAAAAAATTAAATCATCTCCCTCCCTAAATACAAAAGGAGTTTCCCCTTTTGAGATTCTGTCTAAAATGGAATTTTTTTCTCCCTGGTGTCCTGTACAAACAACCAGATATTTTCCCCTGTCTTTTTCAATTTTTTTTAACATTGAATTTACTTGGTTTCGGTATTTCATTATTTTTACTGAATTTCTAAAAGGGCATTTTCCCGCAGCGACAGCACACTCAATCCATTTTGACATGCTCCTTCCCAAAAACACAATTTCCCTTCCGGTTTTTTTTCCAATCTTTACTATATTATTTATCCTTTCTATATGACTCGAGAAAGTCGTAATAAAGATAGCCTGATTCTTCTTTGCTATTCTTGAAAAAGCCTCTTCGAGCATATGCAGCGCAACTTTTTCACCCCCGGGAATCCTTTCAGTTGAAGAATAAAGTGCGTCCATTAAAAGTGCCTTAACGCCGCCTTCACCAATCTCTCCGAGTCTTTTATAATTTGGAGGGTCACCAAAAGTTGGTTCATTATCAAACTTCAAATCAAGAGCATAAAAAAATGTTCCTTCATCTGTGTGGAGTGCAACATAAGCACAGTCTATTGTAGAATGTGTAGCATGAACAAATTCAACAACAATGTTGCCCTTTGCATTTTTTATTTTGTGAGTTGAATTTGCTCTGACTGTAATTAGTGGGTTTTTCACAACAACCTTTGCATCTTCAATTAATGATTCAATAAACTTTATTGTAAAGGGCGTTGCATACAACGGAACATCGGGATATCTATTTATTAAAAAAGGAATTCCTCCTGTGTGATCCAAATGTGCATGAGACACAAATATCGCTTTTACTTTATCTCTCCAGCCTAATTCATCTAAAATCCTTTCATCAGGAACTCCACCGACCCTCCGCAATCCGGATAAGCTATATCCAATCTTCTCTGTTTCCTGAAGTTCAATTACTCCCGGAAGAAAAAACCCACAATCAAAAATAAAAACATCATCGCCAACCTTAATGGCAGTCATGTTTTTACCAACCTCTTCAAATCCTCCAATAGTACAGATTTCCATTTTCTTTAAACTAAGATGAGAATTCAGTTTAAAATGGTTTCTAAAAACATAAAATTTAATTATCCAAAACTAATATAATATTATGACACTAATCTACGCACCATCAGAAGATACATTCTTAATGCTCGAAGCCCTAACAAAAAAATTAAAAGATAAATATTCAAAAATCCTTGAAGTTGGCGTCGGTTCGGGATACATTTTGGAAAAACTCCAAAGTAAAGGATTCAAAAACATATCTGGAGTTGACATAAATCCAGAAGCAATAGAGATATCAAAAGAAAAAAATCTCAATGTAAAAGAATCAAATTTGTTTTCCAAAGTAAATGGAAAGTTCGATGTAATTTTTTTTAACCCCCCATATCTTCCGGAAGACCAAGATGAAGATAAAGAATCAAAATTAACAACAACAGGCGGAAAAGAAGGTTCAGAAATTATAAACAAATTTCTAAATGAAGCAAAGAAATATTTAAGCAAAAACGCAAAGATTTATCTTTTAACCTCCTCATTAACGAAAAACATAGATTGGAAAGATTACAAAAAAACCCTCATCGCTGAAAAGAAATTATTTTTTGAAAAATTAGAAGTTTGGGAATTGGAATCATAATAATTTCCCAAATAAATAAGTGTCAAGATGTTTTCCATTGTCAAGAATAAGACCTTTCTTTTTTATCCCCTCAATTTTAAATCCAAACTTTTTAGCAAGAAGAATAGATCCCTTATTTTTTACAGCAACTTCTGCTTCAAGCCTCTTAAAACCTCTCTTTTTAGAGAAGCCTAAAACAAATTTCATCATTTTGGATCCAACTCCTTTTCCCTGAAAGTCGGGATGGACCATCCAACCCAAATCTCCCCGGTGTCTCGTCCTCCCCCTTGAATAAAATGAATACCCCATTGTTCCAATAATTTTCTTATCAAATTCAGCGACGAAGAAGAAATGGCCTTTGCCTTGATCTAAATAATTTTTTCGGGCTTTCTCAATTTCTTTTTTATCCCAAGGAGTTCTCCTTCCAGTCATAGAAAAATTCTTTGTTCCTAATCCGATTTTAAAAATTTCAGCAACCCCCTCTGCATCTTCAGGTTTAGCCAAACGAACTTTCAATTTTGATAAATCAAATTCTTTTTTCATTTCAACTCTTCCAAAATTTCAGGAATCTCATCAGTTTCTTCAAAATGTTCAAAATCTTTTTTCACAATTATTTTAGTATGAAATTGTGTCTCGAACTTCTTCCATTCTTTTGGTGAAACAAACGGGTCATTAGTTGAAAAAATACAGGTTATATTTCCTGTATGATCCAGCACCCTTTCAGGATTAATCTTATTATCAAGCCAGGGGTGAGCAATTCTCAACTCTTCTGAACCAAGTCCAATCAAATCTAACCACGGAGCAACAAAAACACAGCCACCCACTTTCAAATGTTTGTGGCTTTTTTCCAAGAACCTCATTATTGTCTGACATCCGATACTATGCCCAATAAAAAACGTTTCATCATTAACTTCATGAACATTTTCCTCCAAATATTTTACCCATTCTTCAATTGTCGGCTCATTTGTATTCGGCATGTCAAACGAATAGACATCCCAACCCCTTGCAATTAATTCCTTCTCTAAATTAACTATCCAGGGCATACTCGAGTCCATTCCCCATCCGTGAATTATATAGGCAGTTTTCATTTTTTGTTCTCCAACTTTTTTATTTTCTCTTTCAAATAATTTTTTAATTTCGGAAGATTTTTCTTCCAGTCTTCTTTAAATAAAGAGTATAAATTCATATCTGCATATTTTTTAAGATATGGATTAAAATTTTCTTTCCTTAAGCATCCCTCCAATTTCATCCCAAATTTTTTTTGTAAAAGATTAGAATTTTTATTAAAAGTTGCAACCTCAGATTTTAATTTCCTTAATTTTAATTTATTAAAAGCAAATTCATTAACTGCAATCTTGGCTTCCAAAGCATACCCCTTTCTGCGGTACTTTTTGAAAATCCACGAAGACAAATATCCAGTTTTGTTATAATTTTGGATGTCTTTTATTCCACATAACCCCACAGCTTCTCCATTATTCCTTAACTCCAAAATAAACCAATATCTTTTATCTTTATCCCACTGATCAATACAAATTTGCATCAACTTTTCAAAATCTTTCTTTCCACCGGGAAAAGGTGCAAAAAAATCCCTTATCGCAACGATATCATTATTCTCAGCAAATGTCTTAGCATCAGACATTCTTGCCTTTCTTAAAATCAGTCTTTCAGTCACCAATTCCATTTTTTAGTAAACTCTCCAAGCTTATTAAACCTAATCATATCTCTCAAAAAAAATTCTTTCATCAGAAATGCCCAGCCCATTCAATAAAGTACGAACTGAAGAGACCATCTCATTAAGACCGCAGATGTAAAAGTGTCCACCAAAATTTTTAGGAATTAATTTAACAAGAAAATCCTGAACATGACCTTTTAATTCATAATTTTTATCTTTGGGTTGACTCAAGACATCATGAAACTCAAAATTCTTTCCTTTCATTTTTCTGAGTTCTTCCAAAGAGACCCTATCTTCTTCATGCCTATACCCTCTAACCAAAAAGATTTTCTTTTCAAAATTCGAATTAAGCAAATCTTTTACAACACTCATAAAAGGCCCAAATCCAGTCCCGGTCGAAATCAAAAAAATATCTTTCGAAAAGTCCTCAACAACAAAATTTCCCAAAGGCCCTTTCATTTCTATTTCATCCCCTATCTTCATATTATGCAAAAATGTCGAAGCATATCCCCCATCTACTTTCTTAAAATAAATTGAAATCTTACCCTCCTCAAAGGGAGCTGAAAAAATAGAATAAGATCTTAAAATTCTCTTATCATCTTTATAAAAAGCCATCATCACATATTGTCCAGACTTAAAATTAAACTCCGGCGGTACTGAGAAATCCAATGCCTTCGTCTCAGAGTTTATAATTTTCTCTCCCAAAAGTTTTGATGTGAATCTTATTGCAGCCATGAGTTTAGGAAAAACAAATAGTTTAAAAATTTATTTTTATAAATTTATTAATGAAAAAGTTTAATCTTAGTCATATTCTTCTCTTATCTTATGTTATCTCAACTTTTTCTGAAGGGGTAATCCTTCCTGTATACGCAATTTTCGTACAAAATATTGGAGGGGACATTTTGGATGCAGGAATAGCGA
>JBJKQI010000007.1:0-26413 GCA_046705565.1 Candidatus Pacearchaeota archaeon | reverse complement strand
CCAAGTTTCAGATATTATCAAATTACAAAAAAAGGAAAAGAGACTTTAAATGAAATAGTCAAACTTGAATAACCTCGAAGAATTAAGTATTTAAACCCTAATTTATTCTAAAATATAATGAAAAAAGTCAACCGAACAAAGATTCTTACGTCAATACTTGTTGGTGTGGGAGCTTATGCATTTTTTAGATATGTGCTGCTTATATGCACAATAACAGCAGACAAAGTTGTATGTAAATCTCAGTTTTCACCTTTATTTAATATATTTTTTGGGCTTATAATTGGAGTCCTAATGTATCTTGTTTACGGATTATTTCAGAAGAGGAAGAAATAAATTCTATTCAGATGGCAAAAGTAAAATTCGGACCAGCAGGTCTTGGTCCCGTTAAGGAAGCAATAGAAAATCTTGAAAAATACAAGAGCCTCGGACTCTCGGCATGCGAGGTTGCATTTACATACAGCGTTTATATAAAAAAAGATGATGCAATAAAAATCGGTGAAGCTGCAAAGAAACTTGGAATAGACCTTTCTATTCACGCGCCATATTTTGTAAATTTAAATTCAGAAGATCCGGATAAGATTGAGAGCAGCAAAAGAAGAATTCTAAAATGTCTTGAAACCGGCACTTATTTAGGCGCCAAGTATGTGGTTTTTCATCCCGGATTTTATGGGAAAGACACAAAAGAAAAAACATACGAAACAATCGCAAAGAATATTTTAGAACTTGAAAAAACAAGAAAGGAAAAACATTACACCCCAAAACTTGCTCCTGAAACTATGGGAAAAGTGAACGTCTTTGGCTCAATTGAAGAAGTGTCACGGCTCGTCTTAGACACTGGGTGCTCAGCCTGCATAGACTTTGCTCACATACTTGCACGTTCGGGAGGCAACTATAGGTTTGAAGAAACCCTAAAATTATTCAAAAACTTGAAAGAATTACATATTCACTTTTCAGGGATGGTATATGGAGATAAAGGTGAAAGAAAACATAAAAAGACTCCTATTTCAGAATTAAAAAAATTAATCAAAGCGCTTCCAAAAGATAAAGACGTCGTCGTGATAAATGAATCTCCTGATATGATTGAGGACTCCGTTGAAGCTAAAAAAATATATGATACGGATTATTCGAGACAAGTGTAACCGGATGTCCAAACAACCAGAGAAATTATTGTTACTACAGAATTATACGAATTTGTCATCACCATAAAGTTTATAAATAAAATTAGCGATGAAAGAATACTGAAAAACAATGTTTTTCGGGAGAATTAAATGAAAGAAAAAACAAAGATGGATAGAAAAAGTTTGGTTGTTGCTTTGTGTACAGTTGCACTCTTCTTGGTTTTAGTTTCTGGTGTTAGCGCTGCTGATATCTCAACAAATAATCAGATAACAGTTAATGGGATAACTGTCCTACAGACTGTTAATGGAGCTCAGGCAATTAACTCAAGCGCTGCAAACGCTGTTTCTGTTGTCGCTGGTAGTCAGATGACAATAAAAGTTTACTTCACCTCTGATGTGAATGACACAAACGTTCATATTAAGGCAGAAGTTGACGGCGAGACAACAAGCTTTGAAGGTTCAAGTCCGGTCTTTGATGTTGAAGCAGGCCACAAGTACGTTGAAGAATTAACTCTTAACGTTCCATACGACCTTCAAAACCAACTCTCAAACGACTTGACTTTATCAGTAAGAATTGATGGTGCTGATTACAGTACAAATTTTTACGACATCCCTTTAAGGGTACAAAGACCTTCATACAATGTTGCTATTGAATCAGTAACAACTCCAAATACTATTAACGCAGGGGATAATTTACCTGTTGAAGTAGTTTTGAAGAATATTGGTTACAATGAACTTAACGATGTTTACGCCACAGCTTCAATAAGTGAACTTGGAATATCTGAAGGACCTAAATGGTTTGGTGACCTTGTTACCTTAGACAACTGCACTAATGACTGTAACACAAAAGACACTGTTGTGGGAGACATTTATATGAAACTTCCATACAACGTAGCACCAGGGGTTTATACACTCCAGGTTGTTGTACAAAACAACAATGTTAAAGTTGTACAGACTAGACAGATTGTTATAGGAAACAGTGTGCCTGACAGCGTATTGGTTTCAAACTCAATACAAAGTGCTTCAGCCGGTGAAACAGCAACATACAATGTTTTGATCGTGAACCCAACTGACAATGTGAAAGTTTATACTATCACAGCAGATGGCGGGGCTACACCTTCACAATCTATTGTAGCTGTTCCAGCAGGATCAAGTTCGACTGTTAGCGTTACAGCAAGCTCAAACGACCAGGGAAAACACACATTCAATGTGAGTGTATTCCAAGGAAGCACATTAGTTAAATCAGTTCCATTGGAACTTGATGTTACAGGCGGTGCTGCAAATACAGTTGTTGTTTTGACAATTGTTCTTGCAATCATCTTCCTAGTGCTTTTGGTTGTATTGATTGTGCTTTTGAGCAGAAAACCTGTAGAAAGCAAAGCAACTGAAGAATTTGGAGAAAGTTATTACTAACTCCTTTAATTTTTTATTTTTTATTTTTTAAAAACACGGGGGCAAACCCGAAAAACCCCCTTTTATTTTTAATTTTCGGGACGACGAGAAAATGGAAGAAAAGAAAACAATTGAGATAAAAAATATACAGAGGGTGAAAACCCAGATAATTTTTATTATGGCATTGCCATCCATTACAATGATGGGATACACTCTGAAATTCCAGAAAATAGCAAAAGATATGTAATTAAGAATGAAGAAAATTATGTTGTATTTTCAATGATAAGATTTGGACTTCTTAATTTGGAGACTAATATAATTGGAATAAAAAATGACTTAAATTTAGCAGAGAAATTGGCATATAATCAGGCAAAAAATTGGGGCAAACATTTTATTAAAAAATATGAGATGCACAATTATTCCTTGGTTGATAAAACTCCTTTTGGAAACCAATTAGAATTATTTGAGGATTAAACCTTCAAACTAAAAAAATGGAAGAAAAGAAAACAGGAAAAACAATTGAAAAAAAGTTTGAAGGAGAAATAGGAATTACCTCTGTAGAGAAACAAATTTCTCTTGGGTTTCCAGAACTCGAAACCAATCCTACAATAATTAAAAAATATTTAGACGGGTGTGATAATAAGGGAACCTATAATTTTCCTTCTGGAACAAGAGTTAAAATTTTATCTATTAATTATGGAAAACCTCCCCTAAATCTAGCAAGAAGTTTTGAAGATTATTTAAAAATGGGAAAACCCAAAGAATTTAATGTTGAGATAACAAAGAGGTATACTCCAGTTAAATAATTAAACTTTCAAATTAATCTTCATCCCATTCAGGCAGATTCTCAGCATCGACGTATTTGAATTCTTCACATATTTTCAAATCTTCTTCAGCGGTTTCTTTGTACCCTTCAATCATTAATTTTTCAAATTCCTTCTTGCTCATTTCTTTTGTCGCCTTCGTGTCAAAATCCTCCTTCACCAAACTTTCTCAAAACATTTTTGATTTCATTAATTGTTTTTTGCTGGTCTTTTTTGTTTGACATGCGGACAAATTTTATTAGCATATCCTGCAATTTTTCCAATTCCATAAATCTTATCCTATAGCCATGAGCAATGAAATAAAATCTAAACGATTTGTATTTTATCTCTTTTATTAGAATATTATTCATACATCCAATTTCTTTTCCTTTTTTTGGATTTTCTCTTAAAGAATATAACAGAGAGAAAACATTGTTTGATTCCCCCTTAAATTTTTTCTGAATCTCTTTTGATAATCTTTGACTTATTTCGACTTTGGCCACTTTCTTTTGGCCTCCGCCATTGCTTCTTCAATAGGTATGAATCCTTCTTCGTTGAACAAAACATCACTCAAAAGCCTTTCATGCGCACTCTTAAGCAATCTTTCAAGAATCATAGAAAAGGTCTCGCCTTTCACCCCAAATTCGCTTATTTTATTTTTTAGTTCTTTACTTAATGCTATTGTTGTTGTTTCCATTATTTTATAAGAATTATAATCTTTATAAATTTTATGAATCTTAAACCTTCAAGCTAATTACTTTAGAGATTCCCTCATGCATTGAAACCCCATAAAGGTTCGTTGCATTGGTTATTACTTCGTCGTTGTGGGTTATGACGATGTATTGCCCCTTTTCCATGTATTTCTTTAATAGATTAGCAAGACGCTCGGAATTTCTTTTGTCAAGGGCTGCATCAATTTCATCAAGAATGTAGAAGTGATATGGCTTTAATTCCTGAATTGCGAAGATAAGTGAAAGAGCAACCATTGTCTGTTCTCCTCCGGAAAGGGATTTAATATCAAAGTACTTTCCGTGACCGGTTTTTACAATAACGTCAACTCCTCCCTCAAAGGGGTCTTTTTTATTCTGAAGTTCCAAAAATACCTGACCTTTAGTCGAAATTTGGGCAAAGTTCCTTGTGAAGATCTCATTTAATTCGACCAAGGTTCCTAAGAAAGCTTTTTTCTTTTTCACGTCAATTTCATGAATTATTTTTAATACTCCTTCTTTTTCTTTGGTTATGGCTTCGACTTTCTCTTTTACGAGGTCGTACTCTTTTTTGATTTCATCATAAACTTCCAAAGCCCTCATATTTACCGTTCCGAGGCGAATCAGTGTTTCTTCAGTTCTTTTCAATCTCTCAACAAGATTATCACGGTTCCCTTTTATTATTTCGGCTTCAGGAAATTCCAAAATTTCAGTTTCAAGATTTTCAACTTCAGCACTTTTTTTGGCTGATTCGATTCTTAAATTGTTCACAACATTTTCAACATTATATATAGAGTTTCTTTTTTCAGATAGAGTCATTTCAGTCTCCCTTATTTTTTGCTGTAAAGAATCTCTTTCTTCAATTAATTTTTTAGCTTTCTTTGTTAATTCCTCTTCCTCTTTTCTCTTCGTTTCAAGAATCTTAGTTTTCTCATTTAAATTCTTTTCAATAATTTTCAACTCTTCAGATAATTCTTCTTTTTCACGGTCAAATTGTTTTATTGAAACAATAGCTCTTTCAAGTTCTCTTTGCTTGAAAGCAATTTCTCCTGACAGGTTTTCCTTATTTCTCAGAGTTATCTCTTCAACTTCAATTCTTAATGTCTCATATTTTTCCTCAATGTTTGAATTTTCATCGAAGTTTTCCTCTAATTTTTTCTTAGTTTTTACAATCCCGCTAACTTCCTCTTTTGTATCTGAAATTCTTTTTTGAAGACTTTTAATTTGGTTATTTTTTCCGGCAATAGAATCTAACCTTACCAGATCTTTTTCTCTGTTTTGGATTTCAGCATTGAGTTTTTCTCTTTCGTTTTTTAACTCTGACCTTTTTTTAGTTATATCATCTAATTCTTTATTTAAAGTTTTAATTTCCTCTTCGAGACTTTTAATCAAGGGGTCTGTTTCACCTTTAATATTTTTTATGTGCTCGTCGGTAATTTTACTTTTACACAACGGGCAGATGTCGAGCTTTCCGATTTTGTCAATTATTTTTTTATTTTCTTCTATTCTTGAAAGATTAACGTGAACTTTATTCTCTATTTCTCTTTCTCGTTTTTCAAGAGTTTCAAGTTCGGTGCCTTTGTTTTTAAAAGATCCTCTTTTCTCTTCAACTTTTTTGTCGTCGGTTTTTTTGTCAAACAGGTCGCCTGTCAAATTTTCAACCTCTTCAAGTAAAAAGTCAGACTCATTTGTGTAGCTTTGAAGAAGGGTTTTTTTGTCTTCAAGTTTCTCAGAAAGAGCACGAATTTCACTCTTCTGCATATAACGTTTTTTTCTTAATTCCTCTAAGACTTCTAACTCTTTTTTCTTTACAGCAAGCTCTTTTTGAATTTTTTCGACGGTGGGAGACTCTTTTTGAAGAGACTTAACTGCAACTTCATTTTCTTCCATTGAAGACTGAAGGCTTATCTTTTTTCTTTCAATTTCCTTAATTTTATTTTCATGGTTTTCTTTTTTTACAGAGAGTCCTGCTAATTCTGCTCTTAAATTTGAAATCTCTCGGTTAAGCTTTTCCTGCTCTAAACCAGTTTGCCTTTGAATATTTGAATTAATTTCATTTATTTTTTCCTCAATTGTCTCAATTTCTGTTTCAATAGAAATTACAACTTTCTTTAGCTTTTCAATATCCTTAATTTTGTTTTCAATTTCCTTGTTAACTTCATCATTTTCTTTTTTCTTCTTTGTTAAATCAATAAAAATTATACTCTTTTTGAAAACTCTTGAATCCTCCTCGAGCTTTTTATGTTTTAGAGCTGCTTCCCTTTCTTTTTCCAGATTATCCAGATAAGCATTTCTCTCTTTTAAAACAGCCAAAACTTCCTTTAACTTTATTTCTGTTTTCTCAAGCTCTTTAAGAGACTTTTCTTTTCTTGATTCATAAATTGAGATACCGGCTACCTCTTCAATAACCTGTCTTCTTTCATCAGGTTGCATTCTTACAAAATTTTGAATTTCCCCCTGAAGAACTATGTTGAATCCATTTGGGTCAATTCCCGCTTGAGCTAGGAGTGCTAAAACCTCCTGTCTTGTTCTTGTTTCATTATTTATTTTGTAAATTGACTGACCGTTTTTTCTTACTATCCTTTTTATTGAGATTTCCTTTTCGTCAAGAGAGAATGTTTTATTCTCATTGTCAAAAACGATTTCAACCGACGCTTCTTTTGCCGGAGCCGCAGCTTTTGTTCCCAGGAAAATTAAGTTCGACGCTTTTGCTGCCCTCATAGATTTTATAGAAAGTCTTCCCAAGACAAAACAAAGAGCATCTGTGATGTTACTTTTTCCCGAGCCGTTTGGCCCCAAGACAACATTTATTCCGGATGTGAAAGGAAGCTCAGTCTTTTTTGCAAAACTTTTGAATCCAGACATCACCAGTTTTTTTATGTAAGACATAAATTCTAGAAGAAAAAAGAGTTTTTAAGTTTTGATAAATTATAAATCAAGCTCAATTTGGGCAAGTTTGTCTGCAGCGTTTTTCCATGTTGACCAACTTTTTCTAAATAATCCGTCATTTTTGAATTTAAGAGCAAATTTTTCGATAAAGCTTATTGTCAAGGGGTCATGACAGTAACCTGAACCGATTATATTCCCATATTTTTCTTTTAACTTTGCCATCTGTCTTTCCCTTTCGCATTTGGCAATAATTGAAGCTGTTGAAACAGATATGTGATTCTTATCTGCCTTGTGCTCTATTACAAGCTCTATATTTGATAAATTTTTTATTTTTGGTTTTAGAGTTTCTGTCCATGATTTGATTCCTATTGAAGGACAATCAATTATTACTTTTAGATTATCTTCGGAATTGTTAAATTGATTTATTATTTTTGCAAATTCTCTTGCTTCAAGTTCTGTTAAATTTATGCCATCACCGTTTGTACTGTCTATTTCACTTGCCTCACAGACAATTAAGTGATAATCCTTAATTATTTTCTTTATTTCAACCTCAAGGAAATTCCTTCTTTTAGGTGTAATTTCTTTTGAATCTTTCACGCCTAATTTTCTCAAATGCCTCTCATGTTTTTTTTCAATTAACACACCTGCAAGGATCATCGGACCAATCACAGGCCCTTTTCCGGATTCATCAAGACCTAAAATAAATTCTGCCATTTTAACAAAAAGGCAGGTTAGTTTAAAACCATTTTGGAGAAAGTGTTTGTTAATTAAATGAAAAAATTTTCATATAATAAAAAGCTTTAAAACTTCAAATTTTCTATAATTTGTTATGGAAAACGGCGAATTAAGGGTAATTTTATTTTATAAGTTTGCAGAAATTGCTGACCCTGAAAAACTTGTTAGGGGAGAACTGAAATTTTGTAAAAATCTTGGATTACTTGGGAGAATTTTAATTTCAGAAGAGGGAATAAATGGAAGTGTTTCAGGCCCAACTAAAAATGTTGAAGCATACAAAGCACATTTGAGAAGCGATGAAAGGTTCAAGGGGATAGTTTTCAAGGAAGACCCTGTTATTGAAATTCCATTTACAAAAATGAAAGTAAAGAGAAGGGCGGAAATTGTAACTTTTGGGGAGGAAGTTGATTTATCAAAAACGGGGGAACATATTCAACCGAAAGACCTGAAAAAAATGTACGATTCTGGTGAAGAGTTTATCATTCTTGACGCGAGAAACGATTATGAATATAAAGTCGGAAAGTTCAAAAATGCAATTCAGCTTAATATAAAAAATTTTAGGGATTTTCCTAAAGAACTCGAAAAATTAAAAGAGCACAAAGACAAAAAAATTGTTGCTTATTGCACAGGCGGAATTAGGTGTGAAAAGGCAACTGCTTACATGAAAGAAAAAGGATTCAAGAATGTTATGCAGCTTAACGATGGGATAATAAATTTTGGAAAACAATTTCCTGACACTTACTGGGAAGGAAAATGTTTTGTATTTGACAAAAGGCTTGTTGCCCCAATAAATTCGGGCGATGATGTAATTTCACACTGCGAAGTTTGTTCTAAACCATCTGACTTAGTTAGAAATTGCAGGAATATTAATTGTGATAAATTAATTGTCGAATGTCTGGATTGTCAAAAAAAACTTAATGGTTGCTGCTCGGAAGAATGCTTAGTGGAATTTCGAAAACAGTGTACTGAAAAAGCACTTAAGAACCAGGGAAGAAAATTGGCTGCTTGATTAATTGATAAAATTCCATAACAAATAAAAAGGTTTATCACGTGTTTTTGTTGAGGTGAAAAATGAAAAAAATTACGGGCTTGAAAGAGCTTGAAGTTCTTGCTGATGAAATTCGTGAGGAGATAATTAAAATGCTCGTTAATGCCGGTTCAGGACATTCTGCAGGAGCATTGGGAATGGCAGACGTTTTCACTGCACTCTATTTTAATATAATGAATCATAACCCAAAAAAACCATGGGATGAAAATCGTGACAGATTAATTTTATCTAACGGGCACATTTGTCCGGTTCTTTATGCTAGTCTTGCAAAATCCGGATATTTTCCTATTTCTGAATTAAAAACTTTGAGAATAATAAATTCAAGACTTCAAGGACACCCTCATTATCATTCGGCTCCCGGAGTTGAAAACACAGGCGGACCACTTGGTCAAGGAGTTTCATTTGCAATAGGCGTTGCATACTCAAACAAAATGGATAAAAAGAAATCCAAAACATTTCTTTCAATGGGTGATGGTGAGCTTGACGAAGGAGAGTGCTGGGAAGGCATTATGTTTGCAGGAAAGTATAAACTTGACAATTTAATTGCATTTGTGGACAGAAATAACATTCAAATCGATGGAACAACCGACGAAGTCATGCCTCTTAGACCAATATGTAAAAAGTTTGAAGCATTCAATTGGAATGTAATTAAAATTGACGGGAACAACATGAAAGAAATTCTTTCAGCTTTCAAGAAGGCGAAAGAACATGCCGGTTCACCTACTGTAATTTTATGCAAAACGATTCCTGGAAAAGGTGTTAAATTTATGGAAGGAAAATATGAGTGGCACGGAAAAGCTCCTTCACAAAAAGAAGGAGAAATTGCATTAAAAGAAATTGAAGAGCACAAAAACAAAATTAGAGGTAAGAGATGAAATTCAATTTAAAAAATCCCAAAATAGAAGCTTCGCGTGATGGATATGGAAGAGGACTTGTTGAATTAGGGAAGAAAAACAAAAAAGTTGTTTCGCTTTGTGGGGATTTAAGTGAATCCACAAGAGTTGAAGAATTCAAAAAAAAGTTTCCTGGACGATTCGTCGAGGTTGGTGTTGCGGAACAAAACATGGCGGGAATTGCGGCGGGGATGGCTTCAACCGGAAAAATTCCGTTTATTAGTTCATACGCAGTTTTTAGTCCGGGAAGAAATTGGGATCAGATAAGAGTTAGTATTTGTTACAGTAATTTGAATGTAAAAATTCAGGGGTCTCATGCAGGAATAACCGTCGGAGCTGATGGAGCAACACACCAGGGACTTGAAGACATTGCAATTACAAGGGTTTTACCAAACATGACTGTAGTTGTTCCGGCAGATTCAGTTGAAGGAGAAAAAGCGACAATTTCTGCAACGTCGATAAAAGGCCCAGTTTATTTGAGATTTTCAAGAAATAAAATTCCAATTATAACAGATTCTAAAACCCCCTTCAAAATTGGAAGAGCCGAGATTTTAAGGAGCGGGAAAGATGTTGCACTTATTGCATGTGGTTCTATGGTTTATGAGTCTTTAGTTGCCGCTGAGAGATTGAAAAAAATTGGCATAGACGCAACTGTTGTGAATTCTCATACAATAAAACCAATTGATGAAAAGACAATCGTTGCTGTTGCTAAAAAAACAGGTGCGGTTGTCAGTGCTGAAGAACATCAAATTAACGGCGGACTAGGAAGTGCTGTTTCTGAAGTATTAAGTAAAAATTTCCCGGTGCCTCAAGAGTTTGTTGGAATTCGGGATACCTTTGGAGAATCGGGAGAGCCAGAAGAACTCATGAAAAAATATCACATTACTTCAGAAGATATTGTGCTTGCCGCAAAAAAAGTTGTGAAGAGAAAAAAGATATAAACTAAAAATACAGACTATTTTACATAGGTGCAAATGAAAAAGAAAAGGGGGATGGAAAAACTTGATGAGAGAATAAGTCCTAAACATTTTCATGTAACTATTTTTGGAAGCGCACGGATAAAAAGAAATGATCCAGTTTACAAAGAAATTTACAAGCTTGCTGAAATGATTGGAAAAAGCAATTGGGATGTTGTAACAGGTGGAGGACCTGGGGTAATGGAAGCGGCTAACCTTGGACACAGAAAAGGAAATATTGGGGGTAATGCCCATTCAATCGGTCTTGGAATAAAGCTACCACATGAACAGAGGTTTAACGAAGGGGTTCAGCTTTTTAGAAAATTCAAGATTTTTTCAAGGAGACTTGACAATTTTATGCTTTTGTCCAACGCAATTGTAATTGCACCCGGAGGAGTTGGGACTTTGCTTGAAACATTATATTCATGGCAACTTATGCAGGTTGGAGACACATGTCAAATTCCAATAATTTTTTTAGGAAGCATGTGGACCGGATTTTTGGATTGGTTAAAAAAAGAACCATTAAAGAAGAAATACTTTGAAGAAAAAGACTTTGAACTTCTTTATCACGCGAAGAGTGCAAAAGAAGCAATTGAAGTAATTGACAAAGCAAATGAGATGTGGAAGAAAGGCGAATGTTTGAATTATAAAAAATACAAAATAAAATGAAAAAGAATGTAATAATAGGAAGTGACCATGCAGGGTTTTCTTACAAAGAAAAAATTAAAAGATTTCTTGAAGAAAGAGGTTACAGCGTCGAGGATGTTGGACCTTACAAATACAATCCAAAAGATGATTATCCTGTCTATTCATTTGAAGTTGCTAAAAAAGTTGCAAAGAAAAAAGATTCTTTTGGAATAATAATTGCACGCTCAGGAATTGGAGAAAGCGTTGCAGCAAATAAAGTTAAAGGAATTCGTGCAGTTTCATTTTTGGGTAAACCTTCAAGAAAATTTTTAGAGATGTCAAGGATTCATGACAACACAAATGTCCTTTGTTTTGGTTCTAGCTTTGTAAACTTTGGCACTGCAAAAAAGGCAGTCACAATTTGGCTTAATACAGAATTTGAGGGAGGAAAGCGTCACGTAAGACGTCTCAAAGAAATATCTAACTTCGAAAACAAGCATTGGAAAGGAAAATGAAAAGAGAAATAATACCAACAATTTTTGCATATAACAAAAGAGGATTCAAAAGAAGATTTGCTGAAGACATTAATTTGTCAAAAAACTTGCAGATTGATTTTATGGATGGGAAATTTGTTGAAAGTAAATCAACAAAAATTTCTCAAGTTCCGAACCTTAAAAGATATAAAAACAATTTTGAAGCACATCTAATGACCATTAATCCTGCACGGAAATTTAAGGAGTTAAAAAAGAAGGGATTCAAAAAAATAATTTTTCACATTGAAACAGTTATTGATAGGGAAGATGAAACTATAAATAAAGTTAAATCTCTTGGATTAAAGTGTTTTGTTGCTTTGAAACCTGAAACTTCTTCGAGAAGAATTTTTCCATATGTAGATAAAATTGACGGGGTTTTATTAATGGGAATTCATCCAGGTAAAGAACATCAAAAGTTTATTGCCCATGTCTATTCGAGAGTTAGGGATTTGAGAAAGAAATTTCCAAACTTAGTAATTCAAATTGACGGCGGAGTTAATTTAGAGACTGCTCGTAAATTAAAAAAAGTCGGTGCGACAATTCTTAATACAGGCTCATTTGTTTCATGTGCGCATGACCCAAAAAAAGCACTTAAAGAATTAGAGAAAGTTTTTTGTTAATAATTATTTCTTTCCTTCCAACAACTTTGCATATTCAGGTACAATATCTTTTGTGAAGTTTTTCATTCCTTCAACTGTTTTTACGTGCTCGGTTAATTCTTTGATTATTTTAAATGGTGCTGTAATTATATCTGCCCCAGCCAAAACCGCATAACGGAATTCTTCTTTATTTCTGATACTTGCAGCAAGAACTTTGCATTTTATTTTTTCTTTGTCAAACATCTCTCTAATTTCTTTTACTAAATCAATTCCTGAAACTATACCTTGGTCTTCGAGTTGTTTTCCTTTTTTCTTTTTGCCTTTGGGTGGAAAATAATCTTCTTTTTCAAATTTTATTTTGTATTTTTTTCTTATATAATCATCTTCACGTCCGACAAAGGGGCTCACAAACTTTGCTCCCGCTTTTGCCGCGAAAAGCGCCTGCTCTGGTGTGAAAATTAATGTGCAGTTAACCGGGATTTTCTTTTTAGAAAGAGCTTTTATTGCTTTTATTCCGTCAAAACCGCCTTCGCATAAATTGTCAAGGCACGGGTTCACCGGGATTTTTATGTAAACATTTTTCCCAACACTATTAAATTTTTTGAATAATTTTTCACCTTCCGCAACCATTTCTTTGTATGTTGTTCCGATAACTTCTAAACTAACAGGTTTTCCTTTTGCTGTACGCAGAATTTCTTTAATGTATTTTTCAATATCACCTTTAAAATTATCTGAAGCTTTTTTTATTAAACTTGGATTTGTTGTAATTCCATCAAGAATGCCCCACTCTTTCACCTTTTTTATTTCATCAAGTTTTGCAGAGTCTAAAAAAATTTCCACCATCTTTAAAGAATAAGGATAAGAGGGTTTATAGGAGTTATGGAATATTTTAAAAGTTTAAATATATCATCGTACTGAATAATTCATGCAAGAGGCGAAGGATCTTAAGTATTATTCGTCAATAAAAGTTGATGAAGTCTTGGATGAATTTTCGTCTGGAAAGGATGGGCTCTCGGAACCCGAAGTGAAAAAAAGATTAAAAGAGTACGGGCAAAATGTTTTTTCTCATAAAAAAAAGTACAATGTATTTATTCAGTTTTTATCAACTTTCAAAAGTCCATTCATATTAATCCTTATTGCTGCGGCAATCATATCTTTTTTTACTGAACAACTCACACAGGGGATAATAATTCTGTGCATAATTTTTCTTGGTGCAACACTTAACTTCATTCAGGAATATTCCGCAAACAAAGCCCTAATTAAGCTGATAGAATCAGTAAAAACAACAGCGACGGTGATAAGAAACGGAAAAAAAGAGGAGATTCTAAGAAAAAACCTAGTCCCTGGGGACATAATTTTTGTTAGTTCGGGTGATATGATTCTTGCTGACGCACGAATAATTGAATCTAAAGATTTTTTTGTAAATCAAGCCTCAATAACCGGAGAGTCGTTTCCTGTTGAAAAGGGAGCTATCCAAACAAATGCGAAATCTTTTTCTGGAATGACAAATATTCTTTTTAGCGGAACAAATGTTATTGGTGGAAGTGCAACTGCAGTTGTAATAAAAACGGGGAGGGAAACAGAATTCGGAAAAATTGCCTCTAAAATTGCGCAGGCACAGACAAAAACCGAGTTTGAAAAAGGAATTGGAAACTTTGGATTTTTCCTTATGAAGATAGTCCTTGTACTTGTAATTTTTATTTTCCTTGTTAATTCTATATTAAAGCACAACATATTTGAGTCTTTCATGTTCGCAATAGCAATAGCTGTGGGGATAACACCTGATTTACTTCCAGTTATAATGTCTGTTACAATGGTCGTTGGGTCAAAAAAAATGTCAAAGAAAGGGGTTATTGTGAAAAAACTTTCTTCAATTCCAAACTTTGGTAGTATGAACATACTTTGCACTGACAAAACCGGAACATTAACTGAAAATAAAATAACTCTCATTAAACACACGGACTTTGCGGGAAAAGAAAATGAAAATGTCCTGAAACTTGCTTACCTAAATAGTTCTTTTCAGACCGGAATAAAAAATCTTCTTGATGAAGCAGTTCTCGGCTACAAAAAAGTAGATATAAAAGGTTTTGAAAAAACCGGTGAAATCCCATACGACTTTTCAAGAAAAATGATGAGTGTGACAGTAAAGAATAGAGAAGGAACCCTCCTAATTACAAAAGGGGCACCTGAAAGCATATTTAGATGCTGCAGAAATTACAGGAGAGCCGGAAGAGTTGCAACTTTTGAGAAAAAAGCAAAAGAAGAATCGATGAAAACATTTGTTTCTTTGAGTAAACAAGGATTTAAGGTCTTGGCAGTTTCAAGCAAAAAAATCTCATCAACAAAAGTATCACATGAAGAGGAAAAAGAAATGACATTTGAAGGATTTATCTCCTTTTTTGACCCTCCAAAAAAAGATGTCAAAAAAACTCTAAAAGAAATAGAAGAACTCGGAATTGAGACAAAAATTATAACCGGAGATAATGAAATCGTAACAAAAAAAATTTCGGATGAAGTTGGCCTTATAATAAAGGGCATTCTTACCGGGGAAGATATAGAAAAACTGTCTGACGAAGCACTTAAAGTAAAAGCCAAAGAAACAACAATTTTTGCAAGGTGCTCTCCGGACCAGAAAGTAAGAATAATTAATGCGATTAGATCCATGAAAAATGTTGTAGGGTACCTTGGGGACGGAATAAATGATGCCCCTTCCCTAAAAGCTTCTGACGTAAGTATTTCTGTAAACAACGCCGTTGATATAGCAAAAGAATCAGCTGATATAATTCTAACAAGAAAAAGCTTAAGCGACTTAAAGGAGGGAATTATTGACGGGAGAAAAACTTTCGGCAACACAATGAAGTATATTATGATGGCATTAAGTTCCAATTTTGGGAACATGTTTAGTGCTTCAGGAGCTGTTTTATTTCTTCCTTATTTACCTATGCTTCCTGTTCAAATTTTGCTAAACAACTTTATTTATGATGCTTCACAGGTCACAATACCATCAGACAATGTGGATAATGATTGGGTCACCTCTCCCAAAAAGTGGGATATAAACTTCCTTAAAAAATTCATGTATGTTTTTGGACCATTAAGTTCACTCTTTGATTTTGTAACGTTTTTTATATTTTATTTTGCCCTTGGGGCTTCAGCGTCCATTTTTCAAACAAGCTGGTTCTTAGAATCTCTTGCAACCCAGACTCTTGTTATACACATTATAAGAACAAAAAAGACCCCTATCTTGAAGAGCAGAGCAAGTAAACTTCTTGTATTAAGCAGTCTATTAGGAATTGCACTTGGTTTTGTCATCCCTTACACTCCTCTTGGCAATCTCTTTGGGTTCTCTCCTCTTCCATTGCATTTTATACTAATAATACTTGCAATAATTTTTGTATACTTAGTATTAGTTGAAATCGTGAAAAAGAGATTCTACAAAAAGAATGAATTTTAAGGGAACGCCTCGGGCACTTATGAGCTCTCAGAAGAGAGACCTCACGTGATTTCGTTTTACTTAATTTATCGAGGCTATTTGACTATTTAAAGACCTCTATAATGAAGAATAGATTACACTTTCAGATAACCTTATTACAACTTTATATTATTAATAAAAAGATATTATTGTAACTTTCTAATAACAACAGATTAGAAAGATTTATAAAGTCTGACATTCTACTATTTACAACTAAAAAGTAGTATAAAACCAGAAAAATACTATGAAACAAAAATTAAGTGTTACAGTTGACGAAGAGAAAGTGAAAAAAATAGAAGAGATTTTAAAGAAAGGGTTTTTCAGAAACAAATCTCACATATTGGAATTTGCACTCGCTAAATTCTTGGAGGGAGAAAAATGAAAGAGCATAAAGGAGTTTATCAAAATTCAACTGAACTAATGGATCTTGGAGGAAAGTCTTTTTACATGAATGACTTTGTTGATGCCTGCCTTTACGGAAGGCTTAATCTATTTTTACAGGGGGACACTGGTTCAGGTAAAACTCAATTGGCAAAAGATGCTATGGATTACTTTCCCGGAAAAAGTATGTTTATTCTTGGAAGAAATGATATGGACACAAGGGAGCTTTTCCAGCAAATTAATTTGGAAAAATTAAGAAGCGGTGTTTCAAGTGAAGAGTTAAAAGAATTAACAGATAAAATTAATTACAAGCTTTTTGTAGTTGATGAACTGCCAAACTCAGTTCCGGCAGTCAGGGCACAGCTTTTCAATCTTTTTGACGGATTTATTGAAATTAACGGAAAGACTTATTCAATAGGAGATGGGTATTCGGTTGGAATTGCAACAGGGAACATTGGTCAAAAATTCACAGAATCAAATAATGATCTTGGAAGAGCTTTGAAAGACAGAATGCATGTAACAATTGACACAGATTACTTCAAACCAAATTCATGGGATACTTTTAATATTTTATCAAGCAATACAAACCCAAGAGTTGACTTTACAAAGAGGTCTGAAGATGGAAGTCTTGAAAAGAAAATTCTTGACACTCATAATAAAATATCTTCAGAAGAAGTTCCTTTTGAAAAATTGGTTGTTGCAAATTATTTAATTCATGGATTGGATTATGTAAATATTGAAGGAAGAGAAACAACCAAAACAAAACTTAAAGACGCCTGGCCTAGCGCAATTACAAACCATGGAAAAGGTTCAGATGAGTCTTTGGTTCTTCCTGTTTCACCAAGGGCAGCAAAATCAATTTTGAGGCTTTCTCAGGCATTTGATTATATTGCAAAAGATAAGGGGCTCTCCGACAAAGATATTCAGACAAATTATTTCAATTCGATGATGAATGCCTACAAATTTGTTGGAGCTTACTCTGGGGTTTTAAATGACTTGGCTGTGAGGGAAAATTACGGAAATGACAAGTATTCCTCAATGGATGCAGTTATATCTGCAACAAAAACTCAATTTGATGAAAATGCAGGAAATATTGCCGCTGGACTCGAAATGGTGAAGTCAGGCAAAACATCAAAGAAAGTACTTGACAGATTTTCAGGAAGATGGAATTTTATGGGAAATTTCTTGGAAAGGGCTTCTCTTGAAAATTCCAAAGGAGGGAAATAAAATGAAACTCCCAACAACTTTTATGGGTTACGACGGAAAAACTGAGCTTGAAAGAATTGAAAATGAGAAACCCGTAAAAAAGAATATTGCAACAAAAGTAAATCCAATTATCCCCATTTCAGGAGAGTTATCTTTTGTGACTGATAAAAATCTTTACAAAGAAATTTGCAAGTATATTAAAAAGGAAATTCCCAAATTAAATAATGTTTTGGAATTTAATAATTCTGTTATGAAGCAGTCAAATCCTTACTTGGCAGTTTCCATTGATATGTTTTTGAAATCAATAAATTCTGAATATAGATTGGCAACTCAATTAGACTTGGAACAAAACTTGAAATTCACCGAAAACACCTACAATGATTCTGGTCTTGCATTAAGAAATTTAAAAAAAGACAATAAAGACCAAGCAGTTTATCTTTTTGATCAATTAAAGAAAAAAGGGTTGACTGAAAAAGATTTTCCAATTTGGCTTAATTTAAGAGATTTGGAATTGGATAACAATTTGAATTTCAATTTAACTGAAAAATCATTTTATTCAAAAGCGGATTCTTTAAACTGGAAGAGAGGAACTCATTATTCAAAAATAGATAATTTTGGTCTTCCTGAAAAGGAGGATAAAAATTCAGGAAGACAAATTTGGACAGCAGATTACGCATTGTCGAGCTGCTATCTGTACTGGGACTCGGACCTGGTTGCTAACTACTCGGATTTGTCTTTTTCAAGCGACTATGGTAGGGTGGTCTTAGCGAAGCCGCGATAGCGGCTGAGCTCGTGCCCGAAAAATTAAACAATGAGAGAAACAAAATGAACAAAATACAGGAACTTGAGGAAAAACTGAATGTTGAGAAAAACAAGTATGGATTAGTCGGAGCTAAAAGGGCAAGAGTAAAAGAGTTTGATGATGTTAAATATAATGTTTCAGCACATATTAATCCTCAGAACTGGGAAATTGAAGTGAATTTGAAAAAGGGATACAACCCAATTCAGGACAGCAAGCAAAAAGCTTATGCAAGAGTAAAAAAAATAAATGACGGGCTTGAAACAATTGTTTTGGAAGTGGGTTCAGGACATGAAGTTGCCCACTGGGAACTTCCTTTTGGTTCAGGAAAAGGTTGTCCAATGGATGTTTACAATCATGATAAAATTCTTGAAGGAGTTAAAAAAGGACTCCCTGAAGACAAAAAAGAACATGCAAAAGATGTTGCAAATATGTTTGAAGACACAATGATTAATCCAAGAGTAAAAGAATATTTTGGAGATTTTTCAGGTCAAATTTTATTTTGGGATGGAGAGGGATTAAGAGCAGAAAAAGAAATGGAGCAAAAGGGATTTACACCATTGTATGAAGCTTTTGTAAAAATAAACCTTCATTTGTTCGGAGACAAATGGGACAAATCATTTTTGAAAAGGCACTACACAAAAAACCCTCAAGTTGAGAAGGCAGTAAAAGAAGTTGTGAAAAATCTAAACCTTGAAGAAGATATAAAAGATACAACCCCTCTTTTTGAAAAAGAAAACTGGCCTTTAATGGCTGAATATTACGCTAAAGCAATTTCACCTCTTCTTGACAAAATGCCAAGTGAAAGGTTCTCTGCTTATGATTCTCCTCCAAATCAAGGTTCGGATGGACAGGGAAATCCCGAACAAAAAACAGGAAATGGAGTTGAAGAAAAAGTTAAAACTAAAGAAGGGAAAGAAGAAATTGCATACGGAAGATATGTTTCAGGCGACGGACTTTCACCAAACTTTCAGGATTTTGAACAACTTGACGCTTTGTACCAAAGGTTAGCAAAAGACATTCCTGTAAAGGTCGAATCAGTTACAATGGATTCTTCAATGGAAATTTCCCCTTTAAATTACAGACCATTTGATTCTGAAAAAGACAATCCTTTGAAAATCAAGACTTCAAAGTTTTTCATAAATCAGGATGGGGTTAACTTTGCTTATCCAAATAAATCTTTAACAATAGATTACAGACAAAAAATACAAAGAAAGTCCTTCCCGCATTTTAAAATGGTTTTAGTTGACAACTCAGGAAGTATGAAAGATGGAATAAATGGAGATGAAGGTGACACAAGTTTTATCCCTTTTGGAAATAACTCAAAATATCATTATGCACTTTTAGGCTATTACGGAATTGAAAACTTTTTGCAAAATCAGGGAATTTCTCCATATATTGACCATGGAGTTTCTTTATTCTCTTCACAAACAAGATTCAAAAAAGGAAGCTATAATGAATTGACAGACACAAGAAAACTTTTACTTCATCCTGATTGGGGTTCAACAAATTTGGATGCAAAAGTTTTGAAGGATGCTTTGGAAGGAGATGAAAGCTTCTTTTTGTCAATTTCAGATGGTTCAGTAGATAATTGGAAAAGCGAAAAATCAAAAATTAAAAAATTAATTGAGAAAAATTATTATGCACATATACAGCTTGGGGGAAAAACAAATATGTCTGAAGATTTGGAAAGCTGGGGAATGCCTGTATTTTATGTTAACTCTGGAAAAGACTTGTCAAAGTTAATGGTTGATATCACTAAAAACACATATCATCCTTTTGTACAGGAGGCTAAAAAATGAAACTCCCAACAACTTTTATGGGTTACGACGGAAAAACTGAGCTTGAAAGAATTGAAAATGAGAAACCTATCCAAAAAGTTGCAACACCAAAGACTTCAAATTTTTCCCCAATAAACATTCAGGATTTTGAAAAATATGATTATTTTTTTGCAAAGGAAAATGAATATAATATTTACAAGGAATTTGTTGAGAGGGAATTTCCTAAGAAGACAAAAAGTGGAATAAAAACCCTTGAAGAACTTGCAAAACCAGAATTAAAAGACGGTTTGTTCAAAGGTTCAAGCCCCATTATAAATTCTGCAATGAACATGGCTTTAAGAAAGAGTGGAGTTTATGTTGTAACTCAGGCACAACTTGAATATGTAAAACAAAATAACAAACTTGATTTGTCAGATATTTATTTTGATACTGGGATGTGCCTTAGAAGCGACTCAGGAAGTAATAAGAGTCATGCAAAAGATTTGACAGAACAATTGCATTCAAGGCAAGCACTTCCAGTCTACTTTCCAATAATTTCTTATGACTTAGTAAAAAATGGAAATAGTTTAGGATTCAAGATAGTTGACGAACCAAAAATTTTAAATGTTCCAATCTTGAATAATTCTACGAGCAATTTCAACGACTCTGATATTGATTTGAAAACTGGCTTCCCAACTAAAGCAGAAGGTGGAAGCAGGACTTTCTGGACTACGAATTCAGGGTTGTCGAGATGCTATCTGTACGGGGTCTCGGGCCTGTATGCTGACAACTCGGATTTGTCTGTTTCAAGCGGCAATGGTAGGGTGGTCTTGGCGAAGCCGCGTTAAGCGGCTGAGCCCTCGCGCCGCGATTTTTAGAAAAATTTATTAATGAAATTTGTTTTATAAGATTCCTAGCCCATAAGGCTAGGCCACATGTCAATTTATTTGCACATTGTTTGAATTTATTTTAAGTCAGTAAATTCAGCTTTGACAGTTAGTAACTAAAAAACGAGTGAAAACCTGAAAAAGTGTTGGCAGGCAAAACCTGATAATTGGTAAATTGGCTAGTTCCATTGTCGAGATGCTATCTGAACAGGAACTCGAACCTGAATGCTAACAACTCGAATTTGTCTAATTCAAACGACAATGGTAGAATGACTTTAGCCTTATGGAAAAGGAAAATGAAATCTCACAGGAATATTTACGATGAAATAATCTCATTAAAAAATCTTATTCTTGCCGAGAAAAAAGCAAGAAAAGGGAAAACAAAAAAAGGTTATGTAAAAAAGTTTGAGGAAAATATTGCTTACAACCTGAAAGTTCTGCATGATGAACTGAAAAATGAAACTTACATGCCAAGACCCCTGAAAAGTTTTATTTTAAGAGATCCTAAAACACGCCAAATTTCAAAATCAATTTTCAGAGACAGAATTGTTCATCATGCAATATGTAATGTTATTGAACCAATATACGAGAAAATCTTTATTTATGACTCCTGTGCAAACAGGAAAGGAAAAGGAACATTTTTTGCTATTCACAGGTTTGGAAAATTTCAAAGGAAAGTTACTGACAACTTTTCAAAAGAAGCATACTGTCTGAAAGCTGATATAAAGCATTATTTCAGGGAAGTTGATAGAATCATCCTTATTGATATTTTAGAAAGGACAATAAAATGCAAAAAGACAATTAATCTGATAAAATTAATTTTGAATAATTTTGACGGTGAGCTTGGAATGCCTTTAGGCAACCTCACCTCACAATTTTTTGCAAATGTTTACTTAAATGATCTTGACTATTTTGTAAAACATAATCTTGGAGCAAGATTTTATATAAGATATGTTGATGACTTTGTGATTCTTCACAAGTCAAAAAAGCAATTGGAATTGTGGAAAGAAGAAATTGAAATTTTCCTGAAAAATAAACTGAAAATTGAACTTCATCCGGATAAATCCAAAATAATTCCCTTGTCAAAGGGGATTGACTTCCTTGGCTTTAAAATATTTTATTATTTTAAAACAGCAAGGAAAAGAAATGTCAAGAGTTTTAAGAAGAATTTGAACAATCTTGAGGAGGCTTATCTCTTAGGAAATTTAACAGAGGAAAAATTCAGCGCAAAAATTGAAGGATGGCTTGCACACATTGTTTGGGGAAACACTTACAATCTAAGATCAAACCTTGCCGGTGAAATAAAGAAAGCTCTTAATCGGGGGGTCAAAGAAAAATTAAGAAAATATTCCTCTTTATTTTTATTAAACAAATTCCTTTTGAAAATGTCCTTAGTATGTCCCCCACATAGATATATACAGAGCACTAGTTTTGGGTGTTAATTTTTAAGTTTTCACGTCGTGAAACATACCTCTGACACCCAAAAAAACAGGGTGTCAAATTCAGCGCCTTTTTTTGGAATTTTCGACCCACTTTTCAATATTTTTTCTTATGTCTTTTCTTGTTGAAACTGGTCCAAATTCCTTGTAGTGCTTGATTAAATTCTTGTTTGAAACAAGAATTAACCACTTATCTCTGTAAGTTTCATTCAGGTAATCTATTTTTTCCCTTAACTGCACTTTCTTTCTTAACAAAGAGCCTTTCTCAACTTCAACTGCATAATTTTTATTTTTTATTTTAAAAGTTATATCGGCGTCTCTGGTTTCATGATCAATTATCCTTTCTATTTCAGGAAATTTTTTTAAAAGTTTCACAACAGACCAGACAAGAAAAGTGTGAGTAGGAGAGTGGTTCATTATTGGTTTAACTAAAACTGAAATAATTTTATTCTCAAGAACACAATACTCCTTAACTGAAACATATCCCTCTTCTTTTAATAATTCAATTTCTTTTGCAGTTAAATTTTCTCTCTTAAAAACTTCATCTGTTCCTTCAGTTAATCTTCTTAAAATTTTATTTTTCTTTTCCTCTTCTTTTCTCTCTTTAATATAAATTTCATGGTTTATTCTCTCAAGTTCTTTATTTGATTCTTCCAACTTTTCATTTATTGAATCAAGCTTTTCTTCATGTTTTAACTCAATCAATTTCTTTTCTATTTTCAACAATTTAATATTTATTTTGTCTTCATATTCAAAAATTGAAATAAAAGAAAATTTTAGATTTTTAAATTCATAATAAATCTTTTTAAGGTCTTCATATTCCAAATCGTTCAATTTCAATTTCAAAAAATCTGTGAGTTTAGTTAATTCTTTTTCCTCTTCGGATTTTCTCCATTTCTTTCGTTTTTTTGAATTTTTTATCTTTATATAAGATAAAACTATTAGAGACTCAATTAGTAATTTAAAAAAGACAATTATTGTTATTTGATTCAAAGCAAAACCATAAAGAAAGAAATAAACATTAGAAAAAAATTTAGTTATAGAATTCCAAAGGTTATTCAAAAAAGGTATAACAACTGTCGTTATAATTAAACCAACTACAATAATTATCCCAAATTCATCATTTTCCATTAAAATTTCCAGATAATCTGGATTATAAAGGACGAGACACAAAGATATAATTAGAAAACTCAATTTAAATTCTGTAAAATAAAAAACACCTATAAATTAAGGAATCTGAACTTTATAAATTGTAAGGTGAATAAATGTGTACAAAAAAGTTAGTATATTTTTTCACTCGGGTTTATATAAAGGGAAAATTCCTGGAAAAATTAAGATGGAAAACAAAAACAACTCTTTTGGATTGTATCGTTTGCTCTTTGAAAGACTTAATGAACTTAAGACAAAATACCATAAAGAAATAATTTCTTTCCCGCACTTGTTTGAGAAAATATGCAGAAACTTTAGCATAAACAAAAAACAGGCATGGGAACTTTTGTTTATCCTCAGGGAATTTGGATTTATTGAAATAATAGCCGGGCATGGAATAAAGATCATTGGAAATTTTGATTAGATTTTTTATTTTTGTTATTAAGTTTTAGCCTTTCCCTGATAAGATTCAAAATTTCAGGATCATTCACAAGCTGATTCATTATTTCATCAGCCTGATTTATCTGTGCCTCTTCCTTAATCACTTTTTGAGCTTCTTCTTTATCGAGGACAAAACCGCATCTCTTGCAAAATTTGTTTGTCAGTTCATTTTTCATTTTGCATCTTATGCATTCTTTCATCTTGAATTGTTCGTTAGTGTCTTCTTTTTCATTGACTTCTACTCCGTTCATTTTCATTATTGCTTTGTCCAAGTCTTTTCCGTTTAAGTGAACATAAATTCCTGCCATCTCGCTACCCTGAGTCCAGCCCAAGTAAGTTTTCATTTGTGATTCAGTTAAGTAACCAGCAAGGCAAGTTGCACGGGCATGCCTGAAACCATGACACCAAACTCTTTTTTTTATTCCCGCTTTTTTTGCACAGGCTTTTATTATTATGGAAATTCTTGAATCAGTCAATAACTTTTGACTTTTTTCAGAAATCCAAACAAAGTCTTCCCTTTCACGGCTAGGATGACGGTTTAACCATGTTAAAAGGTAAGGAACCGACTGAACAATTCTAACAATTCTTGAGCCCGTCTTTCCAAATACCTGCAAAACTGCACCTTTCTCGTCAAACCTTATGTCTTTTATTCTTAAGGAACAAAGCTCACCAATTCTGCAACCACTTTCATACAGACAGGCAATTAAAGCTTTGTCTCTGTCTCTGGAAGCATACCTAATCATTCCCTCAACATCTTTTTCATTAATCAAATCCTCAGGGAGCCTTGTTTGATATTTTTTTAAATTTGTTTTCATCCATTTGAGCCTCTCAGGAGAAACCCCTTTTTCTGTAATGCCGTCTATCATTTTGTAAAGCTTTCTTAAACCAATTTTAAAAGTATATTTTGTATGAGGAGACCAGTCTTTATTTTCAAGATTTGTCACAAGGGTTTTCAAATCCTCTTCGGTTGCTTTGTCAAAATCTTTTTTGAAGTACAATGCCAACCTTAAAGCATCATAAACATACCTCTCGGTTTTTGCAACACTCAAGCTTTCAAGAACACAAGTCTGGTAATATTTTTCAAGCAATTTTTTATTATGATCTGAAATTTCACTAGAAGTTCTTATCCTTTCCAAAGTTCTTTCAAGCCTTCTTTTGTATCCGTGTATGTCTGCCATGCAGTTGTTCATTCTCGTTGGATTATAAACCACGATAATGCCGTATACGTTGTTGCAAAGCAAAAACGCCTCGGGCAGGAATCGAACCTGCGAGCCCCGAAAGGCCCGGATTAGCAATCCGGTGCAATAACCACTATGCGACCGAGGCATGCTAATATATTAATAGTATTCTCGGCGAATTGAGAGCTTCCGATTTCGCGGTTCTCCTTTATGCGACCGAGGCATTACTAATACAATAAAGTAAAACTAATATTTGGACTTATAAATATTTTGAATGTTTACAAGTCAAATTCACTAACAAAGTTAACAATAGCTCTGTATTTTTCCAAGAATTCCATGCCTTTTGGGGTTATTAGTATTTGACGTCCTAGCTTTTTTTCTTCGGTTTCCATAATAAGTTCTCTTTCCATTAATTCAGACCTGTAATCAGCAAATCGTTTTGAAGAAAGATTGGATTTTCTTAATAGGGGCGTCATCTTTATGTGGCCGTGATTGTCTTTAATTATTTTCAAAATGTCTTTTATTATTTCGAGTTTGTCTCTTTTTACCATTTTAATTAAAACCCAAATTTCGTGTGACTTTGTAAAGGATAGTTAGGAAGATTCCTATTGAGACAAATGAGATAATTAATTCAAGTATTGGGTCAAATCCTGAAACGAGGATGTCTGATAAGTTGAGCATCCAGAAAACAAAAAGGAACAGATAAATTATATGGATTGATCCGGATTTCTTTTTTGAGTTTAACTTGCTGTATGAAATTGAATTAGTAATTGCAATTGCTATGAAAACTGCAACCTGAACCGCTATCAAAAACCATGCCGAACGGTAAATTATACTTGCCGCTGCAATGACCAAAACTGCGAAATGGGTTAAAGGAACTATAAATCTATTATTTTTGAATTTTTTCCAGACGACGCTGTACAATAAATAGAAAATTGCCATCGTGCTCGCATACATAAATAAGAATAAACTCACAACCCCAAGTATTACAGACATAAATTCAAGAGCTTCATGGAAGCCAAAAAATATTAATGAAAAATTTATGAAAGACTTAACAAAATAGGCTATAGCAAAGAAAATAAATGATAACCTAAAATATTTTATTCCGGGGTATTTACTTATTTCATACATTTTTCTTGTCGCAAAATAAATCATAAGGCTACAAAAGATAATTACAAATGAATAGATTAATTCCATTCCAAAAGTATTCGGGAAAAGTACCCTTTCAATTACAGTTACCGGCATGCTTATTTTAGGAATTTTGCCTTTAAAAATTATTATGGAACATTAGTCCATGGACTTAGACTCCACTTTTATTTTAAAAGGAAAAACTTTCAAATAATTATCAAGGTGGAAAATGGGTAAAAATAAAAAATCAAGAGGCAAAAAAAGAAGGGTTGTTTC
>JBJKQI010000006.1:0-6564 GCA_046705565.1 Candidatus Pacearchaeota archaeon | reverse complement strand
GAATCATAAATTTTATTGCCTGAAATTTCCCAATATTGAGCAAACACTTGTTTGTTTAAGGTACTTGTCCTATATTCAATATCATTTGTTAAGGTGTAAAGAAAAGGATCTGGAAAACTCCCGGTATTTGCATCTGCGAGAGTTATTAAGTAAGGCATAACATCTGAAATGCTGTATCCATATCTTTGCAAAACCACAGATGCCCAAAGACTTCCTAAATAATCACAGGATCCTCCACTTTGAAAGCATAATGAATTCACTTTCTGAACAATCGGACTTCCAGAAGAAGTATTTGTATTTGTTAAGTAATACGTCGAAGAACCGCTTTTTTGATAAATTAGTGCTGAGTTATAGTTTCCAGTTAAAGCTCCTCCGTTTGGATTGTCACATGAAATTTGAAAATTTCTTCCATAACAAATCGGAGAAACTGCAAACCAGTAATTACCATGTGCAAGAGTCAAACAGGATCCGGCATTTCCAGCAATTGTTTTGTTTGCATAGACATTCACAACATAACTTTGAACAGGAGAGCTTGAGCTTGACCCCGATTCATATTCTATCTGACACTTCATTGCGGTGTTTGTATCTGCGCTGTCAATTTCTAAAAACCAACTCAAAGCATTCGAAGTTCCTTTCTGGGACATTAACCAGTTTGTTGAATTTGTAACATCATACCCCATACTTCCAAGAGCAAGAGCAGCTTTTGCGGTATACTCTAAACTACAAGAAGTTCCTGGTTTAGGGGTCCAGCAATAACTAGAGGTCATTTGTTTTTGCAGGTCCGATGCACACATCCCCGTTGCGAGAACAGAAGAAATTTCATCCTTAAGGCCTAAGCTTGCACATCCACTTGCGTTTACTCTTGAGCCAATCTGATTTTCAAGACAAGTGTAAGCATGCTGAAAATTCGTTGTTTCATCAGCCATCACCGCCGCAAGTGCGAAAATTGAAATTATAAATAAAACAGCAAATATGAGAGCCCCTTTTTTCATGCTTAGATTAAGATGGAAGTCCTTTTAAATATTTCTCAATTTTTAGGAGAATTTTTTTTCTTGCTATTTTTATTATTATATAGAAAATTTTTTCTTGTCACATAATTCACAGGATTTTTCAAACTTAATTCTTCGGCTGTCGGAATCGCACCAACACCTTTGTAATATTCCTTGTCAAAATTTGGAGGCGGAACAATTTTATGACCGTAACTCCAACTTAGCTGGCTAGTTATATAGCCATTTTTTAGAGGCACCTCATTTTTTTCATTCCATTCATAAATTCTTTTTTCAAGTTCTGCTTTGTCCAGCCCAACACTTCTGAAAAAATTTATTAAAACAAAAAGAGCACGTTTTCTTCCGTCGGAGACCCCTTCAAGAATTTTTAAAATTGTGGGTGGGAATTGATCATCTGCTAAGTTCTCAAGTTTTACAGATTTAAAGTTTTCATATTTTCCCGAAGCCTTTTTTTCAACTTCTTTATCCATCCCGGAGGTTTTTATCCAATCCAGAGCCTGTACAACAAATTCTCTTGCTTCTCCTTCAAAAACATCCGGCATGAAATTTTTTATTTTTATCCTCAAAGGGTCCGCGTCTTTAAAACTAAAGTCTTCCAAATCTTTTTCGTCAATGACGACGCTCGACAAGGAGGTTTTCTCATGCAAAGAGTATGGCATTCTGAACAAATGTCTCGGAGAAACTAAAATTAAGTCAAGCCCCATAAGGGAATAAATATCTTTTTGTTCTCTTGAAAAGTTCTCCGGATTTTTTATCGAGTCCATTTCACATCTTTCACATTCAACAAATCTTTTTAGCGGTTTGAAGCTCATTTCCCTTTTACATTTATAGCACTTTGGGATTTTTCCTTTTGTTCCCATTCGGAACTTTCTGGTTTCAAATATATTACAGTGGTTGCACCTAAACTCAACAAAACGATATTCAGTTGCAAACTCGCCGCAATTTTTGCATACATATCCAGTTTTCAGATTACCTTCTAATTCTTTTTCAAATTCAGGCGGCAAAATTGAGCGCAAAATATTTGCTGAATAGTTTTTTACGTAAGCAATTAATTTTCTTGGAATTTCGGGGAACAAGTTTGTTAAATCCTCGTCGTTTATCTTTTTGGGAAAAGCTTTCCACGGAATTAAAATGTGAAATCCTTTTGAACCTGAAAATTTTAATCCGACATTTTTTATTCCGTGCTGCTTAAAAGTTTCAATTATTGCACGCGCCGCAAGTTTTGAATATTTTATCCCATGCTCGCAGTCTATATCAATTAACAAATCCCAACCAATTCTTAGTTCATCAGATTCGCTTTTTTTCATCCCTGTCTCAAGCTTTAACGGGTCAAGCCAAAGTTCCTCGGAACAATGAAAAGAAGTCGCCCCTTTTTTTGCTAAACCTAAAATATCTCCTTTAAACTGAAAAGTGTCCGGTCTTTTCCCAAACCCCTCAAAATAACGCGGAGAAATTTCTCTATCATGCGAAAAATCAAAAATCACCTGCTGAATGTCCGGTCTTGCGTAATACATTTGGGTAATCTTTCTTATCTTTTTTTCCTGCTCTTTTGTTAATTCCGCCATATAAAAACAGGGAATAGGGAATTTATATAATTAGTTGTAGGAAAATTAGAAAAGCACAGGTGGAAAAATAACCCAGAGGAAGAATAAAAGAAGTCCAATCCCAAGAGAGAGTATTGGGAGAACTATGTGAATATTTTTCTTAAACAAGTATTTTAAAAGAAAAAGAATTATAGAAAGTGCGATGAAAAGAATTGGAATGATAGTTAGAATCCAATTTAAACTAGGAGTATTCTCGTAAATTGTATTTCCTGTGACAATTATTGATTCATTTGTATTTGAAAGGATTGTTATGTTCCATGTTTTTACAACAGTCCCCGACTTAACAGATTTAAGGGTCTGCGGGTCACACATGTTTGTTCCATTTATTATTATTACCCCCTTATTTCCATGCCAGCAATCAAGATAAAAATCGGGTTTTTCATCATAATAAGAACCCCCTGGCGCAACGGAATTATAATAAGATGCAAAATCTTCCACAGAAAAGCTATTTTGACAATTATTTTCTATATAAACTGTCCTTCCCGATGCATTGATTGAAAGACAATCTGGAGCATTTGAAGATATTGAATCAATTTTTGCAAAATAAGGAGGAGAATAAGACTGAACAAAATAAACTCCAAAAATTAATACAGAAAACAAAAGAAATATTTTATAATTTGAGTTCATGGAGATTCAAGAAAAAGAAACTATATAAATTTGTCTAAAAGAATATTTATATATCTCATTGCTTCTTTAAAATTGTGAAACGAAAAAATAGTATTAACAAGGCAATTGATAAATTAACCGAGCCGTTTGATAATTTTTATCTTGGGTTCTTGGCTTCTATTGGAGTTTCAGCTGGTGCCATTGTCGTAATTGCTGGATTCGGAGAATTGCTCAAAGTTTTAACCGGGATTGATTATTCAAATTATTACAAGATTGCTATTGGGATATTTTATTTATTCCTTTTGGGATTCACGTATGACCTTACAGAAATGGGAAAAAACAAGATTCTAAGAAACGGCTACATTCTGTTTGCAATATTTTTTATTTTGGGAATTGTTTATATTTGGATTTTTTGGTAACATTTATCAAAAAACATCAAAATGCTTAAAAAAGAAAGCAAACTTGAATTAACATGAAATTAAGACTTGAAGACCCGGCACTTTTCACCAAAGCAATTGAACTTATTTCTGACTTGGTTTTGGAAGTGAGAATAAAAATAAGTGACTTTGGGTTAAGCATTGTTGCAATCGACCCGGGAAATATCTCAATGGTTTCCATGAAAATTCCAAAGAGTGCATTTAAAGAATTTGAATCAGGTGAAGAAGTTTTAGGAGTTAATCTTGAAAACCTTAAAAAAATTTTAAGAAGGTCCGGAAAGACAAGTGCCCTGGTTCTGGAAAAAAAGGAAAATTCACTTGAAATAAAAATTGAAGACAAAATAAACAGGATTTTTACACTAAATTTAATAGAAGTTGAAAGAGAGGACAAAGAATTTCCTGACCACTTGGAATTTTCGTCAAAGGTTACAATTCCATCCCAGGATTTAATTGATGCAATTGAAGATTGTTTAGTTGTTTCAGATGCATGCTCATTTATCGTCAACGACGGTAAATTTGTTGTTGAATCAAAAGAAACAAATTCGGCCAGAACTGAATTTTCAGGAGACGAAGCAAAAATAGAAGCTGAGAACTGCCAAGTTCGTTATAGTCTTGAATACTTGCAAAAGTTTACGAAAGCAGGAAAGCAATTTCCTGAGACAATCTTAAAATTTGCCGAGGACCACCCTCTGCGAATTGATTTTATTTCTGAACATTTATCTTTGAGTTTTCTTTTAGCTCCAAGAATTGAAACTGAAGATTAAATTTTATTTTAATAAGATTTAATAACTTTTATTTCTAACTTCTTTTATGATAAAAAAAGAGTTGATAGATTGGATCCAGGAAAATATTGACAGGGGATTCAAAACAAGTGAGATAAAGAAAAATCTTTCTGACACTGGTTGGTCAAAAGATGACATTAATGATACATTTAATTATGTAATGGAAGCAAAGGAAAATATCCCTGGAGGAACTCCGAGGGGAAAAGCACTTGGGATAAGAAGATGGTTTTTTGCGGCAGTACCTGCAATAATTATTATGACCGGCATTATTATTTTTTTAGTTACTTCAGTTCCTTCAACAGCTAACTTATCAAGCCAGATACAGGGAGGAACAAATGTAAATATCACGCAGGGCAAAGTCGTTCAGTTTGATCTAAATAATGAAACACATTCGATAAAAGTAAATTCTGTGACACAAAATTCTGTAACTTTAACAATCCATAGTGAACCAATAAATGTGACATTAACAGTCGGAGAAGAAAAGGAAGTTGACCTTAACGGCGACGGAAAACCAGATTTAGTAATTAAATTAATTTCGATAACAAATGGTGTTCCAAATTTGTATATTCAAAAGATAATCCCCTGCGTTGAAGATTGGGTGTGCTCAAACTGGAGTGCTTGCACCCCCAGCGGAAAGGAAATAAGAGCCTGCAGCGACGTGAACTCGTGTGGCACCGACAGCCAAAAGCCGATTCAGGAAAGAACATGTGATTATAACTATAATTTAAGCGGAAATAAAAGTGTAACAAAAGAAAATGGGAGCATAATAATAAACTCAACTGCGTTGATAAATAAAACAATAAATATAACAAATCATGGAAAGAATATTACAACCACATTGTGCTCTGGATTTGTAAATAGAAGTGAAATTGGAGGAAACAATCTTGTTGCCGTTACAGCTTATGGAAATTCAACAGTTGACTCCAACGGCAGGTTTAATGCAAACGTGTCAAAGGAAGGTGCAGAATGGATTTTTCTCGTAGACAAAAACAACGATTTACGTGCGACTTCAATCTCAATTCCTCCCTGTCAAAATAATTTAATTTTTGATTCAAAATCAACCGCGGAGGCTTCAATCTTCGTTGGTATGGCAGGAGTATCAGCAAATAATCCTGAAGGTTCTAGAAATGAAATGGGGATAATTGATAACCTTAGTTGTTTTAAAAACTTACATTCGTTTTTGAAGAATAACCTGAAGAACAACTCGTTAAATGTCCTTTTTAATAACTCAAATTACAGCTCAATTTTAGAAGGATGCTTAATGGACGTCTATAATAGGATAGAAAACAACAGCCTCGGAGATAAAGGTGTTTCTACGATTAAGGCAACTTCTATGAATAAGATTACAGGAACTGTTTATAGTAATTTTACATTGAAGATTCCCAACGGAGCAGTTGCTTCTAATACACAAATACAGGTTTTAAGTCTTGCTTCCACACAATATGACCATTACCTCGGTGGCAGCTATATAATTTCTCCTAGGAACATTTTATTATCACAACCAGCAACGATATCAATAACTCTCACAAATGCTGGTACCTCCATGTACGAGAAAAGTGCCTGGGCAATAGAATCAAATACTCAGGACATTTCAAGTTTAACACTCACACTTGCATATTACAATGCCAGTTCATATAAGTATGTGCCAATACCCAGCTCGTATAATAAATCTACAAAGACTGTGAGTGCAAATATCTCCACCCTTTATGGTGATGGAATTCAGGTTATGACTAATTCTTCATTAAACCTTTAAAATTGTGTTCTTCAAATGAAAAAATTTGTAATCTGGTCTTATAACAAAAATTTTATTCCAATCAAGACAATTGAATTTAAAATGCCATTGTGAAATTGGGTAGAATTATCAAAATTGTCCGGCGGACCATTAGACAAATTTTTATTTTTAATTGAAATATTTATAAATGCAAAAACCCTCTAAAAAAAATGAAAGAGGGGTCAACAATTAAGAAAAGAGGTCAGGTGACAATCTTCGTAATAATTGCTCTTGTGATTATTGTTTTGGGGATTTTAATTTACTTCTTTTTTCCGGGGATAAAAACAACCTCAACACAAATTCAGGAAACTCCACAAACTTATTTTCAGAACTGCATACAACAAACTTTTGGAGACA
>JBJKQI010000005.1:0-5454 GCA_046705565.1 Candidatus Pacearchaeota archaeon | reverse complement strand
AGGCAATGGATGAAATTGAAGATATCTCAGAAAATTTTTCTCATGGAGGGAATGAATATTTTTATTATTGGCTAAAACAAGAATTAAATCAAAGTGATTCTGAAGTTAGAAGAAGATATCTTGATGTTGAAGAATTTGTGAGAAAGCAGGCACACAAAATAATGTTTTTTTCTCTTAGCCTTTCAAAAGTTCCCCCTCAAAAACAAAAGGAGTTTTTGAAAAGCACTCTACTTGAAAAGTACCACCCTTACCTAAGAGAACTTTTTGAGAATGCAAGGTATTTACTCAGTGAGAAAGAAGAAAAGATTCTTGACTTAAAAGAGAATGCTTCCTATGACATGTGGGTTAAAATGCTTGAGTCTCTCCTTTCGAAAGAAACAAAGAAAGTTCTTGATGAGGACGGCAAGGAAAAAGAGCTGGTTTATCAACAGTTGATTGAGCTTATGACTTCTTCGAACAAAGAGCTTCGTAGTAAAGCCAAGATTGCTTTTGAAGAGATTATGGAAAAGTATGAAGATATTGCAGAGTTTGAACTTAATGCAGTCCTGGAAGCAGCGAAAATTGAGGATGAGCTTAGAGGTTACACGCGCCCTGATGAAGCAAGAATAAAAGCAGATTCAATCGATTTTGAATTTGTTGACTCTCTTCTTGAAGCGGTTAAAAGCAAATTTTCAATTACTAAAGAATATTTTAAATTTAAGGCAAAATTGATGGGACAAAAAAAGATTGGCTATTTTGAGAGAGCTACCCAAATAAAAAAAGTTGAGAAAAATTTTGATTGGGATAATTCTATTGAGATTATAAAAAAAGTTTTTTCAGATTTGGATAAACAATTTCTGGAGATTTTTGAAAATATGCTCAATTCAGGGAAGATTGATGTTTTTCCAAAAGTTGGGAAAAAAGGCGGAGCATTTTGTGTTAGCATAAGAGAAAATCAACCAGTTTATGTTTTACTAAACCACACAAATAGGATAAGGGATGTAGCAGTGATCGCCCACGAGCTAGGCCATGCAATAAATTATCATATGATGAAAGATGTGCCCTCAATTTATTATGATCTTGCTAAGGCCACAGGAGAAGTTGGTTCAACTTTTATGGAAGACTTTGCATACAGAGAAGTAATGAAAGGGCTTGGTGAAGAGGATGCTTTCTTTTTGAAAATTAAAAGACTCGAAGAAGATTTATCTACTATTCAAAGGCAGGTTGCGCTTTATCTATTTGAACGTGAATTGCATGATACCTATAGAAAAGAGGGCTATCTTTCGAAAGAAAAAATTGGCAAAATGTTTGTGAAGCATATGTCAGAATATATGGGGGAAGGTGTTGATATGGATAAAGTTAATCTCTGGTGGATTTATTGGGAGCATATTAGACTTTATTTTTATGTTTATTCTTATGCCTCGGGACTTTTAATTTCAAAAGCAATGCAGAAAAAACTTAGGGAAAATCCCGAGTTTATTAAAAAAATAAAATTATTTTTATCAACGGGAACTTCAAAAAAACCTCGTGAAATATTTAAGGAAATGGAGATTGAGGTAAACAAGGAATTTTTTCTTGATGGACTCAGTGAAATAGAGAAAAATTTTGAAGATATAAAAAAGATGGCAAAGAAATTAGGGAAAATCTAATTTTCCTTTTGACTAATCCCATAATTCTTTTTGAATCTGATAACTTTTTCAACAAAGCCTTCTATTTTTTGTTCATGTGAAACTATTATTAATTGCTTTACGTTTAGCTGGTCCAAAACATTTCTCATCTTATCAAGCTGTTGTTCAGAAAATCCGTCGGTGGGTTCGTCCAAAATTACAAGTTCTCGTGTTTTTATTTTGCTCATCAGCGAATTTATTATTTGATTTAATGCCAGACGGTAAGCCAGAGCAATTGCGGTTCTTTCTCCCCCGGATAAGTATGCATAATCAATTTCATAATCATGCTGTTCTATTATTGGTGTGAAATCGTCAGTCAACCTTACATTAAAACTATCTGAAACGAGGGTCTGAAACCATTCTGCAAAAAGCCGCGAGAACTCGGTTCTTAAAGAATTCATTACATTTTTTTCCAAAAATGAAACAACCGGGATAAATCTTTTATTAAGCCAATTTTCAAGTTCTGAAATATATTCAAGCTTCTTTTTTATATCCTCAACTTTTTGCAGTTTCTCTTTTAACTCATTTATTGTTTTTTCATAAACTTCTATTTCTTTTTTTACCTCAGCAAGTTTTATCTCGGAAATTTTTTCCTGTTTTAGAGTTTCTTTTAGTTCTTTTTCTTTTTCATTAAAAACAGAATCATATCTGGATAAATCAAAAAATGATTGGCTTAAAGATTCGATATGCCTTTCCAGAAGTATATTGTCTTTTTGTATTAATCCATTTTCCTTATTTAACTCAATAAGCTTCTTTTCTTTTTCGGAAATTCCTTCATACTTCATCTTGAGAATTTTTAAATCAGTTAATTTATTTGAGCTTTCTGTTAATTTCCTTTCAGCATTTTTTAACTCATCATATATTTTCTTCTTTTCGATTTCAAGTTCTTCAATTCTTCTTTTTGATTGTGAGATTTCATTATAAGATTTATTTAGAACATTTGCTCTGTGAACTGAATCAACATCCTGCTGGCAAACGGGACATGTTTTCAGGTCGGACAATGTAGCGTGAATCTTCTCATGTTCAATCTGTTTTAATTTTAAACTTTCAATCTCGGAATTTATCTTTAAATTTTTTTCAGAGAGTTTTTCTTTCTCTTTTTTTATTTTTTCGATTTCATTTTCAATCTCAAGAAATTTATTTGGGTCAAAACTCAATTTTTTGAATTCCTCAATTTGTTTTTTTAATTCCTCAATTTGTTTTTCATTTTTCAAAAAACTTTCTTTTTTTGACAAAAGCATTATCTTTGATTTTCCTAGTTCATTTTTTATTTCATTTTTCTCGTCAATCTTTTTCTTTATTTCATCTTTTTCCTTTTCTTTGTTTTTTCTTAAAATTATTTTTTCTTCAAGTTCTTTGTTAAGTGCCTCAGTGGATTTTTTCATGATAACTAAATCTCCCGATTTCTTTTCTATTGATTTTTTATCTTCGTCAATTGTTGAAGTTATTCCCTCCATAAGTCTTCTTTCTTCTCTTAACTTTAATCTTAGAACTTGTGCGTTTTCCAAAATGGTTTTATACTTATCAATTCCGAAAACGTGTCTTAATGTATTTAATCTTGTGTCAGCGTCTTCAAGAATAATTTCTTTCATTTCTTCTTGGGGAGTATAGACTGTGAATTTATAGAGGAGATTTTGTTTTTTTGAAAATTCCTGGGGGTATTTTAGTAAATCAAGAATTTTTTGTTTTAATTCTGTAACAGAAAGTTCGGTTTTTTCTCCATTAATTGCAATTGCGCAATACTCCTGAGAAATTGATTTGCCCCTTTTTAGGGTTCTTTCGACTATAACTTTATTCCCGTCAACTTCAAATTCTAAGGTTACTCCTCCTGCACTTTTGCCATTTCTTAAAATTGCCGAACCTTTTTGTCCTGGTTGCAGACCAAAGAGACCGAATTCAATTCCTAAAAGAACCGAAGTCTTTCCAGAGCCGATGTCCCCGGACAGAAGTGTTGAGCCGGCTTCTAAATTTACTTCTTCATGTTCGTAACTTCTTATATTGTCTAATGTTATTTTTTTTATTATCATTCTATATCCAAAATTTTTTTAGATTCCCCTAAAATGCGAGAGTTAAAAGTGTCAACTGTCTCTCCTTCCTGTTTTTCTATTGAAAGTATGTTCATTAATTCAGGAATAAATTTGTTAAACTCAGAAGGGTTTTCTTCCTTGTAAATTTTCAGGGCTTCTTCTTCTAGGTTATCTTTATTTTTTATTTCGATATTTAAATTTGCTTCACTTGTTTTTAAATCGTGAGTATTTCTTAATATGAAATAGGCTCCGTTTTCATAACAAAAATTTTCTATTCTTTCGAAGTTTATGTCCGATATTTTTTGATTTTCTAAAACTCCCGAGACTCTAATTAAAATTAATTTATCCTTTATATTCTTTTTTTTGAGTTCATCTAAAATCTGTTCATTTGCTTTTATTGCATTATTTGTTTCTATATCAATTGAAATTATTTCTTTGACGTTTAGATCAATTTTTTCAAAAGGATTTGGTGATTCTGTATCAACTAAATAGAAACTTCCCGTTCTAACAGTTTCAAGTTCTGAAAAATTATTGGGGAAAACCGGACCGGGATATACTAAGTTTTTATATCTAAAGTCAACATGGATGTGTCCCAAGGCATAATAATTTGCTTCGGGTAGATTGTCAGCTTCAACGCATTCAATTGGCAAAACCCCGCGAACTTTGTCCATTGTTGTATGGAGCATCAAAATTTTAAACATTCCCGGGGCATCATTCAATTTTAATTTTTTTATGTCTGCAACTTCCAAACCGGATTTTTTTCCCGGATAACCATAAATTGCAATGCCATTGTGGATTGTCGGTGAGAGAACAATTTCATTTTCTTTAAATTCTGCGTCATAAACATTTTTACAAAATCCTGCTTTTTCTAAGACATCTAAAAATGTTTTTCCTGAAGCCGAATAATCGTGTGAGCCTGCAATTATAAAAACCGGAATTTTTGCATCTTTTAATTTTTTGAATTCTGCAAAAGTGTCTTTAAGTGTTTCAATAGGGGGATAAGCGGAGTCAAAAAGGTCCCCTGCTATTAATACAAATTCGACCTTTCTTTCGATGCATGTTTCAATTACCTTTTGGAATGCAATAAAATTTAAGTCCTGCATTGGTCCGGCTCTCCATCCTCCAAGGTGCACGTCCGCGAAATGAGCAAAATATACCATCTTCTTCTATGAATTCAAAAATGCCCCTCTATTTAAAGATTAATGTGAGAAATTATATAAAAATGATTTATTGACTTTTTTGACATAATAAATTACTAATGCACATGAAATTGTTGCGGTTATTACCATTGCATAAATTAGTATGCTAAACCCGAATGCAGCAACTATTGCACCTCCTGCTACCGCCGAAATTCCTTCAACTATGGATTTTCCCCCTTCAAAGAGCCCCCATTCTTTTTCCGGGTTTATCTTTCTTGCATTATTTGAGAACTCTTCATCATAAATTGGATTTGCAAGGGCATTTCCTAGTGCAATGAAAACCTGAGCTGCAAATAGTGTCCATTTATTTGAAATTATCAAGTAAAAGGATATGCCGATAAGCCAGACAAACCACCCGCCTGCCATCAATTTTATTTTTTGTCGGTGGTTTCTTTTTCTTCTTTTGTTGTGAATAATGAACGTAAAAATACCCTCAAACGCAAGAAATATTCCCATCGCTATTCCTGCATCCAAAATGTCCCCTCCAATATTTTGTACGAAAATTGCGTATACAGGAAGGATTACCCCTTCAGAAAAAGTTGAGATAACATAAGATAAGAGAAGAATATGACTAAGATTAAA
>JBJKQI010000004.1:0-4671 GCA_046705565.1 Candidatus Pacearchaeota archaeon | reverse complement strand
CTCCATCAATTCTTTTTTCTTTTTTTCAATCTTCCCTATTGTTAAATTTGTTTTTAACAAACGCACTGAGCAATTAATGTCATAACCAACTCCTCCAGGAGAGATAATCCCCTCTTTAAGATCAAATGCAGCAACTCCCCCAATGGGAAAACCGTAACCCTGATGTGCATCTGCTAAAGCAATTGATTTGCCGACAATTCCGGGAAGTGTTGCAACATTTTTAACCTGATTTAAAGTTTTATCCTTTTTTATTGCATTAAAAATTTTCTCAGTTGCATAAACTACCCCGGGAACTTTCATATCTCCCGACCTTGAAATTTCATAAATGTATTTTCCAACTTCTCTCAGATCTTTTTTGTTCATTTCATAAATTAGCAGGAATCAAACTTTAAAAAAGAATTGTTTAAATTTAAACGGAATTTTTATCTTATTATAATTCAATATAAATAATCCAGATGTTACTAAGAAATCAGCTTTTCCAACTTTGATAATACTTCTTCTGCTTTTATATCTCTCATCAATCCACTATTGTTGTTTGTAGAGATTACCAAATCTTTATTATTATACGGGGCAAATTTATATGGTCTTGTCGGCCCATAAAATCCTATTATTTTTGTTCCAGACGCATCCGCCAAATGGGTTAAACCCGTATCTGGGCCAATAACAACTTTTGAATTTTTAGTCATTATATAAAAATTCTCCAAATTCACTCTAGATTTTATTAAAATAGGGTTGTATCCTTTTGATAAACAAAAATTAGTTACTTCTTTGTATTTTTCTGAATCCCATTCTTTATTTTGTCTCCCAGCATTTAACACAAGGATTATATTTTTACTTAAGTCCTCAGAAATATCTTTTCTAATATTTAATCTAAAATCATATCTTTTCTGAATTCCCAAAATATCAGCAAACCTTAAATTTCTATCAACAACATGCTCTCTTTCTATTTTTTCAAGGTTGTCCAAATTTAATTTTTCTTTGCAATTAATTCCCTCTAAATTAAATTTTCTTAAAACTATTGCTAAATCATATTTTTCTCCCTTTAGATAATATTCATATATCTCTTTTTCGAATTCTCTTCTTTTTTCTTCCTCTAATTTGTATCTTTCAGGGAAGTCTTTTGTTCTATATAGAGAAATTCTCTTCTCTTCTAAGGAATTGTTTATTTTCTTATAATCAAATTTCACGATTCCATTAAATAAACCTCCAAAAGAGCAAGTGTCTTCCTCTTGTCTTTTATCTACAATTGGAATTAATATCTCAGAATCACTAATCCCTTCTTTTATGCTATTTATTAAAGGAAGGGCATGTATCAAATCTCCTATTCCTCTTTGGGGGATAAATAATATCTTTTTCATTTTTATAATTCCTCCTTTCCCAGTAAAAAAAGATTCTCTAAAAGATTCTCTTTAGTATTTTCTTTTTCTTTTCTTCTTATATTCCTAACGACAAAGTTTTTTATTAGGGAGTATTCCAGCAACATTTTTGTCAGGTATTTTTCAGAGTCTTTTATCTCTTCTGGAGATCCTTTGTTATATCCGCTTATTATATTTCTCATACTTCCAGGAACATAAACCGGTAATTCCATATTTCCGGCAAAAATTAAAGGGGATTCAAATTCAAGAATCCTCTTTGATTTTTTTATTCTTTCTAAATCAATAAATCTTAAGCCCCTTGAAGTTTCTACTACATTTGAACTATTTAAGTCTCCATGAATAAAATAATCTGGAAGAGATTCTATCCCTTTTTTTAACTCTTCAAATTTTTGAAAATTTGAGGAAATATCAAAATGTCCTTGTAATGATAAATCAATTGCCAAGGAGATTAAATTACTTTCACTAAGGTATTTTGTATCTGAAAATAATTCTTTTCCTAAATTAGGATTACATCCAATTAATTGAAGTAACTTATTATGCATTAATGAGGAGGTTTCGCCTAATTTGCTAAAATAGGGCATATCTCTTTTTGGGTTAAAATTCCCTTTCACAAATTCTTCTAGAACATACAATCCATCTTCTAAAGGAATATAATGTTTTCCAGAATTTGTTCTCTCAATTAAAGGAAACAAGGGGTAAAGATTCTCTGTAATTTCCGAGATTGATTCTATCCTTTTCCGATTATCTCCAAAATATTTAAATATTTTATTTCTCTCTCCATTTGAAACTTGGAAGATTCCATTATTTTTCACCTTTCCTTTTATTTCTCTCATTTCTTTTGAAAGAAAACCATAATTATCTAAAAGAAGTTTTTCTAAATCTTTAGGATTTTTTCTTGTTAAATTTTCCCTTTTGAATACTTTATCCGGAATATTATACCTCACTTCTTTTCTATTCAAACGAGAGATAACTCTTTCATACGATTCTTTAAAATTTTTAATAGGATAAACATCTTCGTTCCCATTTTGAATTATTATAAGAGAATTGGATAGATTGCTAATTTTACTATTAGATTCATCTGAAAAAACTAAATTATTTGAGCAATCTTCAGAAAAAGTTATGCGTCCTTGAACATAACCAAAATTATCGTTAACTCTATAAAAATTCACCTCATTACTATTTCTAGCTTTGAGTGCATTATACATAAAAAAATTCATAGAGTTAATTATTTAAATCTTTATTTTATCAATAAAATATCAAAAAATGGAAATTGTATTTGTTAGACATGGGGAAAAAATAAAAGAAGAAGGGGACTTGGGTTTATCTGAAAATGGAATAACTCAGGCAAAAAATCTTGCTAAAAGATTGAGTAAAGAGAAATTTGATGAGATATATTCTAGCAACCTCAATAGAGCAAAGGAAACTGCTAAATTTGTTAGTGAAAATATAAAGTTAAATCCAATAATAGAGGAATCTTTAAATGAATTTGAATCAAATTTATTGAAAATAAATGAAGGTAATTGGGATAAAGAAAGTAGAAATCACTATAATAATCTAAAAGAATTTCTTTCAAACTTTACTAACCAAGCAGATGAAGATAGAAGAATTTTAATTATCGCACATGGAATAACCAACAGATTAATTTTGGCTATAATGCTTGAACTTGAATTAAAAAACCTCATTCGGTTTAGATTACTCGAAACAGGAATCTCAGAGATTTACTGGATGCCTAAATTTGGCAATTGGAGACTCAAATATTGGAATGATGTCTCCCATCAACCAAAGGAGTTGGTTGAAGGCAAGAATAAATATTAGATTTTTCTAGCAACATTATTATAATAATCTACGAATTTTTTAAAGAGTTCTTTGTTTTCTTTTAAATTATATTCTTTTTTTGACCTTAATAAGATTATTCCTCTTTGTATTTTTTCAATTTCTTTATTTGGGCTGATTATTGAAAAATATTTTGATGCTTCAAAAAGTCTGGATAGAATTTTTCTTGCTCTTGTTTTATTGGATATGCCCCTTTCAAGGTTTTTTAAGTAATATGTTTTATGAGTATTTATCAATAAATCATATATCTGGGCGTAACAATTGTTTAAGAATATTTTTTTATTTTCTTTAAAATCATATCCCAAAAGAGCCATATGTCTGTAGGGCAAGGAAATTGAAGTTCTTTTAATAATTTTTGTTTGCAATTCTTTATTGAAAGAAGATTTTTTATCTAATATTCCTTTAGTGAAATTTTCATTTCCTTTTATTGAAATTCCAACTGAATAATTCTTTTCATTTAATACAATATTGGTTTTTATATTGTCAAACTTATTCCCTTTAACAATTACTAAAAAATCATAATCATCATTTTTTTCTGAATGTAATGCTGATCCAAATATTGAAATGCTTAAAATATCTAACGTTTCATATTCATTAGAGAGATATTCTTTTAATTTAATTGCTAAGCCAAAAAATATTTTCCATCTTTTATTGAGAAGATTATTTTTTTTATTTTTATATAAATAATAATAGAGATTTCTTTTGAATAAAACCTCTCTTTGTTTTTTATCTTTAAAATTAACCTTATTTTTTCTAAATATTTTTATTGGATAGTCAATCTTAAAATTTGCCGGTTTGATTTTCATAAGAATAAATAAAAGAAGTAGTTTAAAAATATTTTTAAAATTCCAAACCTAAATATCCAAGACAACCTGAGCAACCCATTTCCCACGAGATTTACGTACAAACATCTCATTGTAAGTTACAGCTTTAATGTGAGATTCAACATTATAATTTTCTCCCGAGTCCCCCAAAACTTCACAAGAGAGAGCAAAATTTCTTTTATCAATTTTTATCTTTAAAATTTTAGAAACAAAAAAGTTTTCGCTGTCAATCAAAAATAAGATTTCTTCTAAAAAGTTATACATAAGACTTTGCAAATCTCTGCCAGAAACCTTTATTTTCTTTTTTTTAACTTCTTTAATTTTCCCCGAGACCAAAAACTTAACAAGAGCGTAAGCTGAGTTTGAAAAAACTTCTTCTAAACTTCTCCCGTAAGCTCTGAATTTTATGTCTGCGGTGTGTGAAATAAATTTATGTTTCATTTAAGTATAACAAAAAATCTTTAATTTTCTCGGTGAATAAACTCCCTGATTTGCAAAAAGTAAAACTTCCGACGAATAAACATCAGCATCCACATTTAGATTATACTCACAGGTTGAATTAACTCCACAAATTGAGAACGTGCAATTCTCTCCGGGTAGATATTCTCCTTGTGCATAAGAGGTTATCCCGGAAGGAA
>JBJKQI010000003.1:0-9627 GCA_046705565.1 Candidatus Pacearchaeota archaeon | reverse complement strand
TTATCTCCATTTTGAAATCAAATACATCAACTTTTAACGCCTCAAGCTGCGCTATCTGGTCTTCAAGGTCGTCTATCATATCATTATATTTATTGTACTTTTCAAGTTCCTCGTCGGAAAGACGACGTGTATTGTGCAGGATTGGTCTGAAATTAATAAAGTAAGGCCTACCACGATTGTATTCGGCGTTCTGAAACATAACAACACCTACTTCTGAACGAACAAGAGACTTAAGGTACTCCTCCCCATATTTAGATCTTATTCTTTCAAGGTCACCTTCTTCAACTGTTCTTGTCTGCAACTCAGTATTTATATTCGCTTTTATCTCCCCGACAAAGTCAGCTAAGACCTGACTGATAAGCATCACCCCCATTCCCCATTTACGAAATTCACGGCATGCACGCTCAACCTGCAAAAATCCCTGACCGCTTCCGCCGAACTTTGCAAGCAGCCTGTGAACTTCATCAAAAACAAGAAGCAATTTCAACTCAGGAGCTTCTTTTGGGTCGGACTCAAAAATTCCTCTAATTACATTTGAAACAAAAACATCCATGTCTTTTGGCTGCAGTTTATTAAGAGACAAAATTTGTATCTGTCCGGGATTCATGTACTTTTTCACGTCGACAAATTCTCTTGCATCTTTTATCTCCCTGACATTTCCCTTGAACGCTCTTGCATCGCTCTCTTTCATTCCAAACTTTGGATAAAAGCTTAACATCTTTTTGTCCGTGCATTTTCTTAGCATACCGCTCCACTGTGCCGTCGGGTCAAAGACAATCACGGCTATATTATTCATAAGAGCCTCCTCAATCATAACCTGAGCCGAGATAGATTTACCCATACCTGTTGCACCTGCAACAATTGCATGTGTTGTTAGTTTGTCAATCTCATAATAAGCAGGGTGTTTTGTCTCGGCAAGACGACCCAATTTTATCACTCTGCTCCCCGGCTTTGGAAGATTTGCATAATCTAAGGAAATACTGTATCTCTGTTTCTTTCTTTTGTAGACTCCATAAATAAAGATATTAAGGAAAATGAAGCTTATGAAAGAGATAGCCACAAAGTAAGTCCATAAAGGGAGTCCAAAAACAGCATATAGATAAATTGGTTTTTGCACCTTGAATGGTGCTGTGTTTCCCGAGAATGAATTAAGGTAATTTATCTCTACATCAAGATGATAATCCCCTTCCGGAGCATCTGCAGGCACAGGAATTTTTTCAATCATTGTTAAAGCATTTGAGATCTCCGCTTCATCGGCGCGATCGGAGTATACTTTTCCATTGGCATCTTTAACTGTTGAATTTACAAAAACATGATAGCTTTGATCCCTTAGAAGGTTTTGCAAGTTTAAGCTGTAAGTTAAATTGTCACCGGGAGCAACAACATTCTGGAAAAGATTTATCTGTGAAAGAAGAGTCTGTACCGGAAAGTTATTATCAACTACCTGAACTGAAGTTGGAATCTTGTCCTGCACGTCTCCTGTAAGAGAGATATCTCCCGAATAATTCCCAAGAGATTCTGTCCCATAGATTGTAACAACAACATTGGCAAAAGAATCCGGCTCTACAGAAATTGATGATTTGCTAAGTTTAACAAAATTCTGCAGAGAGGGAGAAACCGCAAAACTGATTGACATCGGGGAGCTTTTAAAGTTGTAAAGACTTATAGTCTGTTCTATAAAAGTATCTTTTCTGACCTGAACATTTATCTTGCTTGTGCTTATCCAGTAATCCTGTCCTGCTTTTTGCGTCGGAGGATTCACCGGCTTAGGAAGTTGCGTGTAAGGTCCTGTCTGAAATGGATTAGTGTCCTGTGAAACGGGAGTCATGGAAAAATTATATGAAAAAGCAGTTATGGTATCAGGGAAATTTATATCATCATAATAATTTTCATATCCTGTTTTTATAGATGCTATTGGATTTTTCCCTGAGGGAAGCAGGGGATAAAATGAATAATAACCGGAGGCATTTGTTGTTGTATTTGAAGTTCCTAAAAAAACCTGAACCCCCGAAAGAGCATTCCCTGTATTTATATCTTTCACGTATCCTGAAACATGCGGGACAATTGTTTTATTAAGACCGGGGGTTGCCTGTGAAAGAGTTATATTTTTTGAAAAATCGTAATAACTAAAATTAGTTGTAATATTTGAATAATAAGAGTCATAGTTTTTGGAGAAAGCAAAAAGGTTGTGGTCACCTGCAACTGCGGAAAAACTTAAGTTGTAAAATCCATTAATATTTGAAGTGGTCGTGTTTCCGGCAACGGAGATTGTCGCATTTGAAACTGGATCACCCAAAGAATTCTTTACGTAACCATATACTTCAGAATCTATGACCTGTCCGACACCCCCTGCAGGACAAACATCATTCGGGTCTGTAAAAAAGTAATATGTTGTTGATGAACTGGGAAGAGACGGCAAAAGCATTTGATAATTGACAGTTTTGTTTTCACTATAACCTTTTTGTATTCCTTTAATGTGTGTTACATAAACAAGATTTGCCCCGTCTGTCAGGGCTCCAAAATCAAAAACTGTGTTATTTCCATCATAACTATAAGTATATGTCGAGGGGATTCCGGATATATTCTTTGAACCGACCATTATGCTCATTGTATGAGTAAGTGTGTTAACTGCACAATCAACATGATTTAACCCAAGATGCGGATCATAAATATTTGTATTGCATCCTGTAAAGTTGTCAATTTCAGACGGACTTGCGGACCTAAGATTATTAAAATCTATCGTTGGTGATGTTGAAGCATAAACTTCATTTCCTCCCGCAGCCCCGGTTTGTATGCAATTAAAAAAAAGATCCTGTCTTGTGATGGACCCACTGTCAGCAGAAGTTGACAGTTGCTCTGTAAAACCCGGAACACTTAATGCGAGACCATATATTCCATGCCAATAACCTGTTGGAGAAGACTGGTTAATATTGATCTCTGTTACCGTTCCTGCATGGCTTTGAGTATAAGTTGCATATCCTATGCTTATGAAATGGGCTGAGAGAAAAAATAAAAGAATAGAAGCGCTTATAAGAACAATTGAAAAGAGGACGGAAAAAACTCTCTTTTCATTTTTTTCTTTTGTGAGCTCTTCGCGCATTACGTCAAGAACTCGCTTTTTTTTAACTACGCCCATAATATTAAGACCCTGAAGCAATTAATAAATATTTCTTAAAAGTAATTTACCGCTCCATCCCAAATACAACCAACATCTCTTTAGAAAGATTCTATACAATCTTCCCCCGCATTTAAAGATACAATTTTCGTATTTTTCATGGGAAATATGAAAAGATTTTTTCAGACCAAAGCTATCAATTAAAATTTACACTTTTTTCTTTTCAAAATCTCCTTGTCACCCGCATAGAATATATGTATATATACATATATTGTTGGTGACTTTTCAAGGATTTTATGACTGTTTTCACGTCGATAAAATGGTTTTGCCACCTAAAAAATCAAGGGGACTCATTTCAGGCCCCTTTAGGCTTTTTCAGGTACTCTTTATGATTTTGTCAATTCTGTTTTTCAGGGTTCTTCTGTCGCATGATGGACCAATTTTGTTGTATTTTGAAGTAAGCTTTTTGTTTGTCAGGACAAAAAACCAATTCTTTTTGTAATTTTTGTTCAAGTTTTTCACTTTTTCAAGAAGTAATTTTCTGTGATATTTCATTGCTTTTCCAGTTTCAACTTCAATTGCATATTTTTTATTCTTTATTTCAAAAACAACATCCGGTTTTTTTGTCTGGTAAAGCCAGACTTTATTTGTAAACTTTTCAAGATACTTTTTTATGTCATAAACTAAAAAACAATGCTGAAGGCTTTCATTAAATCTTAGTCTTATAAGATATTTTTTCTTATCCTTTGAAATCAAACTATACCCTTCAAACTCTTTATAATTTTCTTCCGATAAATATTCAACTTCATCTTTTGAGAGTTTTTCATATTCAAACAATCCATCGTCCTCATTAACTCTTATGTTGACCACTCTTCTTTGAATCTTTTTTTCCTCGCTACTTTCTTTCTTTTCTTCGGGGTTTCTCTTTTTCTCAATCTTTGACAATTGCTTTTTAGTTTCAATTATTTTTTCATAAAGTCTCTCTTTATTTTCCAGAGTGAGCTTTTTTTTCAGTTTATGCTCCTCAAGTTTTTCTATAAATTTCTTCAAATCAAAAGTGCCCACCCCCTCAATAGAAGTATTTATCAGTTCGCATGCTTCAGAATTTTCTTCTTCAATCAACTGATTTTCAAGATTTTCACTTATCCTATTACTTTCAATATTTCTATTAATTCTCTTTGCAATAAAAAACACTATCAGAATAAATAAAGCCAAAATTATAAACTTTTGAGAAATTATAATAAAATTCAAAATTGTTGAAAATAAATTATTTACATATTGGGTAAAATTCATTATAAACGGTTTTAAAGAAATCCCAATCAAGAATAAAATTATAATAAATGCTTCAAGTCCGGAATCATTTTCACTTTTGTCAGCAAATTACCTCCATACTATGCAATGTTTTTGTAAGTTCCAAAATCTTTTTCATTTGGTTTTCAAGTGTCTCAACTCTTTCCTTTAAAACTTCCTTTTCGTTTTCAGATTTGGTCAACCTTTTTTCAATTTCAGTTTTTGTAACGTCAACCAGCATATCTTCTTCTGAAATTGTGTCTTTCATCCCAAGAAGCTCAGAATAATAATGAATTTTATCTGACTTTTTCCAACCGAACCTATATTTTAATGCAGATTCAGATTTATAACGAGGCAGCCAATAACAGCACGAGCAATGCCTGAAGTGGTACATTGTAAGTTCAGAATACTTTTTTCCGGCAGGACTTTTCCCTTCACCCAAAACTCTTTTGGCTAATCTTTGAAGATATTTGTTAATACTTATTGGGTTTATTGGAAAAATTTGATCCTGTTCTTTGAGTTCTTTTGCTTTTATGTAATCTTTCAATAATTCTGAGGAAAGCATCAATTTTATTCTCCTTCCAAAAGTCTTGCTTATTTCATCCCTTATCTGAATTTCTTTGTAATTATTGTAAATGTCTGAAACTCTCAAATTGACTAATTCAGTCGGAGATCTAACTCCGGAATCAAACAGAAACATAATCAAAACTTTGTATTCATATTTTGCATTGTCACAAAGTTTCTTTATTTCTTCTTCAGTTAAGTAGACCCATCCTGGCTTGTCTGATTTTGAATCCAAATCATTAGTTATATCTTCTATTTCAATTCCCTTTTTCTTCTCAACTTTTATGTGCCAGTGCCAGAACGCTTTGAACACTCTCACATAATCTGCAACAGATTTGTATTCTTTTCCGTCTAACCTTTTTATTTCACCTTTTCTCATTTTATTAAAAAAGTCAAAAAGCAGACTTTCTTTCATCTCTGTGAGGTTAGTCTTGTAATATTTTTCAAAATACTTCGATAGAAATATCAATCTTTGCTTAAGATTATTTAACCTTATGTAACTTCTCCCACCTTTCCTGCTTCCATTCGAAACATTAAGACCTTGCTCCATGTCTTTAAGATAGTCTAGGATGATTTCAGAATTTGCTCTGGACAAGTTCCTAATACCTCCCAGTGCCTTTTCTTTCCACTTAAGATATCTTTCTTTATGTTTGTAGGGATCGATTTTCATAGCCCTCTCTCCAGATTCTGTTCTTTATAAACTTCAGGTAGGTTTTCTGTCATGCGTTTTATCATGCCCATTTCCAGATGATATTCTTTTTATATCTCTGGGGCTGTTTTGGGCACATCTTAAAAAAAGTAATCCCAAGAATTAGACAAAAGGTTTTAACGCCCCCGCCAGGAATCGAACCTGGAAGCCCAAAGGGCCCGGATCTCAAGTCCGGTGCACTACCATTATGCGACGGAGGCAAATTCTTTAATAATTTAGTGAGAATATTAGTTTTAAAGATTTCTGTTTTGTTTTTTCAAGATTTCATAGCTATGTCAAAAACCTCTTTACTCTCTTTTAGACAGAGGGTTGCTCTTACGATTGCAGGTCCAAGCTTAATATCTATTGGTAGAAGTGCTTTCTCGAGGGCGTTCATCAAAAAACTTTTGTCCCGTTTTCCTTTATTGTGTCTAGCTTTTAGGTTCCCACTAATCCCTTCTATAGCATCTGCATCCTGCAAAATTTTATAATAAATACTTTTCTTTTTCAGAAAAAATATCTTAGGAGGAATCCCATGGAGGAAGATTGCATCTGCAATTAATTCTCTTTCACTATCCTGTAAATTAACCTTTTGGGCATATTCATTAAAAATTCTAATGCTTCTCTTTGTTTCAAAAAGATACTGGATTAAATTAAAACCATATTTAGAATAGCTAATATCATGCCATAAGCAAGCAACAGAGAGGACCCTTTTGTCCACATCAGCTTTATCATTTAATTTGTCTCTTATTTTGAAGGCATATTTTTCCACACCTTCAACATGGGAGAGATTATGTAGAGCATCGGGAGGATGACTCATCATCTGCCTAGCTTCTGAAACCAAAAAATTGTATTGTTTATAATCCATATTAACTGCTCAAAACTTTTCTTAAACTTTCTTTCCCTTTAACAAAAATTTTACTTTTTCCCACTTCGTGAAAGGTTCAACTTTTATAGGTTTATTGTTCTCGTCGTAGAATTCATGTCTTATTACGGGTTTTTCTTTTAAGACCGGCGCAGTTTTTGCAATCTCCTCGTGTGCAGTTTTTACAGCTTCGTCGATTGCAGCGCGAGAGTAACCCTGATTCATGAGTGCAAATTTCAGAGAATCTTCAGTGTAATTTTTCGCGAGGTTTTTCTTGAAATATTCAACAAGCTGGTTTTTATGTTCAAGTCTTCTCATTAAAAGAAGAGTAAAGTGAAGTTTAAAAATTTTCTTAACCCCATTCAAAAGATTTATAAGATAATTTTAATTTTTTAGAAGATGAATTTCATAAAAAAAATAGCTGACAAAAAAATTGACGAAGCTGTTCATTTACAATTTCAAAAATTCTCGAAGGGGATTTTCAAAAATAGGGCACTAATTAATGCAAAAAAATCAAAGGAAAAGTACACAATTTTAACGGGTCCTGAATTTGCAAACGAATTAGTTTATATGATGGCTCAAAAATTAGGGGAGAAAAAGACAAATGTTACAGGGGCAATTGTGTCAACTTCAGATTTGAAGGGCAAACTAGAGTTTAAAGAAATAAAACAATTCCAGGGGGTTAAAAGATATTTAATTGACACAGAAATATCCGGCAAGGAAATTGTCTCCCTAATTGAAGAATTTCCAAAGGTTTTCTTTGCCTTGACATTTAATGTAGATGAGAATAACACCTTGAAAATAAAACCTAAAGCTCCAAAATCAGGTAAGCCGGGAAAAGGAGACGAAGAACCAAAAGCTGACTTTTGCAAAATTACTACAAATGACTTAGAAATCGGAAAGGGGTTTGTTTTTGAAAAATCGGACTTCAAAAAAGCTGACATAAAGCATGAATTTGTAATTGAAAAGATAATCTTGCCTGATACAGACGAGAAAGACTTTGCAAAAATTCGTGAAATGGCGAAGCGCTCAGGGAAAATAATTCGTTATTCAGAAATTGATGGCGTTAAGTCACGAAAAGAATTTGAATTTGTTGCTTAATTATATTTACACTCTTCTTCTAGAAAAGCTATGCGAAAGTTCCATATATGCATCTAACACAACCAAATAAGCGAGTCCCGAAATTATCTGCGCAATTAATGCCGCAATGTTTGCCTGAACTGATGAGGTGACCAGAGCATCAAAAAGAAAGTACATAACCGGATATCCCACGACTATTCCAGATAATGCTGCTGCAGGGGCAATGCGCTCTACGTCACGCAAGAATTTTTTTGAAGAATAACGTTTTCTACGGTTATCATAAATTCTTGTGAGCGCCCAGAAAAGGCAACTTGCAACAAGAGAACCTAAAACAACAAAAAGAGAACTTGATTCCGGAGAACTGCTATTAACATAAGTGAGTGAAGCTGCTATTTGAGCACCAATAAAACTTCCGACCTGCCCCAAGATAATTTCCTTATTAAAACTTAAGAACCTCTTTGTAAAAATCATGGATATAGCTCCTCCATGTGCTAGGATGTGCTTTGCCTTTTTTAAACTTTAACAAGGCAACAGGTTATACAAAATTTTAGAGAATTACCAACAGCTTTATAAACCAAATATTTCTAAAAATTATATTCCAGGGTAAGTAAAATGACAATCCGCTTTAGTCGCACAAATATAGAAGAAAATGCCAACAAGGAAATCACCAAGGAAAGGAAGTTTACAATTTTGGCCGAGAAAAAGAGCCAAGAAATTTTTACCCAGTGCTAACTGGAGCGCTGTTAATTCTGACAAGAAAATAAAAGGATTCATTTGTTACAAAGCCGGAATGACCTCCGTAACTGTGAAAGACTTAACTCAGCATTCTATGACTAAAGATAAGAAAATTGTTTTACCTGTCACAATTCTTGAATGCCCCCCTATGAAAATTCTTTCAGCAAGATTTTACAAAAACGGGATTGTTGCAACAGAAGTTCTAGCCGAGAACCCGGATAAAGAATTAAAGAGAAAGATAAAAATTTCAAAAAGATCAAAGAAACTTAATGATGTTAAAAAAGAGGAATATGACAACCTTAGGGTAATTGTTTATTCTGTTCCTAAAAAGTCAAAGATAAAAAAAACCCCGGATATTATTGAGATTGGATTGTCTGGAAGTTATGAAGATAAATTTAATTTTGTGAAAGAAAACTGGGGAAAAGAAATTTTGGCTACAAGCATATTCCAAAAAGGGGAGTTAGTGGATCTTAGAGGACTTACAAAAGGAAAGGGTTTGGTTGGTCCCGTAAAGAGATTTGGGATAACTCTTAAATTTCATAAATCAGAAAAAGGTGTGAGAAGACCTGGTTCACTTGCTCCATGGCATCCAGCCAGAGTAACCTTCAGAACACCTATGGCCGGACAAATGGGCCTTTTCTCAAGAATAATTTACAACAATAAGATAATTGAGATAGGGGAAATCGGCAAAGATAAATTGAAATTCGAGAATATAAAAAATTATGGGAATATTAATGGGGAATATATTCTTGTGAAAGGTTCTGTTCAGGGGCCTGCAAAAAGACAACTTTTAGTTACACCTGCTCTTCGTGAAACCAAAAAACAAAAGAAAAAGGAGTATGAATTATTAAATTAAAATGAAAACAAATTTATATTCAAGTGAAGGAAAAAAAGTAAAGCAAATTGACGTTCCTGATTTTTTCAAGACTGTTGTGAGAAAAGATTTAATTCAAAGAATCGTTGAAAAGATGAAAAGGACTCAACCATATGCTCCAAATATTCTTGCCGGGAATAATTATTCAGCGAGTGGAAAACTAAAACATCACAGACATGTTTGGAAAAGCCAATATGGAAGAGGAATGAGCCGAATCCCAAGAAAGCAAATGAGCCGAAGAGGTTCACAGTTTGATTGGGTTGGTGCAACAGTCCCGAATGCAAGAGGTGGAAGAAGAGCCCACCCTCCAAAAGTTGTCTCAATGGTAAGTGATAATAATCTAAATAAAAAAGAATTAAAGCTGGCATTTTTGTCTGCACTTGCTGCGACAGCGTCGGAAAAATGGATACAAAAAA
>JBJKQI010000002.1:0-6097 GCA_046705565.1 Candidatus Pacearchaeota archaeon | reverse complement strand
TGCAAATGAAAATCTTAATATTCAAAAATGAAGGTCTGGCGGTAAAAAAAGCTTCTGAAGTGATCGCAAAAGAAATTAAAAAGAAACCAAACTCTAACTTCCTTTTCGCAACAGGTTCGACAATGATTCCAATTTACAAAAAACTAGTTCAATTTTACAAGAGAAAAAAAATTACTTTTTCAAAATTGGTCTCATTCAATCTCGACGAATATGCCGGACTTGACACAAAAAATAAGAATAGTTATCATTATTTCATGAATAAAAATTTATTTTCAAAAACAAATTTTAAGAAAGAGAATAATAATTTTCCTAATACAAATGGCGAAGAGTATGAAAGAAAAATAAAAAATTCCGGGGGAATTGACTTAACAATTCTTGGGATAGGGGAAAATGCACACATTGCTTTTAATGAACCAGGTTCAGTTGAGAAAAGTTTAACAAGAAGAATAAAATTAAGCGAGAAGACCAGAAAAGTAAACTCAAAGTTCTTGCCTTCAAAAAAAGAAGTCCCAAGATATGCTTACACCGTCGGTATAAAAACAATCCTCTCATCAAAGAAGATAATTTTAATTGCATTTGGGAAGAAAAAAGCTCAAGCAATCCATGCGGCGCTTGAGGGTCCGGTTGGAAAAAAAGTGCCTGCAAGTTTTTTAAGAAAGCATAAAAATGTAATTTTTATTCTTGATAAAAAGGCCGCATCAAAACTTCAAAGCAAGCACTATTTACAATAAAACTTAAATATCTTATTTACGAATTCATTGGATGACTCAGGCACTCGCGATTGTTGCACATCCGGATGATGAGACTATTTGGATGGGAACAACTATTTTGCAAAATAAAAAATGGGACTGGACAATACTATGTCTTACAAGAAAAAGTGATAAAGACAGAATGCCGAAATTTAAGAAGGTCTGCAGATTGTATGGGGCAAAAGGAATAATTTTGGATTTGGATGATGTTAAACTTAACCCTCTTAAAATTTCATTAGTCGAAAAAACAATAAAAGATTCTCTTCCTAAAAAAAGATATGATTATATTTTTACACATGGTAAAAACGGAGAGTATGGACATATAAGACACCTTGAAACATACAAGGCAGTTAAGAGATTAGTAGAACAGAAGGAGTTAACTGCAAAAAAATTTTTCTGCTTTGATTATAAAAAAGGCAAGAACATTCTCTATCCCAGATTGATTGCACCTGCTCCAAAGAAATATTCGGATATGCTAATTAAATCAACTCAAAAAGAGTTAAATCTAAAAAGGAAGATTGTGAAAGATATTTATGGATACCCCAATGAAAAAGGCTTCGAACTTTTGAGCTGCAATGAACTGGAATCCTTCAAAAGACAAAATTAAAATGAAAATCTTGGTTTTATATCCACATCCCCCCGAACCTGACGGAGTTAGTCTTCAGGGACACTACTTAATAAAAGGTTTGCGTGAACTTGGAGTAGATGTTATGCCCTGCGATAGAGAAGACAATTTACAAAAACTTCACACATACAAGGCATACGAACCAGATGTTGTTCTTGGGATTGGATGCTGGAGCGAATTCCCTGAAGTTGTCCAGAGTCCTATGAATCATGGGTTAAAAGCTGTGCCATGGTTCAATGCCGACGGATGGGTTGCAAATTATCATGATAGATTAAGTGCTTTGCCTTTAATTATTGCAACAAGCAACTGGGTTAAAGCAACTTACATTAGAGATGGCGTTAAAGGAGATAATATTCATGTAGCTCACATAGGTTATGACCCTGAAGTTTTTCATCCATTGCCAAAAAATGACCCGAGAATTAAAGAACTCCGGGCTATGCTTGGGATTAATGAAGATGAAAAAATGATCTTTACTGCAGGCGGAGACGTTACAAGCAAAGGAGCTCAGGAAATGCTTCGTGCAATAAAAAAAATAGAAAAAGATTTTCCAAACTGGAAATATGTTTTAAAAGTAAATGAAAGCTTTTCAGCTGAGGATCATGGAATAGAAGAAGAGGAATTAATTGAGAAACTCGGTATTAACAAAGACAAAGTAATTTATTTGGCCGGGAAATATTCCCCAGAATTTATGGCGATGCTTTTGAATGCCTGTGACATTTACGCTGCACCTTCAAGACTCGAAGGTTTCGGGATGATTCAGGTTGAAGCAATGGCCTGCGGAAAACCAGTCATATCAATAAATGTCGGCGGACCAAGAGATACAGTTGTCGATGGAAAAACAGGATTTTTAGTTGACGTCAACTATGAAGTTAAACTTGACAGTGAATGGGCTTATCCCTGGATGGGGTTTGAAGAAAAGCATAAAATTGTTTTTCCAGAGCCTAAAACTTTTGCGTATCGAGCTGACGTGGATCAGCTTGCCGAGCGCACACTTAAACTTTTAACGGATGAAAAATTGCGTGAAGATATGGGAAAAGCTGCAGCGGAACATGCGAGAGATAAATTTAATTATGTTACAACTGCAAAAAGAATTCTTGATTTAATTGAAGAACATGTTATGAAACCTTAAGAAAAAATTTCAGAAGAAAATTCAAATTAAACACTTCTTTTTTTTAACAGATTCGTAAGCGACAATATACATCGCTGCATTCCATCCCTGAAAACTTGTCATCCCTGCTTCACTTTTTCCGATTTTTCCGGTTTTTCCGTCGAGCCATTCAGCAAAATTTCCATTATTTAACATATTCGCTTCGGCAAGTTTCTCGAGTTCCGTCTTTGCCTCTTTTAATTTTTTCATCTTAACGAGCGCACAAACGTAAAAACCACCGATAAAAGTCCAGATGCCGGCATTAAGATAATGGTATGGTTTTCCGGCTTCGCAATCAAGAAAATAATTCCTCCAATCTTTCGAACCTTTTTTTATAGGAGGAAAAATTGCTTTAACCGGATATGGCAAATTTATTTTTTTATTTTTTATATACCTTAAAATTTTTTCAGATTTATTTTTGTCGGATAGCCCCCAAACTATCGCAAGTATATTCCCTAAGGAATCAAACCAACTACCTTCTTCACGATATTCCCCATGGTTTTTCCACCTCCATGGAATGTAAAAATTCCCATTCCAAAGTTTCAAATCTGTATCTTTGTCCGTTAGCTCTTTCATCTTTTGTGCAACAGACTTCTTTCCATATAAATTCAAAACATGATAATAAAGCGCAAGCGTATTTATTGTATGCCCATACTTATGAGGAAAAGCATCCTGCCAATCAGTTGTTGGAAGTTGCTCGGGAATTATGTCTTCTCCCATATCCTGACAGGCAATCCAGTTTAGAGATTTGTCTATGTGTTTTTTATATTTTTTTAGAAGCGAGGTGTCTCTATAGGTTTTCTCATAAACCTTATGCCCGATTAAAAACCAAAGCGTTGAATCGATTGACTGAAAATCAACATGATGTTTTCTGCCTTTTACAAATTTGTCTACAGCATTAGGAATCTGTCCATGGATGGATTGATTCTCTCCGAGAGTAATCAAACTCTTTCTGAAAGTGTCTCTCATTTTAGAATTTTTTATCAGGCTAGCCCCAAGAGAAATAATCATAGAGTCTCTTGCAAAGACCATATCGTAACCGGGATACGCCGCGAAAAAACCATTATGAGTTGAACATTTTTCGAGAATCCAAACGGCTTTGTCATACGCCTCTTTTGTTTTATCCATTAATAAAATAGGTAACAGATTCTATAAAAATCTTTATGTTATTTAATTAAAAACGAGATTTCCCTGGTTTTCAATATCAATTAATGAAAGTCTTGCAAGTAGGAAAGAAATTGTTGATTCTGCCCCCTGATTGAGGTTAATAGCGTTTTCACCGATTCCGTCATGACAGCCTCCTGTTGAGTCATTGTAAACCACCTGATTAAGAGTATTTTTTCCTGTGAACCACTGGAAAGCTTCAAGAGCTGCCCGTTTATATTTTTCATCGAGAGTTATTTTATATGCAAGGATTAAAGTCTGAACCATATATGCAGCTTCTATTGGCTGCTGATCATAAAGAGAGCGCTCTTTTCCATTTTCATACCATCCCCTTTGACCGATTGGAACAAAGATATTATCAATAAAAGTTTTTCCAGATAAAAATTTCAAACTTTCAAGACCAACCCTCAAAAATTTTCCTTCCCTTGTTGCCAAGTAAGCATAAAGAAGCGCTTCGGGAATTTTACTATTTGCATAAGTCATTTTCTGCTCAAACCATTTCCATGAAGAAGATTCGTTTTCCTTATAAAAATCTACAAGGCGCTTTCCCATTTCCTTTATTCTTTTTCTTATCCTTCCAAGCCTTTTTACCTGATTATAAAAAAATAACCCAATAGTCCCAAATGCGATTGCTCTTGGAGAATTAAAATTGTTAAATGAACTAAATGTTTTTGTTAAAATCTCTTCAGCCTCTTTTTTGAAGTCTCTTGGAATTTCAGGTGAAGAAATTAGGTAACCTAAAGCCCATATTGCTCTACCTTGGGCATCTTCACTCCAACTTTCATCAATTTTTTTTGAAGAATCAACAAAGTTGAACAACCTTCCATCCTCTTTTTGAACATATTTTATATAATCAAGATACGTCTTTATCAACGAGAGTTGTTTGTACTCCTTGAATTTTTCATAATGCTTTGCACAGATTAGAATTGCACGGGCATTGTCATCAAGCGTGTAGCCTGAATTTTTATCAGGAGTTGACTGGACTGAAAACTGAATTATTCCAAAGTTGTCCGTCATCCTTATTAAGTGTGAAGTGTCCACAACCGGCAATGTTTCAATTTCAACATTAATGTTCATAAGTTTTTTGAACAAATCGCAGTACTGTATTGCAACATTTGACCATGTCATTGGTCTTGTATAATAATATGCATTCTTTTCCATCGACCTTCTTAATTCCGGATTATCAAGAAGATATAAAATTGCTTTCTTAAAAGATTCCGGATTTCTAAATTCAGTAAGCAAACCTCTCTCTGGAGTTATAATATCTTTTGCGTGGGGAAAAGGAGTCGAAATTGCTGCTCTTCCACAACCCATTGCCCTTGGAAGGGTGCCTGAGGTTATCTGCGTTGGATCATTTGAGGCAGCAATATAAATATCTGTCGCCTTAAGATATTTTATTGTTTCAGCATCTGTGATATATTTGTTATAGAACTTAACATTCTTTTCGAGACCAAGTTTTTTTATTTTGTTTGTTAGAAAATTTCTATATTCTTCTCCATCTCTTTTTCTTATATTTGGATGGGTTTCTCCCACTATTAAGTAAATTAAATTTGGATATTTTTTCACTACCTCCGGAAGTGATTCTATAACATATTCGTAACCTTTGTTTCGGCTCATTAACCCGTACGAAGAGAGAATAATTTTATCGCTGTATCCCAAACTTTCTTTCTCTTTTTCCTGTGTCTCAAAATTTGCAACAGGGATCCCATGCGGGATAACCTGTATTTCAGAATTGACTTTGTAAACATTTCTCAAAAGACTGACTGCTTTTTGGGTCATAACAATAATAACATCCACACTCTCTGAAATTGCTTTTACAACCCTCTTAAGTTTCTCGTCCGGTTCCGGAAGGACACAATGAAGAGTTAACACAATTGGTTTTTCTATAATTTCAAGAAGCGGAAGAATATAATCACCCCACTCGCCGCCAAACATCCCATACTCGTGCTGAACATTAACTAATTTTATATTTGGAGATGCATTAATTTTTTTGGCAAGTTCAATATAGTCATTCATGTCTGTGTCGCTTATCTGGTGGACCACCCTATTTGGATAATTATAAACATTAACCCCATTGCTGTTTATTGCAACAACACCGGTTTTTAATTTTGGTGCGATCCTCTTGTCTATAGCAGAAGTTAAATCCCTTGCAAACGTTGCAATCCCACACTCACGCGGAGGATAGGTGCTTAGATAAAGAATATTTGATTCGTTAAACTCGCGTTTCATTTTCACCGATTTAGATATTCAATGAAACCCACAGTTATAAACTTTATGAATTTTAAGGTTTTGTAGAAAGTAAATTCCGGGTTCGGAATTTATCAGCCGATTTAAGTTGTAAGCGACAGTCCTAAACAATAATTCATTCTTTTGGGTTTTAAATTTCTTTGAATAAATCATTTGCCCAAACTT
>JBJKQI010000001.1:0-3604 GCA_046705565.1 Candidatus Pacearchaeota archaeon | reverse complement strand
AAAGAAGGAATTGTTTATTTGTAATTTTTCAAACCCGCCGCGTCCCCGACCAACCAGCCCCTAAGTGATACATTCGCTTTGCTCATGGTTTATTGCTTCATGCCAAACGTCGTTAAGGCACTCCGCTAAAATAATTTTATCGACGGACAATAATTGTAAATAATCTCCAAGGAAGTTTTTTGAACTAAAATTTTCTTCAAAAATTTTCCCTGCTAAAAGCCGGAAAATTTCAAATCATAACAACAATTTTTATAAATAACAATTTTTTATTTTAATGACTAATGAAAAAGGGGCCTTTATATTATAAAAATACAAAAGATCGTTCTCCGTCGGGGTTTCCGGGGGGAAATGGCGTCCACATAAGAACTTCTAGAGAAAATTATGAAATTCTTATTCCAAAAGGCAGAGCAGTAACTAAAAAAAGGTTGGAATTGAAAGTTAAAAACTGGGAAATAATCTCAATAAACAAAAAATTGTCTTTCATACCCGAAACATATTGGGATTACCTTGAAGCAAAAAGAAATTATAATAATTTTTCGAAAAAATATTAAGAATTAGGCTCCATAACCTTTGAACAATAATCTTCAGTAACATAATCATTTCCTGAATTCACTAAATCAAAAAACTTCGGAAAGTTTATCCAATGTTTCTTGTTTAAGGATTTCTTGCCCAATAATATAGCGCGAGAAGGTTCATGCCTTGAAAGATATTCATATTCCGGTAAAAACTCTAAAAGTTTTTTTGTGAATTCTTTCATATCTTCCATGTAAGGCATATTTTGAACTTTGTAATATTTCTGGCTTTCGCCTACCCACATGTAGCTTTTCAATTCTATAAAATCAGGATTTCCCCGATGAATAAGTTTAGCATATTCTTCAAAATTTTCCATATTTTCTTTTTTTATCATACTAAGCCTTATGCAGGTTCTGTATCTTCTTGTTGATAATAAGTCAAGGCATTTATTCATTCTCTCCCAATAATCGTCAAACAAAGGTCTGTCAATAGTTTTTAATTTTTCTTTTGTTGGTGCATCAATAGATAAATATAATTGGGTAACATCTTTTATTTTCTCAATAGCTTCTGGAAATTGCGCATTTGTAACTAAAAAAGTTGAAATTCTCCTTTTATGAAATTCTTGAAGAATCTCATTTATCTTGGGGTAAGTAATTGGTTCTCCTGTTAAAGAAAGCGCAACGTGTCTAACATCTTTATGTTCTTCTCTTTTTTTGTCATTCATCTTTTTATTGCTACCAAATCCTGCAAGAAGTTTTAAGTGCTCATCAATTGAATGTTCAATTATGTGTTCAGGTGAATCAATTGGTCCATACCATGTTTTTCCGACGGGAGCCTTTTGTCCTCTCCAACAAAATTTACAGCGTGAAGCACAAAACATTGAAGTTGTCATCTGTAAACATTGGTGACTTCTGATTCCGTAAAATGTACATTTGTAACAATTTCCCTCTCCACGAAGACTTTTTTTTGTCCACTCACAAATTTTCACAGCAGAATGATTGCCAACCAATCTATAACCCTGACGAGTTAAAATTCTTTTTTGTAACTCATTGAGTTGTTCTTGTCTTTCTTTACTTAATTGTAAACTTTTCATTTCTGCCATGTATGAAGCAAAATTCATCCGTTTAAAAGAATTGTGGAGAAATTATTTAAATTATTTTTATATAAATTTAGTATGGGTAGAAATATGAAAATAATAAATCAATTAAGAAAAGAATCTTTCCCGGAAATAAAAGGTTATGTTACCACAGTAAAGATCCCTTTTCCAATCCCAGGGGGTATGTCTTTATACCTCTTGCCATGGTTTAAAATTATGCTACTCACAACCAAGTGTGATAAGCTTCCTAGGGATGTGATGATTGGGCTTGTCGCCCACGAGCTTTCTCATTTTTCAAGATTTGATAAAAAAGGGTTTTGGTGGTTTTGGAGCTCCATTCTATTTCCTAAAAAAGGTGAATGGAAAAAAGAAGAAAAAGAAGCAGATAAACTTGCAATAAAAAAGGGTTACGGGGATAACCTATATTTAACAAAGTTCGAAGCTGAAAGATTATTGAAGGGAACAAAATGGGAAGAGTATCTTGGGGATTATTTATCAAAGGACAAGCTCTCAAAATCTTATTTATCTCCGAAAGAGGTTTTAAGTTATAATAAAAAAATTAAAAAAAAGCCAATGCCCAAAGGACCATCAAAACCAATAGGATAAACAAAAATAAGTAAGTTGAAAACTTATAAGACCTCTCAGCCACTTTTTCTGACTTTGTTATCTTCAAAACCGTCAAGTAAAAGAATCTTCCGCCGTCAAAGATTCCAACCGGAAGCATGTTGACAGTTGCGACTGAGAATGAGATTAAAACAAGCCACCATAAAAAGTCGTAAATGAATTCTGCTGAGGAAAAGTTTGCTTTGTAATACACATGGGGATCTTTGTAAGCATTAAAAAATCCCATAATGCCGGAATTCTGATTTACAAAGGTTATCCCTATCCATGCTTTTCCGTCGGGGTTTTCTCCAAGAGTTATTTCCTTTTGTGTGCTCACGCTTCCGTTATACTCTGTAATTGTCACGTTATCTCCAGGCGAATGTGATTCAACTACTTTTGAAAGGGTGTTAAGGCTTGTCATTTTAATCCCATCAATCGAAGTTATCGCCCCGGTTAGATTGTCTCTTATCGCAGGTGTGTTATAATAAAGTGCAATCTCTCCAGGAATGTTTGTTGCTGCCTTAAATCCTGAAAATGTTTCATTCCCGACGACAATTAAGTTGTCATTTCCGGATTTTACTAATTTTGAAAAGCTTGTATAATTTAAATTTTGAACTGCAACCCCATTAATAGAATTTATAGAGCTAACGTTAACAAATCCATATGCATAGTCATTGTAAACAACTCCCGCCGGAGCAAATGAAAGTGAAAAGAAAATTATCATTATTACTCCCGCAAGAATTGTTGTTAAGATATTTGCAAAAGTGCCTGCAGAGAGCAGTGCACGCTGATCAAAATTCTTTGCCTTCTCCATTTGTTTTTCATCAGGGCTTACAAATGCTGCGGGAAAAATCGGAAAAAAGAAAGGGAAAAATCCAAATCCAGTTGTTTTTGTTTTTATGTTTGCCGCTCTTCCAAAAATTCCGTGGAAAAACTCGTGGGTTATTGTGACAATAGCAAGAATTATTATCCAATATGAAAAATAGAAAGGGGGCAAAAAATTAAGTTTGAAAATTTGTGGGAGATAAGGAATTAAGGGAGTTATCGGCGGAACTTTTAGTGCTCTGACTGCACTTGCCTGAAAAATGTAAACCCACAAAACTTCAACAACTAGGTAAAGCATAACAGCCATTAAAATATATCCTATAACAATCGAAAAGTAACTTGCAATTCTTAAGCCCTTCTTGTGCTTCTCACCAAATTTGTCAATAAACTTAACGCCCCATTTTGTGTGATATAAAAAAAGAAGGCCATCTCTTTTTATCTTCTTTCTCTTAATAAAGAGGAATATTGAAAATGAAATTACAAAAATTCCTAAAAGTATTAAATCATAAAACATAACATCCATTTTGTCACCTTAATCTAATTTGGAAAACAAGTTTATAAGGGTGG